>NZ_JAHHPP010000116.1 GCF_024606265.1 Endozoicomonas sp. SESOKO1
GATCAATGCCAAACCGGTAGCGGCGGCAATCAAGGAATTCTTCGGTTCCAGCCAGCTGTCCCAGTTTATGGACCAGAACAACCCGCTGTCCGAGATTACTCACAAGCGTCGTGTATCTGCGTTGGGCCCGGGTGGTCTGACCCGTGAACGTGCCGGCTTCGAGGTGCGTGACGTACACGCGACTCACTACGGTCGTGTCTGCCCGATCGAGACGCCTGAAGGTCCAAACATCGGTCTGATCAACTCGCTGGCAACCTATGCCCGTACCAACGACTATGGCTTCCTGGAAGCGCCGTACCGTCGCGTTGTTGATGGCCAGGTCACTGATGACGTGGATTACCTGTCTGCTATCGAAGAAGGTGAATACGTTATCGCCCAGGCATCTGCTGCCATGGATGAGAACAAACAGCTGACCGATGAACTGGTAGTTGTGCGTTACCGTGGTGAAGCCACCCTGATGAGCCCGGATAAAGTCCAGTATATGGACGTGTCCACCAAGCAGATGGTATCGGTTGCGGCCTCTCTGATTCCATTCCTTGAGCACGACGACGCTAACCGTGCCTTGATGGGATCGAACATGCAACGTCAGGCCGTACCAACCCTGAGAGCAGAGAAGCCTCTGGTGGGTACCGGTATGGAGCGTAACGTGGCTTCCGACTCCGGTGTCTGTGTGGTTGCCCGTCGTGGCGGTGTGATCGATACCGTTGACGCTGCCCGTATCGTGGTTCGTGTGAACGATGATGAAGTGCAGCCAGGTGAGGCCGGTGTTGATATCTACAACCTGACTAAGTACACCCGTTCTAATCAGAACACCTGTATTAACCAGCGTTCCCTGGTTAAGGCTGGCGATCAGATTGCCCGTGGCGACATCATGGCGGATGGTCCGTCTGTGGACATGGGTGAACTGGCGCTGGGTCAGAACATGCGCGTCGCGTTCATGCCCTGGAACGGTTACAACTTTGAGGACTCCATCCTCATCTCTGAGCGTGTTGTTCAGGAAGACCGCTTTACTACGATCCATATCCAGGAACTGACCTGTGTTGCCCGTGACACCAAGCTCGGTGCCGAAGAGATCACTGGCGATATTCCCAACGTTGGTGAGTCTGCCCTGAACAAGCTGGATGAAGCCGGTATTGTTTATGTAGGTGCAGAAGTGGGCGCTGGTGACATTCTGGTGGGTAAGGTGACACCAAAAGGTGAAACCCAGCTGACGCCGGAAGAGAAACTGCTGCGTGCCATCTTCGGTGAGAAGGCATCCGATGTTAAGGATACCTCTCTGCGTGTGCCGACCAGTGTCAAAGGTACTGTTATTGACGTTCAGGTCTTTACCCGTGATGGTGTAGAGAAGGACTCCCGTGCACTTTCCATTGAAAAGGCGCAGCTGGATGAGTACCGCAAGGACCTGAATGAAGAGTTCCGTGTGGTAGAGCAAGACACCTTCGCCCGTCTGCGCGGTGCCCTGCGTGACCAACCGGTGGTTCGCGCACCGGGTCTTGGCAAGGGTGACCGGATCAGCGACAGCTATCTGGATGGCCTGGAGCACGAGCAGTGGTTCAAACTGTCCATGGAAGACGAAGCACTCAATGAGATGCTGGATCTGTCCAGAGAACAGCTGAAAGAGCGTCGTGCCCAGCTGGATGAGCGCTTCGAAGACAAGAAGAAGAAGCTCCAGACTGGCGATGACATGGCCCCTGGCGTGCTGAAGATTGTCAAGGTCTACCTGGCCATCAAGCGTCGTATCCAGCCTGGTGACAAGATGGCGGGTCGTCACGGTAACAAGGGTGTTATCTCCATCATCATGCCGGTAGAAGACATGCCGCACGATGAAGAGGGTAATCCGGTTGATATCGTACTGAACCCTCTGGGTGTGCCGTCGCGTATGAACGTTGGTCAGGTGCTTGAGACTCACCTGGGTGCTGCGGCCAAGGGCCTTGGCGTCAAGATCAACCGCATGCTGGAAGCTCAACAGAGCATGGCAGAACTGCGCAAGTTCCTGGACGAGGTTTACAACGGTATTCCTGGT
>NZ_JAHHPP010000117.1 GCF_024606265.1 Endozoicomonas sp. SESOKO1
TCACTGTCCAGATTGTGGTCGATAAAATACTGTGGCAACTGGTCGGCAACTTCTGCCTTGATGGTTTTATAAGCACTGAGCATGTCGGTTATTGTGTCCCGGTCGTACTGGTGCTGCTGGAACACTGGCGGCCGGGCGCACTCTGCGGCCTCCTGGCAGGATCGCTGGCTGGCATTGTCCCGGGTTGGCAGCAGGTCAATAATGTGTGCCACCAGTTGTTGCGCCTCGTCGTATTGCCTGGTCACCTTGCCAGCATTGACCATCGACATCAGCTTCAGGCGGTTCATCGCCTCTTCCTGGACCCCCATCTTGCTGTCGTACAGGGCAGTGAAGCGCTGCCAGGCACTCTGGCTGTCTCTGGGTGCCGGATCATCCCACTGGAGTTCCAGTCCAAAGCAGTCGGGCATCCTTGTCAGTGACTGGATGGCCTGTTGCTGTTGCTGGTCCGACAGCGCGAAGAAGGATGACCGGGCCGAACCATAATCACCCGCTTCCAGCTGGCTGAGGCAGGTATCACCCGCCCGAACAGCCCCTGGGCTGGTGACCGGAGTCAGTCGTTGTTCCAGGCGTTGGCACAGCTGGTCGCGGCGGCTACTGTAGTTGCCACTGCTGGCCCCCAGCCAGTCTGGCAGCTTGCTTGACAACCCCATCGAATGCCGGGTATGCACCACTCTCCTTTGCAGTTCCTGAAACTGGCTGGCCCGGTCAACAATGGCATCGCGCAGTGCGCCACTGAGTAACGGGCCGGAGTCAGCCGTCCGGGATGCTGCAGTCAATTGTTCCAGTTGACGGTCTGCCATGGCGTTCAGCATGCACTTGCCAAGATCTCTGGCCGGGCCTGACTGGCTCGGTTGGGTTTGCTCCCCGCCAAAGAAGATGGCACCACCATCGGTACCCCGGACCCGTCCATCGCTGTCGAAAATATTGCCGGTGCGCTCATGTTCAACCCCCAGTCTGGGCGAGAACAACACTTCGAGCAGAAACTCCTCGGTGCAGCGGGTCGGTTGCTCCTGATTGGTGACCATGGCGATGGCCATATTCAGCAGGTCATCGGTTTGCCAGGCAGCATCCGGTTGTATTCGCTGCCGGTTGAGCTGCTGCAGGAAAGCCGA
>NZ_JAHHPP010000009.1 GCF_024606265.1 Endozoicomonas sp. SESOKO1
CAATGGCCCGCTATTCAGAAGAGTTCAAAGAGTCCATCATTCAGAAGATGATGCCGCCCAACAATGTGCCTGTTTCACAGCTAGTACTTGAGACTGGGATCTCTGATGTGACTCTGTACACTTGGCGAAAAAATGCTGTATCAAAAGGAGTGCCTGTGCCAGGCGATGGAAAAAAACCCGACCAGTGGAATGCTGAAAACAAGCTGGCTGTTATCATTGAAACTGCAGCGCTTAACGAAGCAGAGATGGCTGCCTACTGTCGTAAAAAAGGCCTCTTTGCTGAGCAGATCCTGCAATGGAAAACCGATTTTATCCATGGTGTTTCAGCTCAGCCTGAAAGCCAGCCAGTGCGCCGTAAAGCATTGTCTGATGAGCACAAAAGAGACAAGCAGACCATAAAAAAACTGGAGCGTGAACTCAATCGCAAGGACAAGGCGTTAGCAGAAACTGCTGCCTTGCTGGTTCTCTCAAAAAAGGTCCGGGAGATCTGGGGAACATCAGAGGACGACTGACCTCTCTCCCAGATCGACAATACCTGACCGGCCTTATCCAAGAGGCTATAGACGCCGGTGCTCGTCAATCGAAAGCCTGTGAAACCATAGGCCTGAGTGCCAGAACGGTACAGCGCTGGAAAGACGGTGATCTTATTCTGTCTGACAAAAGACCGGGCGCACAGCGTCCTGAACCAGTAAACAAGCTCTCTGAAGCGGAGGAGCAGGCCATTCTGGATAAATGCAACAGTGATCGTTTTAAGAGCTTGCCACCGAGCCAGATTGTCCCTGTATTGCTCGATGAAGGTGAGTACCTTGGGTCTGAAAGAACATACTACCGGGTGCTGCATAAACACGGGCAGCAACATCATCGTGGGCGCTCAGGCAAGCCTTCCCGACGGAAGCCGACATCATACTGCGCAACGGGTCCAAACCAGGTTTGGTCATGGGATATTACCTATCGTGTGCTCGGAATCCGGAGCTGGCAAGAAGCCAGTCACCGGATCACGAGTTTATCTGGAATCTGTTATGCACCGTTCAGGAAGAACAACATAGCAGCTGTTTCCCGTTGAGGGGAGACATGAGTCTGAGCGACAGTGACCTGCCGCACACTGGCAGGGTGATGTAACTCGCTGACAACGGGAACTGAGGCGAAGCCGTTACGCCAAGATGGTTCTCAAGACTGAGTGTCGGAAGGTTGAGGAACACGAACCGGTTAATCCGCATCTGTGGGTTGAAATGTCGCCTCCTCCTACACGGCTTAACAGGTGGAATACAAAGACAGCAGAAGCATAGGTAGCGCTGATGCTGCAATCTGAGCCAGACAAATAGGCTGGTAACAGTGGTCTTATGGAGTTCACTCAACCAGTCCATAAGCTTTGTATCGACTTGCGGCAAGCAAGGGTAAAGACTGCGACCGGCAGCCTCCCCGACACGTTTGAGTCCAGGTAAATCTACCGAGGAAGGTCTGTTCAGATGTTAAGGAAGTATGGCTCCCATGATGAACAGGCCGGCAGAGTTCCCGTAGTAGTCCGAGATGGGGAAAGCCCATTACATGGCAAAGGGGAACAGCTCAGCAGATTTGCAGGGCAAATTATCTGACCCTCTTTAAGAGAACGAGGTGAAGACCTTTGATAATCAGAGAAATGCAATGCAAGTTAGCAACATGGGCAACCAAGGATGAAAGTCGACGGTTTGACCGTCTCTTACGATTAATTGCTGAACCGATTTGGCTGCAGGAAGCCGCTCGTATCACACTGGCCTCATCTGGTGCTCATACGCCAGGGGTTGACGGCATGACGAAGATATCGCTTGAAGGTCGTCTCCCTCAGCTTATTCTGGCCATTCGTGAACAGTTACTGAATGGAACCTATCAACCTTTGCCAGCTCTGCGGGTCTATATCCCGAAAGCTAATGGCAAAATGAGACCCTTGGGGATTCCTACCCTCAGGGATCGCATTGTGCAAAGAGCCATGCTGATGGTCATGGATCCTATCTGGGAAAGCGACTTCCACCGTCTATCCTATGGCTTCAGGCCAGAACGCAGTGTTCACCATGCGATTCGTACTGTTAAGCTTCAATTGGAGGATGGCACTCACACCAGCGGGCGCTGGGTGATAGAAGGCGATCTCTCCAGCTACTTTGATACTGTGCATCATCGCCTACTGATGAAAGGCGTTCGCAAGCGGATCAGGGATCAACGCTTCCTGACCTTGCTTTGGCGTTTTATCAAGGCAGGCCATATCGATAAGATGCTTTTCTGTGCAACCAGCGAAGGGGTGCCACAAGGCGGAGTTGTCTCTCCATTGCTGGCGAATATCATGCTCCATGAGTTCGATCAGTATCTGGAGCAGCGATATCTTAGTCCCAAGGCGCGTAAGGATCGTTGGTACTGGAATCATACTATTAAGATCAATCGTCCTATTGCTCTGCAAGAGGATCGACAATGGCAACCATCGGTTTCTTATTGTCGATATGCGGATGATTTTGTGGTGATTGTAAAAGGCACCAAAGCACAAGCCGAAGCCATAAAGGATGAATGTTGTGAAGTACTGGAAGATAAGCTGAAACTGACGTTGAATGTGGAGAAAACCTATATTACTCACATCAACGACGGCTTTGTATTCCTCGGGCACCGGATTATTCGGAAACGCAACCGTAAAGGAGAAATGCGGATATCGACATCCATTCCCAAGGATAAGACCAGAAACTTCATTGCGAAACTGACCAAAGAGCTGTCGAGTAATTACAGCAAAAGTAAGATCGACATGGTGGAGTTCATCAACCGCAAACTGAAGGGTTGGTCACATTTCTACCAATTTACCGATAATACGGCAATGGTCTACAACAAAGTGGACAGGGCAGTATTCTGGAAGCTGGGTCACTGGCTGGCTCGTAAATACCGTTGCAGCATGAAGTCAATCATGCGGAAATGGTGTAAGCATCCCGAAGCAGGCAAAGCCAGAACATGGGTATTGTTTGGAAGAACAGACAATGGAAACTTGTGTGGCGCCAGTCTGTTTCGATTAGTCAGCAGTACCAAGAGACCCTTTCGCTTCCGATTACCGGAATGCAATCCCTACCTCAGGGATGATGACCGTAAAACCGTCACATCAAAATATGGAGATGTTGCAATGGCTGTCAGCCACTGTTGAGTGGAGAGCCGTATGCGCTGAAAGGTGCACGTACGGTTCGGGGAAGAGATGCGGGGAAATAGTTCGACTACGCCCCGTGTCTTATTCCATTGCGCTCGCCGGTACGTGGTCAGTTCTTCTACCTGTATCTGGTAATAGACATATACAGTCGTATGGTTGTTTCTTGGGAAGTTCATGAGCATGAATCTGCAGAGTATGCGGCTGATATGATCAGCAAAGCATGCCTGCGTCACGGTATTTCGGCGCAGGACAGGCCGTTGGTATTGCACTCGGATAATGGTAGTGCCATGAAAGGTGGCACCATGTTATCCACCTTGCAGCGCCTGGGTGTTGTGACGTCATTCAGTCGCCCGAGAGTCAGCGATGACAACCCTTACGCCGAAGCGATCTTCAGAACGCTGAAGTATCGGCCGGGCTATCCGTCAAAGCCGTTTGCTGATCTGGATGCTGCCCGACATTGGGTGCATGGCTTTACCCAGTGGTATAACGAAGAACACCGGCACAGTGGTCTTAAGTTCCTGACGCCCGGCCAAAGGCATCGAGGAGAAATAAAGGCCCTGATGGATAACCGGAAAGTCGTTTATGCACTTGCAAAGGAGCGTCACCCTGAACGCTGGGGTACGCGTGAAACCAGGAACTGGGATCTGGTAGATGAAGTCTGGCTGAACCCTGATAAGTCTTGCGACGGGCAACTAAGTAAAGTCGCCTGAGTTGAGGCGACAACTATGTTGATTGCGACAGGCGAAGCCTGAGGATGTGGGAGGTTCTTATGAGCTGAAATCATTCATTGAAATCCAGCAGGTTCAACTCCTGCCCGGCAAAGACTAGCCATCAGCCGGAAGCGAGTCTTGCATAGCCAGTGGTAACGCTGGTTGTGAAGCGTAGACAGCAGGTACTAAAGCCGTGTGATTGAGTCTCGAAATGTTGCAACTGTTGGTGGGCTTCATTATTCAACAAATGGGG
>NZ_JAHHPP010000118.1 GCF_024606265.1 Endozoicomonas sp. SESOKO1
TGTCAGAAAAGGGTGACGGACAATCCATTTAAACGCCCTGGTCCCACAACTTCGACCATCCTGCCTTACACCCGATTCAGTATCGTTTTGTGGAGCTTGTGCGTAATTATGAAGCTCAATATTTGAACAACATGCTCGATCCATAATAACACTCCTGATTTAAAACTTTGGTAGCTGGCATCACACATGTTTTGTAGATCCGTGGATCAGTAAAAAGTTCACGTAGTAGAAGCGACATTATGGCCGGTTACTGTTTGTAATCCTTTAGTAGTGGAAAATCATGAAAGCCCGCAGAACCATTAGGCTCAATGGCTATAAAGACATACCCTTACAGAGCATGATACAAATCCAGTGTTTTATATAAAAAAGATGCTGAGTCGGGCATCGGCCACTTGCTGCAGCCAGCGGGCTTTTCGTCTTTTGACTTGAGTACAGTGATGGTGGCCTCCAGCACGGGCCTGTCTTTTTTTTCTTTTTACTTTTAGCGGGTTCGAAGGGGCGCAGCCTCGCCAGGGGCGTGTGGAAAAATCGGAGATGGGGATGTTAATGTTTACCTATGTTTTCGGCTGGAAAACGAACTTGCCGGATTCGGCACGATGGCTGCCCTGACAATCAGGGAGTACGGGTATCAGCGGATTCTGTAAATAGCTTTACCCCATCCTTTGGATTGGCAAAGTTCATCTACTGTATTATAGGTAAATCCACTAACATCTTTGCCAACAGGATCTGCGCCAATGGCTAATGAAGAATTATTGGTGCATCGTGATGGTGATGAGGCGCATGTCAATCGTGTAACGATAGGGAAACTCCAATCGACGGTTTCTCCGTTTGCCCAGCTGCGCCAATATGGGGTGAATTTGAAACAACATATCGGTCTAACCCGGCGATTTCCTGTGCATTCAGCGCTTATTGCATAAAAAGCGCAGTTGGGAGCCTTGCAAAGGGAGTTCAAGAGTTTCTCATCTTCTGATCTAAAGATCGGGGCTTCGGTGGTCGGGGCTTCGGTGGTCGGGGATTCGGTAGTCAGGGCTTCGGTGGCCGGGGCATCGGTAGTCGGGGATTCGGTGATCGAGGCATTGGTGACCATGGCTTTGGCGGTTACATTTCGGGAAGACAACGCCGTTGCCACAGGCGCTGCTGCA
>NZ_JAHHPP010000010.1 GCF_024606265.1 Endozoicomonas sp. SESOKO1
GGCATCATCTTCTGAATGATGGACTCTTTGAACTCTTCTGAATAGCGGGCCATTGATTACTCATTGGCCGCCCCCTGTTTAGGTTTCTAAATTCAGGAGAGGCGACAACTATGCTGACACAGGGGGATAGTTTGATAAAAAATCAAAATTATCTTTAATTTCAGGTAGTAAGCTATCATCCACGACTATTAATAGATTCAGCGTTAATTTGAGTTCATTTTAAACTCGGTTCTGTTACATTGATGCAACAGAACCGCTTGGCATCGGTAAAATCAATCTCGATTTTTTCAGGCTTTGGAATTAACATTTTTTAGGGCCTGTGCAGCACTTTTTGGGTGCGTTGTTATGCACAGGTATTTTACCTGAACAGCACAGGGGGGCACTCCTTTCAACCCCTTCTGCCTTTTTTCAATTCATTAAGCAGGACGTTGAGTAAGAAGAAGGGGAAAACCCCTTCTCAAAGCTCAGAAGTAGAACGATTCTACCATCATCGACAGGTCTTTGACCGACGCAACAGAAGCCATTATTCAATCGTGGGCTTTACCAGTCATGCCAAAAATAGAAAGTCCTTTGTTTTTGACAAGATCCAATAATTTAAGCGACGGTCCATCAGGGCGCTTTTGACCCGTTTCCCATTTCTGCACGGTGGACGGGCTAACATTCAAAAATGCCGCAAAGTCAGACTGGCTCGCTTTGCATTTAAGGCGCAAGTGCTTGATCTTCGTTGGAGTCAACGCCTTTACTGGTGGTAAACATAGTGCATCGAACTTGTGCATGGTCGTGGCATTCATAATTCCAGCATCATACAGGCCCTTGGCGGTTTCATGCATTGCATCCAGTAAATCACTCATAGGAAACCTCCACTAATTCACCAGTCTCCAGTGCTTTTTTCAGGTCATCATCGGTATATCCAAGAAACTCCCTGGCTAATAATTTGATGGCCTCCGCCTCTTTCGGGTTAATGTTGCTCTGTCTATTTTTTACAAAACCAAAAATAAAAAAACACGTTCACCCATACGGAACGCGAGAAGAGTATGGGTATTACCTCGTTTTCCCTTACTTAGCAAGGGATACGTTTTTTGTATACAGAACTACAGGGTTCGGCATCCACCCACACGGGCATGGGATCAAAAAATTAGAGACCATGCCAGAAGTTCGAGCAACAGTTTCTGATACAGGTCATAGTCACTGAAATTATGTACTAGCTCAAAGAAAACAGAAAACCAGCCCCATTCTGGAGCTGGAGACCGCAGGCCGGAGCGTTAGCCTGCAATTTTGATAGTACGCATTATAGTCAATGGAAGAAGAGTGGAGGAGTGGACATACCTCTGCCTGCATACATCAGGGTCACGCCATACCGACTAGGTTCTGTACTCGCAACCCGAAATGTCGCATAGCCGTTTATGTCTGTGTATACATCCCGCTGCTGAAAAATAAACGAACTACTGTTAGATACTGATACTTTCGCATATGGAACGGGATCACCCTTTCCATCTGCGGCGCTGGTAACTCGCGCCCTGACTTCGTGCCAGGAGTTACCGTCGGCAGGCAGCCAGCGATCCAGATGTCAGAATTTCAGCTGTCAAAAACCCATTTTGAATAAAAGTAAGATCTACTGATTTCCCGTTCATTGGATCATAGGATTCGTTATTAACAAAAAACCTCGCAGAACTTGAAATCTCTCCTTGACCGAGCACATAAGTAAAGTCAATGTACATTTTTCCGTTAGCATCCGTTGTCTCACTTCTCGGGGTGACTCGCCATCCAGGATCGCTAGGAAAGAAACCGTTTACCATGAACGCGAAGCTTAATGATTCACCTTGCGCCGGACGCCCATGTATATCCATCAACGTAACCAGTACGGTGTTTTTTTCAATGCCGTTAGGCTCTGCATGGTTTTTCAACACTTCTACAGTTGAGAGAGGATGGGAAAAACTTCCGTTTCTAGCGAAATATACGGGCGTGTCTGCACTGATTCCGTTATAAGTCGCAGTGACAGTACACTTATACGGTCCTTTCTTAGTTGTTGTTAAAATCGCTCTTTTACCGCAACTACCCCAGCTACTTGTGATGAGATGATCAACTGATAATTGACATCCATCGGTAACCTCTAAATTCACTTTTACACCTTTGATGGGATTAGCTACTGATATACCCGGGTTCACTTCTGATCTCAAATATGCATCTATCTCATATGCATCAACGCCGGCCACTGCGTCGTGGCCGTAGAAACTGACTGATAATTTTGCGTTTTTAGGATCGCCGTTAAACTCCAAATCGTGCGTGAACGAAGCTCTATTTTCAGAGTAATCATCGCCAATGGTCGCCACGATAGGGATGGGACGCCCTGCGTAATTCGACACGACATTGAATGTCGCCTTACCCAGGTGATCCGTAATCACTTTGTTTGGAGTGAATGTCACGTCGTGGCAACAATGTCTCCATCCATATTCCGACGTTTCAAGTTTTGGGTCGTAAGCCAGTTTAACTTCTGTATTCGGTACGGGTACGCCGCTTGCTGATACCAGGGTCATCGTCACTGGCGAGGGTGTAAAGCCATCAGCGACCGGCAGGTGCTCAGACTCAAAGGTTGCCGATAACGTCCCATAAGCTGGCTCGAAATAGATCTCTTCACTGAGCGACTGATCCTTATAAGTCACTGTGAACTCAACGTGAGCCGGCGCGCTGGCTTTAGGGAAAGTTATGATTACTTCCGCATAACCTCCCTCCAAAGTGATAACGTCGAAAAAACTGTCATCTCCAAGAGAGTTCCAGATCACACTATCGTGGTCACTTGAGAAAGTGACAGTGGCACCTTCAATTCCGCGTCCAGCACCGTCGAGAAGATAAGTTTCTAGCCTGTAAAAATGATCCGTTTCCGTGGGAGGTGCGGACCGTACATAACCAAGTCCACTGAGTTTCCTGGTTGATGTGGGTTCCACTTTTACTTGCAGCGGCTGGCTAGTGCTAATGGAGTTCCCGTTGGTTAACAGAACTTCGACATTCAAATCGTAGTCGTTTGTGACATCGCTATCTGAACGAACAGCAACCGGAAGTGCACCATTGAATACAGGTGCAACATAAACACGTCGATTCTGCACATTGGCCGCTGCGCTACCCGTGAACCTGGCATCGACAATATCAGCCTGAGTCACATTTTCAAGCTCTATCAGATCCCGCAGCGGTGTCACACTGCCCTCTTCGACTATGAGCGAATCAACAGTAAACTCTACCGTACCAGTACTTTGATACTGCTTTTTCTGGTACTCGAGTCGAATATTGTGCTCACGCTCGACCAGCTGAAACAACTGGCTATCCAGCGTAAACTGCTCTTCAACCTGGGAAGAGCTCAACTGCGCCTGCAAAGACTCTCCCAGCCGATAATTTAGTGTCGCGCTGACTTCGCCGCCTGAGTCTCCTTCTTGTTCGGCACGATAGCCGGCACTCAGTGTCAATAGCGGGACCGGCTGGTAATGAACAAAAGCGTCCATCTGATAAGGATCGTTGACTGGCGTATTACCGCTGCTCAGTTCAACCAGGTCACCGAAAAATTGCTGATAACTGGCGCTTAAAGAAAGCCATGGGTACCAGGGTAATCGCCCTTCAGCATTAATATCAAAACCCCGAGCAGGGCGTTCCATTAGCGCGTCAATACCCAGCTCATCAAATGCGTCCGGACTGTCTTTCCAGCCGCTGAGCGAGAAATAATAGTTGCTGCCAACAGTCAGGTAACGGCTGCCAATTTCAGCGCCGATACTCGCTCTTTGATGCGAACGGTCCAGGTCATAATCATAGAAAGCATTCACGCCATAAAAGTGCCTGTCGTTGTGCCATCGATATCCTATCCCTATGTGCGCAAAATCCCGACCGCTGTAAGTCTCGTCATCATTCAATACAACACCGGGTTGCACGAACCAGCTTGATTGTGGCTTGCCGTCGGCGTTGTTTTGAATAGCAAAAGGAATAAGCAGATCCAGTTCACCGGATTTAAACAACAGGTTCTCGTCCAGGGTTACTTGGGTACTGACCGTGCCGAATTGTCCCAGGAAATTTTGACCGACTTGGGTCGCGTAGCGCTCCGCTAAGCTCCTTCCATAATTCGATAATTCATCAGCAAGTTCACTATCTCCTGCGCTGACACGGCTCAGCGACTGAGCCAAGCTCTGCACTGTTTGTGAAGTGTCGCCAGCATGAGTGGCAGGGAGGGTGCCGATAAGACTGAATATCAGTGCGCTGGCAATAACCTTCCGGTATTTGGACATTATTTAAGACCCGAAGATAATTTAAAAAACATTTCCCAGTCC
>NZ_JAHHPP010000119.1 GCF_024606265.1 Endozoicomonas sp. SESOKO1
AAGAACCGCCCGTTTACCCTGAATCGTTGAGACAGCGCCATCGCCACGCTGCCGAAGAATCTGAACGACATGCAGAGAAAAGCTCTGCCAGGGATTCTACTGCCGGGGAGAAAGCGAGAGCTCAAAGAGCGCTTGATCTGGATGAGCCTGTTCCAGTACTCATGAATCTGGATGAGTCACAGCAATCCTCAGGAAGTACACGACAGTCGCATACTGAAGATAATATACAAGCTGAAGGCTTTTCCCGGGCTGAAGGCTTTTCCCGGGCTGAAGGCTCTGACCGATCTGTTCGCTCACGTGAAACGTCCCGGTTAGATGCCGGGCCAGATGAGTTTGTCAGTCGTCCAAGGGCGGCATCCGGTCAGGGCAAGGCCCCGATTCAGGAACGTGACGTTGCGGCCAGAGAGAGCTCGAATCCTCAAAAAGAACTCAATCTGGGGGGGGGGGGGAGAAGGCTGAAAAGTTAAAAGACCGCCCACCTGCCAGTGAAGTGATCGTGATCAATGTGCTGTCAAAGGGCGGTGGCGTTTTTGCCGGTGAACAGCTGATGCAGTCCATGCTGGCGTCAGGCATGTGCTTTGGTGATATGTCGATCTTCCATCGATATGCCAATGCCGATGGTACTGGGAAAATTCTATTCAGCATGGCCAACGGCGTAAAGCCGGGCACCTTTACCATTGACAATCTGGAAGCCACTGAAACACCGGCCCTGAGCCTGTTCATGAGTCTGCCGGGGCCTGAAAAACCCATGCAGGCCTTTGCCCTGATGGAAGAGACAGCACGTCGTCTTGCCCTTGACCTGGGTGGCGAACTTAAAGATGAACTGTTCAGCGTGATGACTCAGCAGACCCTTGAACACTGTCGTCAGCGTATTCGTGAATATGAGCGAAAACAGCTGGCTAAACAGCCGGTGCATTGATATTCCTGCTGGCCTGGCAATTGCCATCTAATGTTTTCTTCAGCGGGTTCTCAGGCAGAGAACCCGCTGGCCTTTGATAATTCCATGAGCATGACTTCTTCTTCAGATATTCCACCTATTCCACCGGCTCCTTCCCCTGAGCTTGCAGAACAAGAGATACTTCAGCTGCGCCAGCAGATCAGCGAGCACAACCATCGTTACTATGTCCTGGATGAGCCGGAAATTCCCGACAGTGAATACGATAAGCTTTTTATCCGCCTGAAATCCCTTGAAGCTGCATACCCACAGCTGATTACGGAAGATTCTCCCACCCGGCGGGTCGGTGGTACTCCTCTGAAAGCGTTTGGTCAGGTTCGCCATGAACTGGCCATGCTCTCTCTGGATAACGCTTTTGATGCAGAAGATCAGGCGGACTTTGATCGTCGGGTTAAAGAGCGGCTGGACACCACTGAAGACATTGAATACGCCTGCGAACCCAAGCTGGATGGTATCGCTGTCAGCCTGTTATACGAAGATGGTCTTCTGGTCAGGGCGGCTACCCGTGGTGATGGCACTACCGGGGAAGATATTACCCAGAACATTCGTACGATTGAGTCAATTCCCCTTAAGTTGATGGGTAATGACTGGCCTCAACGCGTTGAAGTCCGGGGCGAGGTGTATATGCCAAAAGCCGGTTTTGAACAGTTAAACCGGCGAGCCAACGCCAAAGGGGAGAAAACATTTGTCAACCCGAGAAATGCGGCAGCTGGCAGTTTACGCCAGCTGGATTCACGGATAACGGCTAAACGACCATTGACGATCTATTGTTACAGTGTTGGTGTTGTCGATGGCGGAGTAATGCCAGACACGCACAGTGAGATACTTGCCTGCCTGAAAAAATGGGGTTTGCGAGTCAGCCCCGAATTGCAGGTCGTCAAAGGGGTTCAGGCCTGTGAGGATTACTATCAGGCCATGGCTGAAAAACGTCAGGGGCTGCCTTACGAAATTGACGGTATTGTTTATAAAGTGAATGCCATTGCCCGGCAGCAGGCGCTGGGTTTTGTTGCCCGGGCGCCGCGCTGGGCCATCGCCCGTAAGTTCCCGGCACAGGAAGCGATCACTACTCTTAAGGACGTGGAGTTTCAGGTAGGCAGAACCGGTGCTATCACGCCGGTCGCCCGTTTGCAGCCAGTGTTTGTGGGCGGGGTAACGGTCAGTAATGCGACCCTGCATAACATGGATGAAATTGAACGTCTGGATATCAAAATAGGCGACAGTGTCGTTATCCTCCGGGCCGGTGATGTTATCCCCAAGGTGGACCGGGTTATCCACTCCATGCGCTCTGAAGATGTTCGGGATATCACGTTGCCTGATCGCTGTCCGGTGTGTGACTCTGAGCTGGAACGTGAAGAAGCCATTTTGCGTTGCTCTGGCGGGCTGTTCTGTTCAGCCCAGCGCAAGGAGGCGATTAAGCACTTTGCCTCCCGCAAGGCAATGGATATTGATGGTCTTGGGGATAAACTGGTTGAACAGCTGGTTGATCGTCAATTGATAGCAACGGTGGCAGACCTGTTCAGTCTTTCTGCACTGGAGGTTTACGGGCTTGACCGTATGGGGAAAAAGTCGGCTGAGAATTTGATTCATGCGCTTGATCAGTCGAGAAAAACTACACTTGCCCGCTTTATCTACTCTCTGGGTATTCGGGAAGTGGGTGAGGCCACTGCACTGGGGTTGGCAAACCATTACCGTGATTTGAATAAATTAATGGCTGCTTCGGTAGACGACCTGCAAACCGTTGATGATGTTGGCCCTGTGGTTGCCGGTCATATTGAGAAGTTTTTCCGTCAGGAACACAACCGCGAAGTAATTGATGCACTTCTGGCCAATGGTGTGGAATGGGAAACTGAATTACTGGTTGAAGAAGAAGGAGATCAACCGCTTGCTGGTGAAACCTGGGTGTTGACCGGGACGTTAAGCGCAATGACCCGCGATGAAGGTAAAGCCATCCTGCAAAAAATGGGAGCCAAGGTGACCGGTTCCGTCTCTGCAAAAACATCAGCATTGCTGGCCGGTGAAAAGGCAGGGTCCAAACTGGCCAGGGCAGAGAAACTGGGAGTGCGTATCGTCACTGAAGATGACTTTATGCAGATGAGGCAGGCTTGGGGCGTGTAGTGTCTGCGGCAATTTGATTTGAGTGTGAACCACAGAGGTTATAAACACTCCGGGAAATTTGGACTGATGAAGCAAATTAAAGGTTATCTTTTCTCGGTGCTCTCTGTGATCTCTGTGGTTGAATATTGGAGGATGGCGGCTGAATGTCAAACCTGAGCCGAAAATTGTTTATCTTAACCGTATGTGCAGTGCTGGCAGGTTGTGCCAGTAAGGCACCACCGGGGCAGCCCCACAACCTGTGCAGTGTCTTCAAGGAGAAACGCAGCTGGTATAAAGACGCGAAAAAAGCCAACCAGCGCTGGGGGACGCCTATCCAGGTCATGATGGCCATTATGTATCAGGAATCATCTTATCGGCACGATGCCCAGCCACCGCGTCCATGGTTCCTGTTCATTCCATTACCCCGTAATTCTTCCGCCTATGGCTACCCGCAGGCCCAGGATGGCACCTGGGATGAATATGTCAGTGAAGCCGGGGGTTTCTTCCCCAGCCGTGAAGACTTTGGGGACTCCATTGACTTTATTGGCTGGTATACCCACAAGTCCCGCAGGATTAACGGTACATCGCTTTGGGCGGCAGATCAGCAGTACCTGAATTACCATGAAGGCTGGTATGGTTACCGAAAGGGAACTCACAATAAAAAGAAATGGTTGTTGAGCACTGCCAGTACCGTAAAGCGCAGAGCCAGTAACTACGGTGAACAGCTGCGCCGCTGTAACCTGTAGTATGAATTACTCTCCTATTTTGAACAGCTGGAACTTCATTGGCACTCCTGGCAATAGAGGTTGTTGCAAACCCTGAAGAACGCTCTCCGAGACAAATGCCTTCTCTCAGAATCAGCCTCAAGCACTTTGAGGCTGATATTCGCTTTGATGCTTCACGACACCAAAACAAATCTGTACAAGCTTCGGCATAGCCGCACCGATCGCTTGCATTTTGGTCTTGCCATTAGCCAGTAGCCGTTGATACTGGGCTTGTATGTCAGGGTTATGCCCAAGCTCCTGCTCGACCAGGACCGCCAACCAAGCGCCGTGTAGCGAAAGAATTTCCAGCAGCCGTTCCAGATCTTTTCTCTGGTCATGACTGGAAACTCGGCTGTAAGCCATTGTCTTGCCCTGAAGGTGTGAAGCCTGTCCCGTCATCAGCTGACTGGCGCTATGACGTCGATGACCTCCGGTAGTGCGCTCAGATACCCGCTTTCCAAAAGCCTCCCAGCGACGCAAAGTGGTGAGCGAGAGCTGGAGTAACGATTACTCACAACAAAAGTTACTCAATTTGAATAGGCTCGGGTAACTGAAGATAGGTTGTTAGATAGGTTTTTGTTAAATGAAAGAAACCCAGGATGTGGCAACTATTTTGTTTGCTGACAACTTTTCTTGAGAGTAATATCAGCTGCATAAAAATGAGGCCGTATAGTAGTAGGTCAACGGAATGGTACTCGCAGTATTTAGTCGAATCTTCTTGCGAAGGATCGCGTTATGGATAATGGGCCTGGGCATTGTCGGAACTCAAGCCTTTGCACATACACAAAACAATAAAGTGAATATCAGGCACATCGGCTTTTATTATGCCCACGATATCCCTGTCGATGAGTTATCAGCCTACGACCATGTCGTTCTGGAACCGGCTCACGTCACTGAGGCCATCACCCGTCAGTTCCTCGACCATGGCTCACAACCGGTTGCCTACCTGAGCCTCGGAGAAATCCACCGGGACCAAAGGATATCTCGCCCGCTGCCTGAGGGGTTGGTGATCGGTTACAACGCCCCGTGGCGCAGTGACATTATTGATCCCGGCCATCACTGGTGGCAGGACTATCTGCTGACAACCCATATTCCGGAACTGATTCGCCGCGGTTTTACCGGGCTGTTTTTTGATACTCTTGACAGTTACCAGTACACCAGGCCCTCTTTGAACGATCAGCGTCGTTATCAGCAGGGGCTGGTGAAGCTGATCAATGCTATCAAGTCCCGCTATCCGCAGCTGTCGATCATCGTCAACCGGGGGTTTGAGCTGTTTCCAGCGATCGCCCCGGCAGTGGATGCACTGGTGGCAGAGTCGCTGTTCCGCCGTTACGACGCGGCAACCGACAGCTATTCAGAAGTGCCTTATGCCGATCAGCAGTGGTTGCAAAACCAGCTGAACACAGTGCGGGAATTAAATATTCCCGTTACCGTTATCGACTACCTACCACAGGATGAAATGGACAACGCCCCGGCCCTGGCACGACGGATTGAACAGGCCGGTTATTCTGCCTGGGTAAGCACGCCGGCACTGGATTTTATTGGTACCGGGTTTGTGCAGCCCGTCCCGCGTAAGGTGCTGGTGCTTTATAACGACGCGGAAAAAGTGGCAAATTCGGAGGTTCACCTTTACTTGGCTCCCGTTCTTGAGCATCTGGGGTATACGCCAGTTTATCTCTCGACCGACCAGCCTTTGCCAACCTATCCTCTCACTCATCGCTATGCTGGTATTGTTACGTGGCTGACCAAGCCAATAGCGCAAAGCCTGAGTCTGCAACAATGGTTAATGCGGCAAATTGACCTGAACATACCTGTATTATTTGGTGGCTCTCTGTCTTTTGCTGACGCCACGCTGCTGGATTATCTGGGTATTTCTCGTCGTTCAACCTATCCACAAACGCCTCTGACAATACAGGAAGATAATCAGTGGATTCATTACGAACAACCGATAACGCCATCGTTGCTGAATACCGGTCTTGAGTATAATACTTCACCGGACAACACTCCCTGGCTCACCCTTCGTGATGGCTCAGGATATACATTTAATCCTATTGTTATTGGTCCCTGGGGAGGGCTAGCCCTTTTCCCCTATACCTTGGCAGTCAATAATAACGATAGACGAGCGTGGTATATTAATCCTTTTGAGCTTTTAACTCAGGCACTTCAACTCAAACATCAGCCTGCATACGACATTACTACAGAAAATGGACGACGTATTCTCACCTCACATGTTGATGGCGATGGTTTTGCCAGCCGCGCAGAGGTACTGGGAACACCCTATAGCGGTACGGTAATTATGAATGAAGTGCTGCGACGATTTGATATTGCCCATACCGTTTCCATTGTCGAGGGGGAGGTGGGACCGGAAGGCATATATCCTCATCTGACCGCAGAACTGGAACCAATAGCCCGTGATATCTTCCAACTCCCTAATGTAGAGCCAGCAAGTCACACATTCAGTCATCCTTTTTTTTGGCAACCTACAGAAGAACAACTTGCCAATGCTCTTTATGGGGCATCGTTACCCATACGTGACTACCAGTACGATGCGGTCAGGGAAATCGAAGGGAGTGTTAATTATATTAACCAACGACTGTTGCCTGATGATAAA
>NZ_JAHHPP010000120.1 GCF_024606265.1 Endozoicomonas sp. SESOKO1
CCTTGAACTTATAAGCCAGCACACAACCCCGTTGGGCCTGGGCCATCAGGGCGTCGGTAATCTGGATCTCGCCGCCCTTGCCCGGTCCGGTATCGCGAATCAGGTCGAAGATATCCGGTGTAAGAATATAGCGGCCGATAATGGCAAGATTACTGGGCGCGTCTTCCTTCGCCGGTTTCTCCACTATATTTTCACCACAGAGGCGCAGAGGACTCAGAGAAAAGATTTTATTTTAGGGAAAAAACTCTGTGGCCTCTGTGCCTTTTATGCCCTTCGGGTGCTGTGGTAAACAAAAAACACTAAGCCGTAGCCAACTTCCTACGCTCCAGGCTATCAACCACTTTTACATAAGCATCAATCACCAGCGTTTTGCAGTAGTTCTTGGTGACATACTCCAGCCCTTTCTGCCCCATCTCCCGACGGGCCTGCTCAGGCAGGTTGATCATGGCCATCATAGCGTCGTAAAGCGAAACCGGGTCTTTTGCCTGGCAGAGAATACCGTTCTCATAATGAGTCACCACACTGCGACAACCCGGTACATCCGTAGCGATCACTGGCAGGGCCATGGCGCAGGCTTCCAGCAGGGAACGGGGCAACCCCTCACGATAGGATGGCAACACCACACAGTCCGCCCGGGCCAGAATCGCCTCAATGGTATCGGACGATCCAAGCCACTCAATACCGTACTGTTCCTCCCAGCTTTTCAGCTCCTCACGCGTAATAGCAGTTTTGTTTTTGGCATCCGCAAAGCCGACCAATTTGAGTTCTGCCGATACACCTTTCTGCTTTAACATGGCAAAGGCTTCAACCAGCTCCCGTAACCCCTTATCGCCAAGCATGCGCCCCACATAGAGAAAACGAAAACGATCCGGTGCCGGAGGCAACTCCACCGGTTTAAACCGTTTAAGGTCAACACCGGAGCCGGGCAATAATGTCAGTTTGTCGGCTTTAACCAGCTTGTGTTTCACCAGTAGCTCCTGGTCTTCACTGTTCTGGCAAAATACCTGGTAGGCAAATGGCTGGCTGATTTTATAAAGCCCACGAACAATCCGACCAACCAGACCTGTATGAATAAAGGCAGTACCCAGGCCAGAAATATTATTGGCTACCGGTATACCCAACGCTCTTGCGGCCAGAGTACCGTAAATATTGTTTTTAATGGTGAACTGAAACACCACAAGGGGTTTGCACTGGCGATAAATCTTAAACAGGTCCCTGGCAGTTTTCAGGTCTTTCACCGGATAGTTACCGGCGTTATCCATATCCAGTGGAATAAACGTAACGCCCAATTCATCAGCCAGACGCTGGCTGTAATCATCCAGCGGGGCAACACAGAAAATACGATAGCCACGGCGTTTGAATTCCAGAATGGTATTTCTGCGAAAGTTATAAAGATACCAGGAGGTATTGGCAGAGAAGCAGATATTTTTCATTAAACAAAAAAGGTGACTCAAAAGGTTTAAGTAACCACAGGCATTAAGGGAAACTCGTGGTTATAAAGTGCAAAAAAGTAGTAGCACCGGGAATGAAGGCAATAAACAACAAATAAATCACCTACGGATTAATGACAATAACTCATCCGTTTTTTGCTCCATAAGGGAGATATCACCACGGCTTTCAACATTCAACCGGATTACTGGTTCTGTATTAGAAAGCCTCAAGTTAAAGCGCCACTCGCCCATATCCAGCGAGATACCATCGGTATGGTCAACCGTTACCGCGTCTTTCTCATAGATAGCCAGAATGCTGGCAATAGCTTCCTGAGGGTTGGCCAGAGTGCTGTTGATTTCACCAGAAGACGGGAACAACGCAATTCGCTCTTCCACCAGTTCCGAAAGCGCCTTGTTTTTATGAGACATCAACTCAGCAACTAATAACCATGGAATCATCCCGGAATCACAATAGGCAAAGTCACGGAAATAATGGTGGGCACTCATCTCGCCACCATAGACTGCATCCTCTTCCCGCATCCGCTCTTTGATAAATGCATGGCCGGTTTTGCACAACACAGGGACACCGCCAGCGGTCGAAACCTGGTCGATGGTGTTCCAGGTTAATCGCGGATCATGGATAATCTTCGCGCCTGGGTAGTGAGCAAGAAACGCCTCACCCAACAGCCCGACAATATAATATCCCTCAATAAACTGACCTTTCTCATCAAACAGGAAGCAGCGGTCAAAATCACCATCCCATGCAATACCCATATCGGCGTTATGCTCTAGCACCGCATCAATGGTTGCCTGCCGACAGTCGTGTAACAGTGGATTAGGGATGCCATGGGGGAAATCACCATCCGGCTCATGGTGAATCTTCACAATCTCCACCGGCACACCAGCGACAATTAACCGCTCTTCAATGGCATCGATCACATGCCCGGCGGCACCATTCCCGGCATTCACCACCAATTTCAGAGACCTCAATTCATCCGGTTTGATATACCCCAGAATATGCTCAACATAAGCATCCAGGTTGCTGATCTTCTGGTAAGACTCCAAAGATTTTACCGGGCAAGTGGCAAAAGGCTCAATAAATACGTCCTCTGCCAACCGCTGAATCTCCCGCAACCCGGTATCCCCGGAAATCGGCTTACTCTCCTCACGCACCAGCTTCATTCCGTTATAGTCTTTCGGGTTATGGCTGGCGGTCACCATAATGCCTCCATCCGCTTTCAAATGCGAAGTGGCAAAGTAAACTTCTTCTGTACCACACAAGCCAATATCAATGACTTCTGCTCCACCGGCTCTAAGCCCATCACTTAAAGCAGCTTTCAGTTCAGGCGTAGAAAGGCGAATATCACCACCGACTATCAAGGTTTTTGGCTTAAGAAATTCCGCCGTTGCCCGACCAATCCGCCAGGCAATAGCTTCATTCAATTCATCAGGTATTCGGCCACGGATATCGTAGGCTTTGAAGCAGGTTAGTTTGGTCATTTTATTTACAGGGAATAGGGAATTGATAATTGGGAATTGGGTTATGAGTTTGGGGTTGTGAGTTATGGGTTATGAGTGAATAGGGAATAGTTAATTGTGGATAGACAAATTCCCTATTCCCCCTTAACCATTCCCTCACAACCCATAACTCATCACGCCCGCCCATACGTATCCTCATACCGCACAATA
>NZ_JAHHPP010000121.1 GCF_024606265.1 Endozoicomonas sp. SESOKO1
CCTTGAACTTATAAGCCAGCACACAACCCCGTTGGGCCTGGGCCATCAGGGCGTCAGTAATCTGGATCTCACCGCCCTTGCCCGGTCCGGTATCGCGAATCAGGTCAAAATTAATATCAAAGTGATCTTCCAGGCTGCGCTTGCCCCGACCGGTCACCAGGCAGATATCGGCCATGCCTGCAGGGCTTCTTCAACGCCGTATTCAATCAGCGGTTTGGAGACCACCGGCATCATCTCTTTGGGCATGCTTTTGGTGGCAGGGAGAAAGCGTGTACCGTAACCGGCGGCGGGGAATAAGCATTTTTTGATCATATAAGCCCGATCGTATGATTATTGACAAAACGTGATCTATCAACCATTTTGTATGTACATAAGGCACACAATAATGATATGAAAGTATTTAACTGGAATTGTGAAAAAAACGCATGGCTCAAGGCCAACCGGGGCATCTCATTTGAAGAGATCATTTTTCACATAGAAATGGGTGGAGAGCTGGCAATTACTCATCACCCGAATCAGGCGAAATACCCTGGCCAGAAGATATCGATTGTTCAGGTTGAAGACTATGTCTACCTGGTACCCTTTGTGGAATCAGAAAAAGAGATATTTCCCAAAACCATCATCCCCAGCCGTAAAGCAACAAAACAGTACCTGGGAGGCACCCCATGAATCCAAGTAAACACGAGTTACAAGAAGAACAGGAAATTCTGGATGCGTTTGAAGCGGGAGAACTGGAACCAGTTGATAACCCGGAAGCCATTCAACACACTCATCAACAGGCGGCAGCGAACACCTTTAAAAAAGATGCACGGTTGAATATTCGCCTGAGCAGCCGCACACTGAGAGCCCTGCAAAAAATGGCTCTGGAAGAAGGCATACCCTACCAGACCATGATTGCCAGTGTGCTCCATAAATACGCAGAAGGCAGACTTGTTCCCAGTGAGAATATCTCAGGCAAACAGTAGAAAACGTCTTTTTCTGAAAACTGACTACTGGCAACTGCCCACTTTCTTAACCATCTTACTCACCGTGGAATAGTGCAGCCCAAAAGAATCCGCGATGGCCTTCTGGGTATAACCACCGGAGGCATACGCAGCACATATCGCCTCCGCTGGAGAATCAAAACTGGCCCGGTACAACTCAAGGGGTCTTTCCGGTTTCCGTTTCTGCTTGTGTGGGACTTCAGAACCATTCCCTCAAATCACAAACCTCACAACCTACACCTCACAACTCAAGTACGCCCATACGTATCTTCAAACCGCACAATATCACCCTCCCCCAGATACCCCCCCGCTCTGTACCTCAAACAGCTCAAGGTCAAACTTGCCGGCATCTCGTAAAAAAAAAGCCTGTCGATGCACCACGCCAATGGGTATATAGTGCTTGTCCGAAAACCCATCAGCCCTTGAAAACAGCAGTCTGTGGCCTTACT
>NZ_JAHHPP010000122.1 GCF_024606265.1 Endozoicomonas sp. SESOKO1
AGGCATTGAAGAGTTCAAGGTGCATCTTCAATGACTTGGCCAGGTCATTCTTGTTCTTGTGGA
Organism: Endozoicomonas sp. SESOKO1; assembly: GCF_024606265.1. Classification (GTDB taxonomy): domain Bacteria; phylum Pseudomonadota; class Gammaproteobacteria; order Pseudomonadales; family Endozoicomonadaceae; genus Endozoicomonas. Next base: position 64 of record NZ_JAHHPP010000122.1, read on the forward strand.
TCTTCTTCAGGATCGGGATCAGGGTGTAAGCCCAGCCACCGGCCTGCATACGTTCGTAGTTGAAGTTACCTTCCATGAACAGACCGCGGATGGAAATATTCCACAGGTCCTTCTTGGTAATGACTTCTTCTTTCGTCTGATCTTCAAAGTAATCCTGATTCAGGATCTCATCGCTAACGCCATCTACCAGCGCTTTACTTTCAGCGATGTCATTTACGTATGTGATATCAGATGCCATCGCTGAAATCTCCGTGTGCAGATGCTGGTTGGGCCTGGGCTACGGTCTGACGCTCACTGCGCACCATATAATCAAGTACAGCGACACAGGTACCAAGAATGGCAATGGCCAGTACCGGGAGCTTCAGGTAAGTCACCAGAACGAAACCGATAAAGAAGTAAGCTGCCACTTCTTTTTTCAACATGATCTTCAGCAGCATGGCAAAACCGATGGCGGGCATCATACGACCAGCGGCAGACAGTCCGGCAAGTACTTCTTCAGGCAACAGGGCAACAATGGCACCCGCCGTTTCTGCACCAAAGTAAACCGGCAGAAAAGCAACCACGGCATAAAGAAGAGCACGCACACCCAGACCGAGATACAGCATGTTATCGATACCACGGGTATCGCAGCGCCTGGCGTAATCGTCACACTTGTGCATTACCGGTGCAAAAGCCGTAAACAGCAGGACCACCAGACTCTGCATGGCCACAGCAAATGGCATGGCAATACCGATACCAACCTCTGGATTCTCGCCGGTCAGAATAACGAAAACGGTACCGATGATGGCGCCAATACAAACATCCGGTGGCTGGGCACCCGCGTTGGGTACCAGACCCAGCCAGGCCAGTTCCATCGCTGCACCAGCCAGCAGGCCGGTCTGCAGGTCACCCATGATCAGACCAACAACCGTACCGGTGATCAGTGGGCGGTGAATATTCAAAGCGACATCGTACTTGTCGATGCCGCACAGCGCCGCCCAAAGGGCGACGAGCAGGGCTTCCATAAACATGCTTATCCCTCGCTAACAGCGCTCATGATTTCGATTTTTTCTTCTTCCGGCATACGCTGGATGGTGCATACCACACCGAGTTCAGTCAGTTCACGGAAGGTATCAATATCGTTCTGGTCTACAGATACGGTCTTGTGAATCTGCTTTTTACCTTCACTGAAGTGCATGTTGCCCACATTCACTTCTTTGATAGGCACGCCACCCTTAACCATGCGCAGCACGTCCTGAGGGTTTTCAACCACCATCACGATCTTCTGTGCAGGACTTGCCTTGTGAATAACGTCGATAGTCTTCTGAATGGAGAAATAACGGGTAGCCATTCCGGGAGGTGCCGCCATATCCATCAGGTTCTGGCGAACCGGGTCTTCAGATGCTGAATCATTCGCTACCAGAATCAGGTTACCACCGGCGTGATGGCTCCAGGTGATAGCGATCTGTCCATGCAGCATGCGGTTATCGATACGTACCAGCGCGATGTTAGGTGTGTTCATGTACAGTACTCCTGAAAGTCTCTAACCAATCGGTCTCAAATTTTATTGAAATGCCGTCGTGAAATTTTTCACGCTTCCCGTAACGGGAAACAACGGCATTTCCAGCTCAAGACCTCTTTACTGCGACTGCGCTCAAGGCTGCTTGTCATAAGGGTGAATAATGACGCCCTGGACAACCCTGTTTACTTCACCGGTAGGACAGGGGTTATCCGGTGTGATGCCCAATTGTACGGATTTAAAGAATGCAAAAACTTGAGCTAGAGCAATGAAAGGAAACGAAAGCCAAATATTTTCACATCCCATATTTTGCCCCAGACTCATCACATTACCCTTTCGAACATCGTCATCCTGTTCATCGGTAATAGCGAGAATATGAGCAGCCTTGTCATCGCGACGAAGCTCGGCCAGCAGATCAAGGTCATACTGTCGTGTGTATGGGTCATTGGTCATAAACTCGACAATGACAGTCTTGTCATTAACGATGGATTTAGGACCATGGCGGAAGCCCAGGGGAGAATCAAAAACAGAAACCACCTTACCGGCCGTCAGTTCCAGGAATTTCAGAGAAGCTTCCTGCGCCACTCCCTGCAGGCTGGAGCTGCCGAGGAATACCAGTCGGTCAAAATCTCTGGCTGCCAGCGCTTTCAACTCTTCAGTCTTCTCTTCCAGCAGTTGTTCAGTCACCTGGCTGATACGATCAACCAACTCAGTGGTGCCCTGCTGCGGATCAAAAATACACAGTGCACTCAACATCATGCTGGTGTAGCTGCTGGTCATGGCAAAACCACGGTCGTTAGTGCCTTCAGGCATCAACAGACAGAACATGTTAGTGCGTGATTGGCTGGCCAGAGCCAGGTCACCTTCCGGATTACAGGTAAGCACCAGGTGGTAGCACTCTTCCAGAACCTGATCGGCCAGCTGCACAGTGGCCACACTTTCAGGGCTGCGACCGGAACGGGCAATGGAGATAACCAGGGTAGGAACCTGTTCGGCAAAACACTCAGCCGGGGAGGCGACAATATCA
>NZ_JAHHPP010000123.1 GCF_024606265.1 Endozoicomonas sp. SESOKO1
CAAATACAAAGGCCTGGCCCTGGCTTTTCGATTTCCTTGACTTTATTCAAGAATCAAGACCTGACCCTCGCTTCGCTCGCTTCGGTAAAGGGCTGCGGAGCTAATCGGCAGCAACACTTCGGTCAAAAGCTGGCTGAAACAGACGATCACGAACGTAGACTGTGTTGTCCCTTCCAGCGATTGCGAGTGAGGTTTCATCCGCATAGTACCAGCTTTGATTGTCCTGATTCGAAGAGCCAATCACCACCATATGGTCATCAAAGCTGGCAAACTTAGCATGACTGGCGCCATCACCTGATCGGTTCTCCTCGACTGGCTCATTCCCCCCGGGGGCAACATACCAGCGAATATCCAGGTTTGAACTGTTTTTGGAGAGTGACTTCAGCTTTTTGACCGCTTTTGCATTGGTACCACCAGCGCCCAGCGCGCTTTCACGCTGCTCATTGAAACGCTTGGACAATAACAGCTCGACCTTCACCCCGCGGCGGGCTGCGGCGACTAACGCTTTGATCAGAACCGGATTATTCAGGTTGGGCGACTGAATGGAAATACGGTTCTTTGCTTTTTGAATTGCTTTCAAAAAGCCCTGTGCCTGTGGGCTGGCAAGTGATCTGTTGAAAGGGTCTCTATTGGCCTTTCGAGTCAGTACTGTTATGGGTGTCTCAGTGAGCGTTGAGTCATTGTCAAAGTCAGGACTCACACTTAACCTTCGAAGTTTTTTGTTGGGTTGATCCTGAGCATCAAGACTTCTTTCCCAGTTATGTTCAAAGCCTGCTCGAAGTGACAAACCGACTTCCCCTCGCAAAACAGCGCCCGTATCGTAAGCTGCCAATCCACTTCGTTCATCAGTGGCATGATTGCGCTTCTGGACATTAGCACCGGTAATGGCAACACGCTGACCATCTGCAATAACTGTCTTGCTGTGCAGTCCATCAGTCAGTTTGTTAACGTGGACGCCTCCTTTGATATTCAGCAGGTTCTTATCAATGTTACCCAGATTAGGCAGTAAATTTTCTATCGCTGGCGCACGATTGCCTTTTTTACGTTTCATAAATTTGGCTGCCAGGCCTCTGGCCTGATTGACCAGGATTCGAATTTTCAATGGTAAGGAAAAAGAATCAGGGTGACGTTTCGCTTCAGCCTGTAATGCCTGTATAGCCGGAATGATATGTTCCTGAACTCCGGGTGAATGGGGCTCCCAGGAAAAAGTCTGGATCAATACTTCCTCTTTGGCACCACGAATCACTGAACCAAAGGAGCCAAATATCTCATCACCGCCAATGGTGACTTTTTCAATGGCATTGCGTTGAGTTGTTATCAACTCTTTTGGTACTGTACCCTTACTGGCAAATTTTTCAGCTATTTGACTGACTGCTTTTTGGAATGGGCGAGCAGCCGTGTTGATTGACCCTGGTGCAGAAAGTTTGTGTATTGATGGCAATCTGGAGTAACGCAATGCATTAGAGCGGCGCAGTCCTATTTTTTTGCCCAGATGTTGTGTACTCAATTTATCGAAGTTATGTTTAACGACTTTCCCTGGTTTTGAAATTGAAGGAGAGAAGGGAGTGATCAAGCGTAACCGCCCGGCGACTCGAAAACGCTGAACTCCTTTGGACTGTAGCTCAGCGTCTTGTTTCGAAGGCGGCGCTATAAGTGTCTGTTGACCTCCAACAGTGATTTTTCCCGGCATGTTTCTGAATCCGTTTCTTATCAGCTGGTATGGATATCGGCACACATCAGCTAACAGCAAGTGGGGAAACAAGACAATAAAAGGACACCCATTTTTTAAAATGGTGAAGAGAGTACGACATTTATTTATTTTTTAAATGATAGTATTGATCATTGTAAGAATTTCACATTCATACCAAACAGGAAGCGTATAAAAAGCACTCAGCAACAGCCAGATAGAAGACACTATCAAGACAATATAAGAAAGAGCATTCAGAAAATTCTGGCCACATTAAAGTCAATGAAAATGCGTTGATCAGGCAGGGCAGAGAGCACCGCTCACAGACATCCCATGAACCCGGCATTGTTCAGTGGCTTGCCTGCAACATCCCTATTATGACGCTGATGTCGGCCTGCCCGCTGAATCAGCAAATCTATAGGAGCCAAATCCGAAATCATCACATCAAAATCCAGATCCAGGCTTTGTTTTACTACCTGAGTGGCAATTAATATCTGACCGGTTCTTTGTTCTGAGCCAGATTTTTTGCCAAACCTGTTTAATACATCCTCTTCAGTCGTTTGCCGGTCAATCATGGAAAAACGACTATGGAACAGAGTGAGTTTGGCAGAATCGATTCGGGAGCCATCCTGAAGCTGCTGCCATGATGACCTGGCATCCTTGATGGTAGTGCGAATCCACTAAATACAGCCTCCTAGTTCGACAGACCTGATAATTAAGTCAATGGCTTGAGCAGGATCATTCAGGCTTTTAACCTTAATTTGTCGTTTAACACTGTCACGAGTGGGAAGTTGTTTTTCAGCAAACACCTGATCCTTGTTTGCATCACGGGCGGAAGTCCCTTGAATGCGGTTGTTATGTTTGCCTTAGTCGAAACCTTCTGTCCAGGAAGTGTCGGTCATGCGAGGATCGTCGATTCGTTGGCCAAAGCAGTTGTATTGTTCTTCCCTGATACGCCTGAATACAAAAGGCTCGAACAGCATCCGGTAGATTTTGGTCTGTGTCCCTTCCGTGGTTTCCCGTTTATGGCTTTCGATCAGTTTTTCAGCTTCCAGTTTTTTCAGCCCCATGTTAACAGTTGCATGGCTGACGCCGATAATTCTTGCCAGCTTGTTTTGACTGGGCCAGCATTCGCCCTCACTGTTGGCAAAGGTGGCCAGCACGACCAACAAGTATTTTTGGGTCGTTGTCAGATTATCCAGACCGTTGGTGTTAAGCTCAACCCGAATCAATTTCATCACCCCGATTGTGTAGGCGAACGAGATCATTGCTATACTGTCTCCCGAGCAGTAGCTCATTGCTATACAAAGAAACCCGGTCAGGAGTGGCGACTCCGTTTGAGCCGGGTTTTTTCTTGTGTGTCAGAAACATGGCCAGCCATCGGGATAATGCAAGAAAGTAAAGTTAATGTATTGGCCCACCCCCTCAACTGGTTAAAATTTTGATGTTAACCAGTTGATACAAACAAGATAAAGAACAGTATCAAAGAACAAGTTGCACAATGCGGCCTGCGTGGGTGACCACAACACATCTCATAACTGGAAAGTCTGTTCTTTCCCTTTCAGGTAAATGGTTAGCTTTGTGACCGGCATTTCCCTTAATTAGTACGTAAGTAAATTTTAAGAACAGGATCATAAAAGATATTGTCGCTGTATTTTTACCTCCTGAATTCGTATCATCATTTAATCTTTTTTCTCAGATCATCACTATGCTGGATGTACGTCCCCGTGAGCTGGAGCTTCCCATCGACGAAGCCACGGTTGCCATTAAAACACCCCCTCACTCCATAGAAGCCGAGCAGTCCGTGCTCGGCGGGCTGATGCTGGATAACCAGGCCCTGGACCGGGTGGTGGATAAGCTGACGTCGGATGACTTCTACAATCCGGGTCACCGGCGTATCTATGCATCCATCAGTACACTGAGTAATGAAAGCAAGCCTTTTGACCCTCTGACGGTTGCCGAGATTCTGGAAAACCGGGGTGAGCTGGATGAAGTGGGCGGGCTGGTTTACCTGGCGGAGCTGGCGGGCAGTGTGCCCAGTGTGGCGAATATTCGCGCCTACGCGGAGATTATCTTTGAGCGTTCCGTACTGCGTAAGTTGATCAATACCGGCCAGAAGATTGCGGACAGTGCCTATAATCCCGAAGGGAAAGACAGTCAGGCGATTCTCGATGAAGCCGAACGGCTGGTGTTCAATATTGCCGAAGAGCGCCCGAACACCGGTGGCCCGATGGGGGTGCGGGAAATCCTTGAAAACACCGTCAAGAAAATTGATGAGATGTTTAATGCCGGTAACGCCATTACCGGTACCACCACCGGCTTTAAAGATCTGGATGAAATGACCTCTGGTCTGCAGCCTTCCGATATGGTGATTGTGGCTGCCCGTCCCTCCATGGGTAAGACCACGTTTGCCATGAACCTGGTGGAAAATGCCCTGCTGAACAGTGAGAAGGGCGTTATGGTATTCAGCCTGGAGATGCCCAGTGAGCAGTTGATGATGCGTATGCTCTCTTCTCTGGGCAGGATCAACCAGTCCAAGGTAAGAAGTGGTCAGCTGGAAGAAGAAGACTGGCCAAAACTGTTGTCGGCGGTTGAGCGCATTAAAGACAAGAAGCTGTTTATTGATGATACGGCGGGTATCAGCCCTTCAGAAATGCGCTCACGGATTCGCCGCGTGGTTCGGGAACATGGCGACCTGGGCCTGATCATGATTGACTACCTGCAGTTGATGCAGATTCCCGGTTTTGGTGAGGGGCGGACCAACGAGATTTCGGAAATCTCCCGATCGTTGAAGGCCATTGCCAAGGAATTCAATGTCCCGGTTATCGCCCTGTCGCAGTTGAACCGTTCTCTTGAGCAGCGACCCAATAAGCGCCCGGTCAACTCCGACCTGCGTGAATCCGGCGCCATCGAGCAGGATGCCGACGTGATCATGTTTATCTACCGGGACGAGGTGTATAACCCGGATACCGAGTACAAAGGGGTTGCTGAAATTATTATCGGTAAGCAGCGTAATGGTCCCATCGGTACTTGCCGACTGGCGTTTATTGGCCAGTTTACCCGCTTTGAGAACCTGGCCCCGGATGCTTACCGGTTTGAGGAAGACTGATTTTCCTAAACCTGTCCAAAGACGGACAGTGGTGGCTCGTCCAGGGCTGCCAGTTGTTCCCGCAATTCCAGAATATGCTCCGCCCAGTACCGTTCGGTATTAAACCAGGTGAATGCCATCGGAAAGGCGGGATCATCCCAGCGCTTTGCCAGCCAGCCGCTGTAATTGATCAGTCGCAGGGTACGGAAGTATTCCACCAGGTTCAGTTCGGAAGGGCTGAAATCCATAAACTCCGTGTAGCCTTCCAGAATTTCGGCCATTTGCAGGGTCTGCTCTTGGCGATCTCCCGATAACAGCATCCACAGATCCTGAATCGCCGGCGCCATACAGGTATCGTCAAAATCAACAAAGTGTGGCGCCTCATTCCGCCATAGAATATTGCCACCATGGCAATCTCCATGGACCCGAATGGATTGCCACGTCTGCTGTTGCGTCATAAGTTCCAGACGATGGAGCAGGTCACGGGTCAGGGTCTGGTAAGCTTCCAGGAGAGACGCAGGAATAAAGTCGTTTGCCAGCAGATATTCAACATTATCGATGCCGTATCGCTGCAAGCTGATTGCCGGGCGGTATTGGAAGTCACTGGCTGATCCCAGTTTGTGCATTCGTCCCAGGGTGCGGCCAAGGGTCAGCAGGTTATCCAGATTATCCAGTTCCGGTGCATGGCCGCCCTTACGGGGAAACAGGGCAAACAGAAAGCCTGCAAACTCATGCAGCGTGTTGCCTTTTTCGTCAGCCATCGGGGCGACCACCGGTAACTCCATCGCCTTGAGATCCAGGGTGAACTGATGCTCCTCCTGAATCTGATCTTTTGTCCAGCGTTCCGGGCGGTAGAATTTTGCAATCAGGGGTTCACTGTCCTCAATGCCGACCTGGTAAACCCGGTTTTCATAGCTGTTCAGGGCCATAATGCGGGCATCGCTCAGAAATCCTGCACTCTCAACGGCGTCCAGCGCCCGGTCAGGCGTCAGCCGGTCGTATGGATGTTGAGCAGGCGTGTTCATGCTGGCCTCCGAAGGAGTCTGAGTTCTGTGGAGGGGATTCTATAACCAATAGTACAAGCTGGCCACTGACGACGGATGGAATTCTGAGCTGAATAGAATACGGGAAAGATTTCCGGACTCAGATCTGCAAGGAAGATCAACAAGAGAAAATGAGCTGGCTACCCCGGAATCGGACGCTGGTTAGTACAAATAACGACCGACCTGAGGATATTACGTTTTTTAATCATCTATCTGCCAGCTTGTCGGGATAGTAAACTCCACATTTTCAAGTAGCCTGCCCACTGCTGCCAGAACACGGTAACGGGCAAACGTTTCCTGATAGATGGCGGTCGTTAAACTGTTGCTGGACTGAAATAATTCATTCTCGCTGTCCAGCAAGTCCAGCAGTGTCCGCTTGCCAATATTAAATTGCTCTTTGTATGCCGCAACCGTCTCCCGGCTGGCATCTTCATGAAGTAATAAATACTCACGTTGTGCACCAATAAACTGAAGGGCAGCCCAGGCGATACGCATTCTTTCTTCTATATCCCTTATTACCCTGGCTTTCTGAGAGCGCCGCTCTTCTGCCTGATGGGCACTCTCCATCAAGCGAGCCCTGTCACCGCCCCCCCGGAATAAGTTGTAGCGAAGCCTCACCATGGCGACCGTATCATCATAATCACCCAGCTGGCCATCGGCATTGCGCTTCCAGCTTTGGTCTAACTCAGCATCCAGTGATGGAAGATAACTGCTTTTACGGGAAGAGTATGTGTATTCTGATGATTCAACATCCAGCTCAGCGGCTTTGACATCCGGGTGATCCTGCCTGCCTTTTTTAATCGCATTTGGCAAATCTTCTGGCAAATCAAGATGCCCAAAACCGGGAAACTCCAAGTCACCGGGACTATGCCCTACCAATGCACGGTACTCACTTTCAGCATCCATCAAATTATTTCTGGCACTGATGAGATTCGCATTGGCTCTTGCTCGCCGTCCCTCTACCTGAATCAAATCAGAGCTTCGGGCAACCCCCTGACTGGCCCGGCGCTCAATCTGATCAAAAATTTCGTGATGAATGTCCAGGTTTTCTTCTGCCAGCTCTACCAGATCACGATGCTCAAGCACTTTGAGATAAACACTGATAACCTGCAGGGCCAGATCTTCCATAGTAGAGTAGAGCCGCCAATGCTCAGCCTCAGCGCCTTTACGGGACCCCTTAACGCTATACCAGGTATTAAAACCGGCAAAAAGGTTCTGTTTCAGAGAAAATGAGGCTTCTTTGCGGGTGTATTTTTCCCCATCGGTGTCAGGACTGGTATCCTTTTTCTGCGCACCAATACCTGCGGCAATATCGAGCGTTGGCCAGAAATCAGCAGCCGCGGCATCAATATTCTTCTGCTCAGCCTTCAGACGACTGAGAGCAACCTTTGCCTGTGGGTTTGAACGCAGAGCCTGGCCGAGAGCTTCTTCCAGGGATTCAGCTGAAACTTCAGTATTCCATGCTATTAGGCCAGAGCAGATGCTGATCAGCAGAAATTGAAAACGGTTCATGGAGGTCCCTGTATCTTCAGTACTGAGATTTATTATCTAGATACATCGCCATGAATAGGCGGGACTTTATAGCGAGTTGGCAAAATCATGACCTGTGACCATCACGCTTCTGGTCAGCCATGACCAACTTATGATAAAAAAGTATAATAAGCGATCCAGATATCCGTTTGAAACTGAATGAAGCCATTGAAAACGGATCGACAATAAAAAAATAGCAGCGAACCATTTTCGCTTCTTCTGTGGATTGCCGGGGGAGATTTATGGCGAAGGTATTGATTGTTGACGACTCACCAACCGAGCTGTACCAACTGAGCGCAATGCTCGAGAAACATGGGCATACCGTATTGACTGCTGACAATGGTGCTGACGGCGTCGCCCTCTGCCGGGAAGAACAACCTGATGCCGTATTGATGGATATCGTCATGCCAGGCCTGAATGGCTTTCAAGCCACCCGCCAGCTCTCAAAAGATGGGAACACAGGACACATACCTGTCATTATCGTCACCACAAAAGATCAGGAAACAGACCGCGTCTGGGGCATGCGGCAGGGAGCCAGAAGCTATCTGACCAAGCCCATTAAGGAAAGTCTGCTACTGGAAACGCTTAACGAAGTCCTGAGTGATGCTGCGGCCTGAGTCAGGTCTGGCTACCCCGGAAAAGCCATCCAGGAAAAGCCATCCCGGAAAACCTTCCCGGAAAAACATCCCGGAAAAAAGGACTATCCCGCATTCGTCACTGTCAATTGCCAAGGGAACCATGAAGGAAAGGAGTACTATGAGCAACTCCAGCCATCCGTTCGACTATCTGGAGACCCTCGGGCAGAGTGCGTCCCTGTACCGTGCTCAACCCCCTGCAGAACAAACGGATCTGAGCTATTGGCAGGGCGTCGGCTTTTTGCTGGATGGCCAGCATTATATGGTTCAGGTTGGGTCAATTTCTGAAATTCTTCCCGTTCCCCAGACCACACCGTTGCCAGGTGTTCATCGGTGGGTCAGGGGATTAGCGAATGTCCGGGGGCGACTGATACCCGTTGTCAGCCTGGGAGACTTCCTGAAAAGTAACCAGGGCCATTATGTTTCCAGTCAACCCAATCACAACAACCGGATTCTTGTCATCGGGAAGAAAGACATTGCCGTTGGCCTTATCGTTGATGAAGTAAAGGGGATACAGCAGTTTACGGTCAACAGCCACTCAGATGAGATACCGGCAACAATTCCACAAAGTGTTCACCCGTTTACCCGGGGCTCCTATTTCAAAGATCAACACTATGTTGTATTCAGTATTGAGGGACTCGTTACCAACGAGCGTTTTCTAAAAGCTGCCAGCGAATAAACAGGATTTTGATTTCGCATCAGAAATCGGGGAATAAACCATGAAAGGCAATCAAGCGAAAAGGGGACAGGGAAGCAAGGCCAACAGAGCCACAATCGCTTCGATCACCATGCTGGTGCTGTCCCTGTTAATGATGACGGGTGCATTTATCTTCAATAACAAGCAATCCCAACTGCTTCACACCCATGAAACCCACGCCGGTGAACTCCGGATTCTGTCCCAGCAGATTGCCAAAAACGCCTCAGAAGCGGCCTCAGGTAAAGAAGAAGCCTTTCCCCTGCTAAAAGAAGCAACATCGATGTTTGGCCAATATATTGGCGAATTGAACCGTGCCAGGCTTTCCGTTCTTCCTTTCGCCGACACCTCCAATAGTGCTGCAGCCCGGGAGATTGAAGCCCTGAATGCGGCATGGTCTGTAATGAAGGTAGAAGCGGACACCATACTCTCTGCACAGGATACCGTCCTGTCTCTGCATGATGTTGCTGCCACATTGAGTGAAACCATTCCCCAACTGCAAATTGAGTACGACGAGGTGGTGGAAATCCTTCTGGAAAATAATGCGCCCTCTGACCAGATTGCCATGGCTCAGCGCCAGCCCTGGCTGGCAGAGCGAATTATCCGGAGTGTTGCCAAGGTTCTGGAAGGTGGTGAAGAGTCCATCATGGCTGCCGACAGCTTTGGCCGTGATGCCAAACTCTTCGGGCGGGTGCTGGAGGGAAAGCTGGAAGGTAACATTGCCATGCGCATCAGTCAGGTGACGGATGATGAGGCCATTGACCGCCTGATGGAGATTTCTGACCTTTTTGCATTTGTCGATGACAGTGTTGATGAGATTCTGGAAAACTCTCCTGCACTGTTCCAGGTACGCGCCGCCTCCGACACCATCTTCACCGATTCACAACAACTGCTGCAACAAACATCGGTACTGGCAGACACCCTGTCCGCACCCACTGCCGGGCAGAAGACACTTGAGCTGGCCATCATGGTCTGCGGTGTACTGTCCATCCTGTTTGTCTTTCTGACGGCAATGTCCATCGTTATGGATACCCGCCGCCGCCTGAAGGAAACGGAGGCTATTGAGGCTCAAAGCGCTGCAACCGAGGCCCAGAATGCCGCTAACCAGAAGGCTATCCTGCGACTTCTTGATGAAATGGCCGACCTGGCAGATGGTGACCTGACCGTTAAAGCCAGTGTCACCGAAGACTTTACCGGTGCTATTGCAGACTCTATTAACTTCTCTATTGAACAACTGCGCGCCCTGGTTAACACCATCAACCAGACTGCCGTCAAGGTAGACGCTGCCGCCCAGGAAACACAGGCAACCGCCCGACTGCTGGCTGAAGCTTCCGACCACCAGGCCCAGGAAATCGGGGCTACCACCCAGTCCGTGAACCAGATGGCAGAGTCCATTGACAAGGTCTCCAGCGAAGCATCCGACTCGGCTGACGTGGCCGAGCGCTCGGTGCAGTTAGCGGCTAACGGTGGACTGGTGGTACGAAATACCATCGACGGCATGACCACAATCCGTGAACAGATTCAGGATACTTCCAGGCGTCTCAAACGACTGGGTGAGTCCTCTCAGGAAATCGGTGACATTATCTCTCTGATCAACGAGATCGCCGACCAGACCAACATTCTATCCCTGAACGCTGCTATCCAGGCTTCCATGGCCGGTGAGGCAGGCCGTGGCTTTGCCGTGGTTGCCGACGAGGTTCAACGTCTGGCAGAACGGGTATCGGCAGCCACCAGACAGGTAGAAGCGCTGGTATCCACCATCCAGACTGACACCAGCGAAGCGGTCATTTCCATGGAACAAACCACTTCTGAAGTAGTGCATGGGGTCCGTCTGGCACAGGACGCCGGTGTTGCCCTGGAAGAGATCGAGCAGGTATCCAATAGTCTGTCAGGCCTGATCCGGAACATTTCTGAAACCGCAAAAGTTCAGGCACAGTCAGCCTCACAGATCTCCAGCCGCATGGTGTCCATCCGGGATATTTCTATTCAAACCTCCTCAGGTACCAAGGCAACCGCTCAATTTATCGGTGATCTGGCCGGTATGGCAATGGAGATGCGTCAGTCGGTTACCGGTTTCAAACTGCCTGAAACCATAGAGTCCTGACACCGGAAAACGGACTCCGCAAGAGATGAGAGCATGAGAACAAGCATAATGCCCGCCACTCAGGTGCTCTTTTTAATGAGAGCGTTAAAAAGAGCGTCAAAAAAAGCGCTTGCGAACGCGGGAATGGTAGCTGGAAACGGGAGCCAGGCATGGTCGAACAGCGTGAATACATAGGTCTGGAGAGGGTTATCGGAGAGATTGAAAGCACCCTCACTGAAGCCCGTCAGGACCTTGAACAGTATGCTGATTCAACAGATGGTGCGATGTTTCTGGAGAATTGTCGTACAAAAATCCAGCAGATCCACGGCACGCTGAAGATATTGAAACAGCAGGGAGCCCAGTTACTTACCCGGGAAATTCTGCTGTTATTAGATAGCCTGAAGACGGCCCCGGCGGATCATAATCAGGAACTGCTGGTGGTACTGATTCAGGCGGTGCTTCAGCTACCTGGCTATCTTGCCCATACATCCCGATCCGGCAAGGATTCCCCCGGCCTGCTGAAGAATCTGCTCAGTGAAATGCGCCAGTTACGCGGGCAACGGGCGTTATCCGATTTTGATTTTTTCACACCCGCCATTGTTCACACCATTGCACCGATCCCGGAAGCTCAGCTGAACAAGCTGCAGGCCAGCGGCTTTGCTGCCCTGGTACGTAAAATACGTCAGAAATATCAGCTGTGCCTTGCCGGCGTGCTCAGGGACAGCCAGCGGGACCAGCAACTGACCGTCATCAGTAAAATATTTGCCAAGCTGCAAAACCTTTGCTGGGACTCGCCAATCTCACCGCTATGGGATGCCTGCACCGCATTTTCAGAGGGGCTCAGGGAAGGCTCTATTCCCATAGACAGTCAGGCGATCAGAATCCTTCGAGAAATGGACAATGAGTTCAAGCATCTGGCCAATGAGGAAGCCAGACGACTGAACACCCCACCATCGGAAGAGATACTCAGAGAGATTCTTTATCTGATCGCCAGGGCAAATAGTGATAATTCGCTTATCCTCTCCCTGAAGCGACGGTACTCTCTGGACAAGGCACTGGCGTTTGAATTTCATTACGAAGAACCCCTGTCGCCTGCTACCGGGACAGCGGTTGCCCGTGAAAAAGAACCAGACTATGGACCAACGATTGAGTTCACAACCGATAGTCCGCCCCCTTCTCAGGAAACTACCGGGAAACCGGGCACACTCTTTTCTCCCTCTATCGATATCGTCGATATGGGGAGCCTGGTTCCAGAAGTCGTGCCTATTGAAAGCCCGGAAATAGTCAGTGAGGAGCCAGCACTGACCGTTGATTTTTCGTTAAGTGAAGAAGATCTCTCTGAACTGGAAAGCCCCGCTTTCGAAGAGGAACTTTCATTTACTGATATTTTAACACCCCCGTCAGATAGCACCTTAACCTTAAATAACTACCTGAGCAGCTATGACCTCACGGAGGATCTGACACCGCCGGGTGTCTTTGCTCAAGAGCGTTCTTTTAAAGAGAGCGACAAAGAGAGCGCCAAAGAGAGCGCCAAAGAGAGCGCCAAAGAGAATAACCTCTCTTCAGAAGAAACCCTCAGTGTGTCCGTGGATGAAGATGGTGAAAACGACCTTCACGGCATTTTCGTCGAAGAAGCAACCGAAGTTCAGCAACAGCTCAACGCTCTATTTCCAC
>NZ_JAHHPP010000124.1 GCF_024606265.1 Endozoicomonas sp. SESOKO1
CAAATACAAAGGCCTGGCCCTGGCTTTTCGATTTCCTTGACTTTATTCAAGAATCCGAGTAGATGAGGACGTTACCGCCCTCAGCCCTCGCAGATCCGGACGAGCCCAATTAAGGCATCCGGTTCCTCACAGTTATTGATTCACTAACGGATGACCTTGGTAGTACTGATGCTGGATTCTTGGCGGTGTCAGGGGGAAGCGTTTCAGGAACTGGGAAAATTTCTCCCACGGAATATAGCTTTTCCGAGATCGGCGCCCCAGCCATTTATGCCAGATTTTCTGTACTTTACTATGCACTGCCTTCAGGGCTTTCAAGTTTCCAGTAATGCCGAAGTACGCAAAGTGTCCCCGTAATTTCCGGTTCAGCATGGCGTACTGCTCACTCAATGGCTTATGCCTATCTTTACGACAATAGTCGTTGAATGATTTCAGCGTTTTGGCTAATCGCCCCTTGGCGGTTTTCCGGAATATTGCAAAACCACCTTTCCGGGTTTTACCCCAGAAGTGTGTGAACCCAAGGAAATCAAAATTGATCGGAAGTGGGATCTGAAGCCCACCGGAACGTAATCGTACGCTAAGGCTTTTCACTGTCATCATCAGAATCATTGAGCGGCCTCAACTGACCTTTTGATACCAGCTCTGACAGAGCAAATGAGTACTGCCCCAGCATATTGATATGCCCGAAAGGTAGTGGTGCCAGACGTGCAACGTCCTCGTCCAGAATCTTTTCTCCTTGCTTTTTCAGGTGCTCCAACGAGGCTTGCATATAGATTGTATTCCATAAAACTACAGCATTTGTCACTAACCCCAGTGCGCCCAATTGATCTTCCTGTCCCTCACGGTACTGCTTTCTGATTTCGCCCCTGTTTCCATAGCAAATTGCTCGGGCAACAGTATGGCGAGCCTCACCACGGTTCAATTGGTTCAATATGCGGCGTCGATAATCTTCATCATCTACGTAATGGAGAAGGTAAATGGTTTTATTGATTCGGCCTAACTCAATGATGGCTTTGGTCAAGCTTGAGGGGCGTTCACTTTTCAATAGCGAGCGAATGAGCTCTGAAGCCTGCACCGTTCCCAGCTTTAAAGAGCCTGCTATACGTAGCATGTCTTCCCAGTGCTGTTCTATTTGTTCCGTTTTAATACAGCCTCGTGCAATTTCATCAAGTACACCATAATCAGCATTTTTATCAATACGCCAGAATACAGATTCTCCGGCATCCGCCAGTCTGGGGGAAAACTGATACCCAAGTAACCAGAAAAGTCCAAATACTAAATCGCTTGCTCCAGCAGTATCGGTCATAATCTCGGTTGGCTTTAAACTGGTTTGTTGCTCCAAGAGACCTTCCAAGACAAATATCGAATCACGCAGAGTTCCAGGGATAACGACCCCGTGAAATCCGGAGTATTGGTCAGATAAAAAGTTGTACCAGGTTATTCCTCTGCTGGAGCCGAAATACTTTCGGTTTGGGCCAGAATTAATAGTACGTACGGGTGTAACAAAGCGCATACCGTCCGCTGATGCCACTTCTCCGCCTCCCCAATATCGGGGTAGTGACAGCGTTGACTGATAGTCAACCAATTTGGCATTTGCACGAGCCAAGGTTTCAGCGCGTACGTAGTTTTGCTTCACCCAACTCAGCCGGTGGCGGGTAAGTGCAGGAACATTGCTTCGCACCAAGGGCTCAAGACCAATATTACAGGCTTCGGCGAGTAATACAGCACAAATGCTAATCAGTAGATTGTCGGCCCTGGCATTAGCCTCACTTACGTGAAAAAACTCGTCTGCAAAACCGGTATGAGCGTGGATTTCCAGAAGTAATTCTGTCAGTTCAACTTTCGGCAAGAGACTGACTACCTGTTCTTTCAATTTCAATAGACTCTCAGGCTCTTCCAATTTGTCGAGCTGAGTGATGGTCAGAGAAGGCTTTTTGCCAGTGTTATCAAGGTTAACAGCATCATTGTCATCAAAGTTTGCAATCACCTGTCGGTAGGCATTATCAAGTTGCTGAGACAGGCTTGAAATAGCATCCTTGGCAGAAGTAGGATGCCCAAGAGACCGACAAACCTGTACTTTGTGAGCTTTCCACTCGTCTCCCTGGAGTAATTTAGCTCGTGGGTCGCCCCAGCGATCACTTCTGGTAACATAAACATCTCGCCTTCTCAGGCTGTCTTGTAACTTATCCAGAAAGCACAGTGTGTAGCCGCGTTTGGTTACCTGTTCATCTTTGTCATAAACCAAACGTTTCCAAGGGGCTGAAATAATATCCAGCGGAGGGTCTATCAATATCTGTTTTCGGGAATTTCCCTGTTGGATCAGGTAGTTCAATGCTTCCAACGTTGGCGCTCCCGCCGGAGCTCCTTTAAACTCAACTTGTTTAAATAGCTGAGGTAGAAACCGCCTGACTCTACCGTACTGCTGCACCATTTCATCGTAGAACCGGTCATCCGCAGGGCGAGCCAGATCGTTGATGGTTTTTATGGATTTTTGCAACCTCTTTTTTGAACAGAGAGAAAAAATAGCATCCCGTAGCACTTCATCATCATTTCCTTCATCGAGAATGAGCGAACAAACTGAAGCCAGTGTAAGAGCCGAGCGATCAAGGTCTTTAAGGGTTCGAAGTCGATTTCTCTGCCCAAGTTTTTTGGCCTCTCCCGCAATATCAGAAATTAGGAGGTCAAGCACGTCAAGGGCATCGTCCAGAGCTGTAACTTCATAGGCTTTAACAAAAGCCAGCAACATTGCAGTCCTTTTACTCTGAGGCATACGCTCAATCTTGTAGGCTGATGCAGCGCTGGTATATCTTGCCAGGCTCTTTAGTCGGACAGGAGGAATATGGGAAAAATCAAGCTCACTGATGCCAAATTCATGAAGTTCCTGATAGCGCAAAATGGCGGCATTAAATGCAGGACCACTGATTTTTACTGGTCCTTTGCGATAACGATCAAGGTTCGATCCCCGCTGGCCTGAAGGTACTTGTAATAAATTTTCGAGCTTGGCTTTTTGATGGCTGTCTGGCAACGATGTCAGCTTGACCCAAAGTTTCTTTTCAACTCGCTCCCTGATCTCTGATATAAGGCGGGATAATGTTGTCACACCAGGCAGCAGAACTTTATTTTTGACGAGCCAGGAGGTTGCAAAATCGAACAGAAGGCTTGGCCTTTCGTTACTTACCCAAGCTCGGGTGTAGATAAACCGACTTAACCGGAATAACCAGGGCAGTTCATTAATCTCCCTGAATCCATACCGCTTACGGATCAGAGCATTATGCTCCCGCTTGGTGGTGTCACGCTGAGCATAATTTTCGAGAATTGATATGTCTGCAATTGCCAGTTGTCTCGCCACAAACATCTGGGTACTGGTTGGAATAGTCTTCAAGTCAGATAAAAAAGTGCCAAGGAATCGAACTGAAGTCAGTTGCAAGGCAAAACCCAACCGATTCTGGTCTCCACGCCTTTCTGCGATAAACGCTTTATCACTTTCATCGAGATGAAAATACTGAGCAAGCTGAATGTCATTGGGTTCCCCACAATACTGCCCATACCGAGACTTCTGTTCTTCGGTTAAGAATTCGACTGGCATCCTACACCCAAAGTTATACTGTTTTTGTCTATTAATTTATAAATTTGTGGACATCGTAGATGTTTATGAATATCCTGTCTATAAAATCGTTTTTAAGCATTTAGTAGACATTTTTTCTATTAATCGATTTAGGAGGCAGTTGTAGTGCGTTGCTTTGGCTATGCTCGTGTTTCAACCAGCCAGCAGTCACTGGATTTGCAGATCAAAACCCTAAAAGCTGCGGGAGTGAAAGAAAACAGAATTTTTTCAGACAAGACCTCCGGATGCCACATCGAACGTGAAGGATTAAGTCTTCTTAGGGTGAAAATGGAAGAGGGGGATGTCTTATTGGTTACAAAACTGGATCGCCTGGGCCGAGATACCGCCGATATGATTCAGCTTATCAAAGAGTTCGACCAGCTCGGGGTGGCTGTCCGTTTTATTGATGATGGCATAAGTACGGAAGGCCCCATGGGGAAAATGATTATTACTATATTTTCTGCTGTAGCTGAAGCTGAGAGACAAAGAATTTTAGAGCGTACAAATGAAGGACGACTTGAAGCTAAGTCTAAAGGGATAAAATTTGGCAGGAAACCAACTATCAACAGAGAAAAACTAATCGAGCTACATGAACAAGGCTATAAAGCAAGGGAAATCGCACAGATTATGAAGATTGGTCGATCCACGGTATACAAGCTATTGAAATAAAAACTAATACTACTACGTCAAATAGCCAAAGCAGAGAATGGCAGTAAACAATAAAATAACAAAAACAATATTGGTGGATAATGCAAACAGAATGCTTTTCAGAAAAATTTAATCCGAATAAGAAAATAGATGCAAGAGAAAGCCTTTTGCATGAAGGTTTTTCTCACTATCAACTTGATATTGATTATTCAGAAACAGATCAATCGCTACTCTTTCAAGAGTTTGCGAATTTAGAAGAAGATCCCTATGCAAGTCGAGGGAGTAATCGATTTCGTCGATATGAAAATGGCATAATATTACCGTGGAAGCCTCAAGAAATCCACTGGATTCCAACAATAAGAAGAAATGGTGTAAACCTGTCTGGATATGATCAAGGAAAGAACAATCCAGAGCATTCTGATATGAGATATTTTAATTCTTTATCTGAGAGGGTTAAGAATAGCAATATTTTAAAAGATATAATTACCAATGATTTTGACAATACCTTTTGGCCTACTGGTGGGCAGAACCTACCCATATATTTTGGAGTTCACTTTGTAAAATTGAGTATACGATCAATTTATGATAAAGGGATTAGCTCTCCTAACTGTTTCCACCAAGATGGTGAACCCTTCACTTTTGCACACTTAGTTAAAAGATCATGTGATGTTGTTGGTGGAGTTAATTACATAGGCCCAATAGCCTTTAGAGACAAATCACTAAAGGAAATAGACAGAAGTCAGATCACAAAGGCGTTTACTCTTAATGATTTTCTAGAATCCTTTGCTGTTAGGGACTCAGTAGTTACCCATCATGTAGAACCAATTTCTAAGTTATCAAACAACAATATGCTTAGTGAAAGATATATGGTTTTAATAGACTTCTCAATAATGATGCAGGTGATTTAAATGCAGTCACTATTTTACTCACTCCTACCTTTAGGAGTAGCACTAATTTCTGGGTATGGTACTGGAATGGTACTGACAAATAAATGGAGTTTATTTGCAGGCCGACTCATTACTCATCTGGTTTGGATTTTGCTGATAACTATAGGGTATGAGTTTGGAATTGTTTTTAACAATCTGTCTTCGGCAGTTGACACTTTATATACATCATTTATATTTGCTGTACTTACAAGTATAATTCCGTTTGGATTAATATCTTTTATATTCAGGCAAGATCGAATTAAAGGAAGTGGAACGACACGATCTTTAGCAATGATGTTAACACCAATAAAAGAGTGCTTGATTGCTATTGGAATGGTTGTTTTAGGTGTATTTCTTTTTACATTAATTGATTATATGGAGCTTTACTTTGATCCAGGACAACTAACTGAGTACCTTTTATACCTATTAATCTTTATGGTTGGAATAGATATTGTTAGTGTTGATTTTAATCAGGCTTTTAGAAGGAAAGAAATATTTTTAGTTCCGTTATTGGTTATATTGGGCTCAATAATAGGTGGTATTTTATCTTCACTGGTCACAAAAGAAGAACTGTCAACATCTCTGGCGTTGTCTAGTGGATTTGGCTGGTTTACCTTGCCTGGCGTAATGGTTTCAAATAAAATGGGCCCTGTTTATGGCTCCATAGCTCTATTGATTGACTTATTTCGTGAACTTTTAGCAATTATACTTCTTTATATTCTAGGCTCTAAACATCCTAAAGAATGTATTGGAGTAAGTGGTGCAACAGCCTTAGACTCTACACTTCCAATGATTAAACAAACATGTGAGTCTAGAAACTTACCTCTTGCTCTTATTAGCGGTTTCTTTTTAACATTATTAGCTCCCTTTTTGATTACTTTCTTTCTTGAGTTTCAAGGATAACTAAATTTTCAGGCATGTGAGAATCCGAATGCATGCCTATAAAGACCTTGTTCAGTATAAGGCCGATGATTCTTCAAATTATTTTCCTTAGCGTACGTTTCCGTTCCGGTGGGCTTTAGAGGCCTAAACCAGTCATCCAGTACATAGTGCAGATAAATATTGGCTAACAGTGGTGAAATAACACCACCCTGAGGAGTTCCCATTGTCGGGTAGCTAAGCTCTCCCGACTCGAGTATACCGGCCTTCAGCCATTTATCGATCAGTTTTCGTACCACGCCATCAGTT
The DNA here is from genome assembly GCF_024606265.1 of Endozoicomonas sp. SESOKO1. GTDB lineage: Bacteria > Pseudomonadota > Gammaproteobacteria > Pseudomonadales > Endozoicomonadaceae > Endozoicomonas. The sequence goes on from NZ_JAHHPP010000124.1 coordinate 6,364, forward strand.
ACTCTTCTGGCAAGAAACTGCCTTAACTGGTTGTGGTCAATCGTATCGAAATACTTTTGGATGTCCAGGTGAGTAGACCGTGGGAACTTCCCCCACAGCCCCTCCAAGAACGGAACGTGAGCCTCTCGACTCATTCCGCTCCCATTAAACCATCGCTCCAATCATCCCTGCTCGCCAATGAGCAAATAAATGGCTACAAGATTTAGCAATGTTTTCCATAAACTTACCAGCTCTCGTTTTTCGCCGTTGCAGCTTTTTGTACTTGTGCCTTGCCCACCAAATCAAAGCCTTATTGACCTGCCGGAAGACTCTGTACAACTCTGAACGATAGAAGCAGCCATAGTAATTGATCCAACCGGAAAGGATTGGGTTTAACCATTTGGCCAGTTCTACAAGACTTAAATCTGTTCGCTTTCGGATACCCAGTTTTCTGATCTTCCTGATCATCTCCTTCTGTGCAATTCTGCTGGCAGCTGGAGAGAAACTCAGAAACAGGCTTTGCCGTTTTCTGTTCAGTACCCATCTCGGCCTGAAGGTATATCCAAGGAAGTCAAAACCAGTGTTCTCATACTGCCCTTTTCGTGAACCATCTTTGCAATACACAATTTTGGTTTTTACCGGGTGCAGTGCAAGCCCACATGACTCAAACCTACTCTGAAGTGCTGATAGCAGTTGCTGTGCTTCCTCTTCACTATGGCAGTGTACAAGCCCATCATCTGCATATCTGCACCAACTCACTCGGGGATGGTTCTTCTGCATCCATTTGTCAAAGACATAATGAAGAAACAGATTCGCCAACACCGGACTGATAACACCACCCTGAGGAGTGCCTTGCGTACGTTCTATACACTCGCCACTCTCGCTGATCATTGGTGCTTTTAGCCATCGCTCTATGTACAACAGTAACCAGTTACAGCTGGTGTGCTTTCTTACTGCCTTCATGAGCAGTTCATGTGAGATATTATCGAACAGCCCTTTTATATCAAATTCAAGAACCCAGTCCTGATACCAACATCGCTTCCTTGTGACACGTACAGCATCAATTGCTGATTTGTTCGGCCTGTACCCATAAGAATCCCTGAGAAAACAGGGTTCCACCAGAGGCTCAAAATAGAGCTTGGCAACCATCTGAGCTATGCGATCTGATATCGTAGGAATACCAAGTAACCGCGTGCCCCCTGATTTCTTCGGGATGGCCACAGCCTTGACCGCAGGTGGAAAATAACAGCCTGAAGTCATGCGGTTCCAAATTTTATACAAGTTGTTCTTTAAGTCTTTTGCAAATACGGTCATTGACTCATTATCAATACCCGCAGCCCCCTTGTTAGCTTTCACCAACTGGTAGGCTTTTACAACATGCCATTTATCGATATTGAATCGATGTGTACCCGTCACCATACCTCCTCCTGCACTTGCAGTTGGATATCCGACTGATACCGTTTAACACCGCCCCTTCGCTCCACACTCATTACAAGTGCTTCCTCACTACTACGAGCAGTTCCGCCCCAGTGCCAGGCATCGGTACTCTCACACTCATCATTTTAATGATTTGTATTTCTCCCTTTGCATCCTGACGACTGGTTCCCACAGTTCCTGAGAAAAGCCTGAAATGAGATCGCGCCCACTTTACACCGGACACCACTTACACGGCCTTCGGAACAGCCTGTAAATTGATCACCAGCCTTGGACGCTGCTGGCTTTTGATGTCGAATCTTTGGTTTACGATGCGTCATCATGGGTTCGATAACTCGCCTTCTCATTTCACACCTGCACACCTTAAAGATGCACTTTTCTTCAACGCTCACCACCAGTACTCTTAATACTCGCAGCTTGAAGTGGTTTGAAGCCGGTTTCCGACAACAGACTTCGGTGGGCCATACCACCATCTTCTCCCAAGCTTAGCCACAGATCTGTCGCATACTCCTTATGCAGCCAGTCTGTGTGCCTGTGGCACACCATCCAGTACCCATTGGCCTCCATCTCGCATTATGTGGCTACGTAGACTTTGCAAGGCATGATGCGCTGACCTGCCTTTGCGGGACCCAAACGAGCAGTTATAGAAATCTTGCTCGTAAATAGGCCCCAATAGCATCGCCACCGCTCTCTGGGCAATTTTGTCCTCGAAGGTCGGTATGCCCAAAGATCGTTTCTGACCTTTCCCTTTTGGAATATAAACGCGTCGTAACGCAGGAGCCCGATATTGACCGGATTTCAGTCGATCCAGCAGATTAAGGAGATTATTCTCCAGCTGTCGCTCATACATCTCGGCCGTTTGACCATCGACGCCTGTCGCACCATCCTTGCGGGTCAGTTGATAGGCCTGTAAAAGCCAGTTGTAGTCCATGTATTGATTTAGCGAGGTGAAAGCCATGGCTTGGTTGTTTCTGGCCAGTGTGGCTATCCGTCTCTGTTTCGTTGACACAAACATAAGGTTTCAATGCACCTCTTGTGTTTCCCACAAACGGTTCCATAACTATGATGTCCCCTTTCCTCGTCCGGGTCCTCCTGAGCAGAGTTCCCCGTTGTCATCGGTACTATGGGACACTAAGACTTCCAGTACCTACTATCCGGTCACTTATGGATTCGTTCCCGGACTCCTGAGTGCTGCTTCATATTCGCTTCGCCGGGCTTGAAGCAAAGCCTGACGACCAGGTTCTGTTCAGCCTTAGAACCAATGGCTATTTAACTCAGGTCAGCACTGGATCTCGCAGGTTCCTGAGAAATCCATCCTGTACCTTTGCCCCGGTCTCAGACTCCGGCCGGACTGATTTTGTCTCACCAAATCGACATTTCAGTACTGACCCCACCTCTTGAACAATGAGGCCTCCAGCAAGGCGTCAATTTCGGAGCTCAATCCCGCGGCTTTAGTACCTGCTGTTTCCGCTTCAAAGCCAAGGTTACCCATGACTAAGCAAAACTCGCTTCCGGCTGATGGTTAATCTTTACCGGGTGGGAGTCGAACCCACTGGATTTCAACGAATGATTTCAGTTTATAAAACTTCCCACATTCTCAGGCTTCGCCTGTCGCCATCAAGACCCGACCCCGGTTTTCCTTGCCTTGGGGCCAGTGGTGGTAGCTGCTCCATACACAATGAAAATCAATCGATAACAACGCCTGTGTAACAAATCCGTCGGCTGAAAGCATGCAACCGAACAGCAGCTCACAGAACGTTGGTACTGCAGTTGGCGATAGCGCTCCGGCAAGAAAGGTTGTATATAAAGCAAGCTCCCTGAGGATTACTTGATGATCTGAAGTGAGCATGGCAACCATCTCGAATTTGGTCATTGGGGATGGTTGCTTTTAGCAGATTATTCGCCGAAACTATTGCGCTTATAAAACTCTAAAGTCGAGAACGGGTCTCCGGTTTTTTTAACCCGGCTTTATCGCAATTCATCGGTTGTTTTCCCTTCTAACGGGGAGAAAGACTGACCGTCGAGCGTTGCAATAAGTTGCTCAAAAAATTCTGGACAGTGAGTCCTTATCTCTT
>NZ_JAHHPP010000125.1 GCF_024606265.1 Endozoicomonas sp. SESOKO1
GCTTTGGTTCGTAATGCCCATGAAGATCAGGCTAACAATTGATAGCCTGCACAGCGTTGAGCAGTCGTACTGAATCAGAGGCAATCAGTCCCTGAATGCCTGAATAGCTGCAATCCCCTGGGCACCCATCTGCCGGGCAAGACTTGTATCCTCCGGACTCATCCCTCCAAGCCAGAACACAGGTACTTTTGCTACTGTGGTCAGCATTTCAGCCCGGTCCAGCCCCAGGGGGCTGGCCTCAGGATGGGAAGCGGTTGCCCTGACCGGTGACAGGGTAATAAAGTCCACCTCCATCGCCTCGGCCGCTTTTATCTCCGGCTTATTGTGACATGAAGCGACCAGTAGCTGACTGCTATACCGCTTCTCAGGTTTTACCGGCAAACCCAACTGATGGGAGGTCAAATGAAGCCCCTGGCACCATGACTCTGATAGCAGGGAGAAATCCCCTTTGATGATCAGCGTTCCACCTGCTGCCAGAACGAAACTCGACAGTTCTTGTGCCAGCCGGAGATAGTCATTCACCTCAAGCCAATGAGCACGGAATTGAATCAGGTGAATACCGTTATCCAGTGCTGCCGAAACGCTATTGAAGAGTGTTTCTTTGTCCTTAAAATGGCCGGTAATCATATAACGATCCGGCAGTTGCAGTGCCCGAAGAATCACCTTATTGGCTTCAGGAAACTCATAGTTATTCAGGCAGCCCTTTTCAACCCACTGAATCACCTGACCTTCATTGCCTTTTGGCTCACCCTGAATACCACTGACCACCCAGGTATCCAGCAAAACAGATGTTTCAGGGTAGTCATGGCGAATTTTGATCAATGGTGAAAATGTGGAAACGTCAATATCCAGCTCTTCACGGAGTTCCCGGTTCAGGGCAAGCTTGATATCTTCCCCGGGCTCCACTTTGCCACCGGGAAACTCCCATAAACCACCCATGTGTTTATCTTCAGGACGTTTGGCCAGCAAAACCCGGCCATCGTCCCCAAGAATCACGGCAACCGCCACATGAACAACGTTTCTATTATCAATCTTTCTGCTTTTGGCTTTTTCAGCTTTTTGGACCATGGCTTTTTCTTCGCAAATGGCTTGGTCAACCCCTTCAGCTACGATACTCAGCGTTGATCTTTACATACTCATGGGATAAGTCAGTAGTCCAGATCTCTTCAGTGCAATTTCCAGCGCCGAGGGAAATTCTTATCAGGATTTCCTCCTGACTCATCACTTCCTGACCAGCTTCTTCGGTATAACCGGCTGCGGGCTGCCCACGGTCAACGATGGCAGTATCACCCAGCCAGATGGATACACGATCAATCACAAGCTCTGGAATATCCGCTCGGCCAACCGCTGCCAGAATTCGTCCCCAGTTTGGGTCACTGGCAAACAGGGCCGTTTTAACCAGTGGCGAATGGGCGACGGTATAAGCCACTTCCAGGGCGTCCTGATGGGAGGCTGCCTCTGCCACCTTCACGGTGACAAATTTGCTGGCTCCCTCGCCATCTCTGACAATCGCCTGGGCAAGCTCAACAGCCACCTCCCGAAGGCTTCCCATCAGTTTCTCTGCCAGCGGGGAATCACGAGAAGTGATAGCATCATTACCGGCAGCCCCGGTGGCAACCATCATAAAACTGTCATTGGTCGACGTATCACCATCAATGGTGATCCGGTTAAAGGATTGATCGGTAATGTCCAGCAACAGGTTTTGCAAAAATGACGGTTCAACCGCTGCATCCGTTGCAATATAAGCCAGCATGGTACCCATATTGGGCTTGATCATTCCGGCACCTTTACTGATTCCGGAGACCGTATACGTCGTTCCCTCATGCTCAAATTGACGACTGCTGCCTTTTGGCCGGGTATCGGTTGTCATGATACCTTCAGCTGCATGAAACCAGTTGTCTTCTTTCAGATCAGACAGCGCTGCTGGTAGCGCAGCACAGAGTGTCCTGACCGGAAGCTGTTCACCAATCACGCCGGTTGAAAACGGCAGGACCTGACACTCGCTAACACCAGATAACATCGCCAGTTCAGAGCAAGTCTGCCTGGCCGCTGCCATTCCCTGATCACCGGTTCCTGCATTGGCATTGCCGGTGTTAATCAGAAAGTAGCGGGGATCGTCGGTCAAGCGCTCACGGCTTAAATGAACAGGAGCGGCACAGAAGCGATTCAGGGTAAAGACACCAGCCACCGAGCTTCCCTTATCCCAGTTCATTACCACAAGATCCCGGCGCCCGGGTTTTCTGATACCTGCCATCGCGGTTCCCAGGCGGAAGCCCCTGACCGGTTTCACTGCAGCCCACTCCCCAGAACCCGTTGCCATGATTAACTCCATTGGTGATTTCGTTGCTTATTCTTGACAGTAATGCGGTGACGATTTTGCTTTCCCGTTATCAACAGATGCTGATGCACAAACAAAAACGGGCCAGCCTGTTAAGGCTGACCCGCAGTTTAAGTTACCAGCCCTGATCAGGCAATTTTACCATGACACTGCTTGTACTTCTTACCAGAACCACAGGGGCATGGATCATTCCGCCCCACTTTCCGACCTTCCCGAACGAATGGCTGGTGAGCTTCAGCTGTATCCTGCTCTGCTGCTTCGGCTTCTACACCCTGGGCCTGGGCATGCTCGAACTGCATTCTCCGGGCCATTTCCTCACGACGCTGACGTTCCAGCTCAGCGGTTCGATCATCTTCCTGTACCTGCACATGGGAGATAATACGAATAGTGTCGTACTTGATATCCTCAAGCATCTGCTGGAATAGGGCAAACGCCTCACGCTTGTATTCCTGCTTGGGGTTCTTCTGGGCATAACCACGAAGATGAATACCCTGTCTCAGGTGATCCATGGTGGCCAGGTGCTCTTTCCACTTGTCATCCAGAATACGCAGCAAAATATGCTTTTCAAAGTTGCGCAGAACTTCTGCACCGGCCAGCGCTTCCTTCTTACGGTAGGAATCAACAACCCCCTGCAAAATACGCTCACGAAGTGCTTCTTCATCCAGGCGATCATCTTCATCCAGCCACTGCTGAATGGGCATACGCTCATTCAGTTCGCTGGCCAGCTTCTCTTCAAGACCTTTAACATCCCACTGCTCTTCAAGGCTCTGTGGCGGAATATGCTGACTGATCAGACCACTCACCACATCTTCACGCAGCGCTTCGATGCTTGAAGAAACATCATCAGCACTGAGCAGTTCATCCCGCTGATGATAAATAACCTTACGCTGATCATTGGCAACATCATCGTATTCCAGCAGTTGCTTACGAATATCAAAGTTGCGACCTTCCACTTTGCGCTGGGCTTTTTCGATGGCATTGGTCACCATACGGTGCTCAATGGCTTCACCTTTTTCCATGCCCAGGGCTTTCATAAAGTTTTTAACGCGCTCAGAGGCAAAAATCCGCATCAGACTGTCTTCCAGAGACAGATAAAACCTTGAAGAACCCGGGTCTCCCTGACGACCGGAACGACCTCTTAACTGGTTATCAATACGTCGTGATTCGTGACGCTCAGTACCGATAATATGAAGGCCACCGGACTCCAGCACAGCCATGTGGCGCTTCTGCCAATCCGACTTGATCTGATCAACTTGCTCCTGAGACGGATTATCCAGCTCGGCAACCTCTGCCTTCCAGTTACCGCCCAGCATGATATCAGTACCACGGCCCGCCATATTGGTAGCAATAGTAACCGCACCGGGACGACCAGCCTGGGCAATAATATCCGCTTCTTTCTCGTGAAATTTGGCATTCAATACCTGGTGAGCAATGCCCGCTTTATCAAGGGCTTTGGACAGATGCTCGGAAGAGTCGATAGAAGCCGTACCCACCAGAACCGGGCGCTCGGCTTTTACCGTTTCTTTGATATCTTCAATGATGGCGTCGTATTTTTCAGCGATCGTCAGATAGACGAGGTCATTACCATCCTGACGAACCATCTCTTTGTGGGTAGGAATGACAATAACGTCCAGGCCATAAATCTGACGGAACTCGAACGCTTCGGTATCGGCGGTACCGGTCATGCCGGACAGCTTGTCATAATTCCGGAAGTAGTTCTGGAACGTTGTGGAGGCCAGAGTCTGGCTCTCCGCCTGGATGCGAAGCCCTTCTTTCGCTTCAATCGCCTGGTGAAGACCTTCCGAGAGACGACGGCCCGGCATGGTACGACCGGTATGCTCATCCACCAGCAGAACTTCATTATTCTGGACAATGTATTCCACATTGCGATTAAACAGCACATGGGCTTTCAGGGCTGAGTTCACATGGTGCAGCAGGTTCAGGTTATTGGAGGCGTAAAGGCTTTCCCCTTCCGGCAACAAACCCTCCTGTTGCAATAGCTCCTCAATAAACTGATGGCCCAGCTCATTCAACTCAACCTGACGGGTCTTCTCATCAACCGAGTAATGACCGGTAAGCTCAACGGTATTGGGATCCTGGTCTTCAGGAATGGGTTCCTGCCGTTGCAGCCTGGGAACCAGTTGATTCATCTTTTTATAGAGTTCAGAGGAATCTTCAGCCGGTCCCGAAATAATCAGCGGTGTCCTGGCCTCATCAATCAGAATCGAGTCAACCTCATCGACAATTGAGAAGAAGAGATCGCGCTGGAAACGATCCTCCTTCCGGAAGGCCATGTTGTCACGCAGGTAGTCGAAGCCAAATTCATTATTGGTTCCGTAGGTGATATCCGCCTGGTAAGCCTGACGCTTCTCTTCCGGGTCCTGCTGCGGGACAACAATACCCACGCTCATCCCCAGAAACTCATAGAGTGGACGCATCCAGTTCGCGTCACGACGGGCCAGATAGTCGTTCACGGTAACCACATGAACGCCCTGGCCGGGAATAGCATTCAAATAAGCAGGCAGTGTTGCTACCAGTGTTTTACCTTCACCGGTACGCATCTCGGCAATGCGGCCTTCATGCAGGGTCATGCCGCCAATAAGCTGGACGTCAAAGTGACGCATGCCCATCACCCGCTTGCCCGCCTCACGAACAACAGCAAACGCCTCAGGCAACAGGTCGTCAAGCGTCTCGCCTTGATTAAAGCGATCACGAAACTCTTCTGTTTTAGCCTTCAGCTCAACATCGCTCAGGGCAGCCAGGCTTTCTTCCAGGGCATTGATTGACTTGACAATCTTACCCATCCGTTTCAGCTGGCGGTCATTCCTGCTACCAATAACTTTCTTGATTAAAGAAGCAAACATAAGTCGTTAACAGTCTCACACTCTGTTTCCGGAGCTGTCCTCCTACCAGCAAATCCGGGTTGGAGCAGACAAGCGCACAATAACCCATTATTCTATGATAATCATGGCAAAGTCTCACCTATATTAACCGTATTTCTTCAGTTGCGGGTAACTGGCGCGATGGGAATGCGTTCGCCATCCTTGAAACGTGCCACCAGTTCCAGCTCACCGCCCAAAGCCCGGATGTAGGAAACCAGGGTGGAAAGGTTGATGTCCTCCCGTTTTTCGATTTGGGAGATACTGGGTTGTTTGGTGCTCAGCGCCGCCGCCAGGTCTTCCTGGCGGATGCCTTTGTGTTTGCGCAGGTCTGCCAGGGTCATTTCCTTAAGCAGCTCAAACGCCTGTTTTTCGACCTGCTCGACAACGGCAGGGTTAAGCTCTTTTTTGAAGGCTTCAAGTGTTGTCGTTGCCATGATCAATTCCTATCTCTTCGTATTCTCGAACGCCGCCCATCGACTGCCCGATGACTGGCAGAGGAACGCTGGACGTTGCCGGGTAGCGATGCCAGATGCCAGATGCCAGATGCCAGATGCCATAAGGATTATCGCTGTGGTCGGCTCCAGCGCTGAACACCCAGAACTTTTTCTCGGGCAGCTTCATGCCACTGGGGGTGGTTAACATTGATCAGCCTGAGGTTGCCTTCAAGGTCAAACTTGAACCGGCTGCGATCACTGACTTTTATATCGTCTAATACAATTCTGCTGCCGTCGTATGCCCACAGGCACTCGGCTACTGCATACCCGTAAAAACACTGAATAGCATCTTGTCGGCAATGTCATCAAAGCGATGGTTCTGTAGCTGTTCTTTGATAAATGCTGCCTCAGCCTTGTCTTCGCTGCTCTCACTGGCGGGCTCCACGTCCCACTCGGACTGGGTCACGGCCAGCCGACGTTGCTGAAAGCAGGGTTTCACCTGGTCGTCCCATAGCAACTCGTCATAGAGCCGCATATCACGGCCCCGCTGCTTGAGAACGCTGTCGGGGTTTTCCATCAGCATATGGGTGTAGGCTTTGCTCATCAGAATGCCGTGGTCGGCTTGGGCGATTTCGCCGAGGTTGGGCTTTTTATTCATAATATCTACTTGCTTTCTTCCAAGCCCAGACGACCATAAGCTTTCAGGAACTTATTGCTAATACCTGAAAATTCCGAATTGACCACTTGAAAAAAACTACATTATAGTTGCACATTGTTGAATGAAGCACCTTACCTTTGAATGGGATGATGATAAGTCCCGTAGTAATCTCAGAAAGCACGGTATCAGCTTTGATGAAGCCATGAGAGAAGAGTATGATTTTAGTCAGGGCGAAAAAAACCCTTACGCTAAGAAGCTGAAAAAGCAGATGACCATTCGCATTGATGAGGATGTGATTGATTATTTTAAAGCCCTCTCTGACGAAATGGGGATACCCTATCAGAGCCTGATTAATCTCTACCTTAAAGATTGTGCTGCCAATCAGCGGAAACTGTCGATGTCCTGGAGGTAGCTTCAGTACCCCCTGAAATCATTGTTGCCTCTCACGCTGCCATAGCCCTTGTTACTCTGTATGCTTTGACCGTCGTCCATTGCCGCCATGCCCACTCGTTTTCTTCCGCTGGCGGCATGGTCAAAGCTGGCGCTGTTCTCATGAGCCCACTTTAGAAATTGGCTGGCACTGTCCACTTGGTCGTCGTGGGGGGGCGAGGGCAACGATGGTCAACTCAATTTCATAATCCAATGTCCATAGCGATACCTCGGGCAAGTAAACCATGCCTGTCTCAAACAGGCTGGATACGGCGATCAATCGGTCTACTTTGCTTATGAAATATCCGGGTCAGAAAGCTCGATGGTTACAGGCACACCCGCAATAATAAATCGGACACCCGCAAGCCATGAAGAAAAAACCAACCTGAAATGCTACTTACTGGCTCTGTAGATATATCTCGAAGGGTCCTGGGGCTTACCATTTTTCAAAACCTCAAAGTGTACATGAGGTCCGGTTGACCGCCCGGAGCTCCCCATTGTGGCAATCGCCTGTCCCCGGGTGACAATATCGCCGACTTTGACCAGATTTTCATCATTATGGGCATAACGTGTCAGATAGCCATTGCCATGATTGACCTCGACCAGAAGCCCAAAACCAGAGCGAGTGCCAGACCAGACAACAACACCTGCAGCAACTGAAATAATATCCGACCCACGCTTACCGGCAAAATCCACACCATTATGCCAGGCTGCCTTACCAGTAAACGGGTCTGTCCGACGACCATAACGGGAAGATAGCCAGCCTTTTCTGATGGGTAAACCGGCCAGAAATGAATCGTCATGAAGGGTCCTGTTGGAAATAAGGTTATCCAGCAGGTCGAGCTGCTCCTCACGGTTATCTATCTGATCAGCCAATTGATCAATGGCATCAAGCAGACTCACCTTGCTGTAAGCAGCTTCAGCTTCAGCAAACTCCTGGGGGCCACCCAGAGCAGGAGCCTCACTGAAGTCAAACTCACCATCATCCAGCTTTGCCTTGTGGGTAAGGCGTTCTCCAAGGGCATCAAGTCGGGTCATACGCCCCTGAAGTTCAGAAAGCCTGACCATCAGGGCATCCAGCTGATTTTGCGTCTGCTGACGAACAAGGCCAAGGTCTTGTTGCTGTGTATCCAGAACCTGTTTCCAGTTTTTTACGCCTTCACTGGTTAACATATGTTCCTGGTTATGGGTCAACCAGGCATACATTGCACCACCACCAATGGCCATGGATAGCAAAAAGGCACAGCAAAACAAAATACCCACCCATTTTCCGCTTCCGGAATAGGTTCGGGTTCGAGAACAATCCTGATTAACAACAATAATTTTCATTAGCAACCCTTAATGCCAAACCAGCAGCACATCTCCACTACTATATTTTAGGAGTTTTCACAATACAGAACCAGAGACGGATTTCCCCACTTTTTCGGTTGCACACCTCTACCACCGACCGACAGTAACGAATCCTCTGATACAGGTTTTATCGCTGCAAAACAGCATTTTTTAATGCTCTCAACGCCGTCTGGTTAAACTCCAAAAAAGCAGCAGTAATGAACAACAAGATGAACCCGGCAACAAACAGCTGAAAACAAAGGCTTTTCACTGATACCCAGATAGAAAAAAGGCCACTATTCAAGTGGCCTGATTCAAGACTAAAAATTACCAGCCTCGCAAAAAATCACGTACCAGATCAGCATTAACTCGAAAACGTTAAGCAGTTACAGCAACCGGCTTCTGATAGGAAATCGGGGAAACCTCTGCATCATTAAAAGTAACAATCTCCCATAACTTTTCATTAGCAAGTAAAGTTCTGACCAGTTTATTGTTAAGCTCATGGCCAGATTTATGGCCAATAAACTGACCGATCAGACTATACCCCAGTAAATAAAGGTCGCCGATCGCGTCCAGCATTTTGTGCTTGACAAACTCATCATGATACCGGAGACCATCTTCATTGAGAATTCGGTAGTCATCGACAACAACCACATTATCCACGCTTCCTCCCAGGGCCAGATCCTGGGAACGGAGGTACTCAACGTCGCGCATAAAACCGAAGGTACGGGCCCTGCTGACTTCCTTCACAAAAGAGGTACTGGAAAAGTCAATCGACGCTGTTTGAGAACGGCTTTTGAAAACAGGATGATCAAAATCAATGGTGAAACTTACCTTAAAACCATTGTATGGCTTGAAGGTTGCCGTTTTATCACCATCAGTTACCGTCAAATCTTCTTTGATGCGAATGAACTTTTTAGGCGCATCTTGCTCCTGAATACCTGCGGACTGTAACAGGAATACAAATGGACCTGCGCTGCCATCCATAATGGGGACTTCGTGGGCACTCACCTCAACATAGGCATTATCAATACCCAGGCCGGCCAGGGCAGAGAGCAGGTGTTCAACGGTGTCAATTCGGGTGCCGTCTTTAAGCAATGACGTGCAAAGTGTCGTCTGTCCGACATTCAGTGCATGTGCCGGAATTTCCACGACCGGTTCAAGATCTGTTCGACAGAAGATGATGCCAGTATCTACGGGAGCAGGCTTGAGAGTGAGGTAAACCTTTTCACCGGAGTGAAGGCCCACACCCGTAGCACGAATAATATTTTTCAGTGTACGCTGTCTGATCATGATAACGCTGTTCCGCGACCTGTAAGGTCCCTGTTATTTGGATGCAACGGCACATTGTAACAAAAGTAACAATTGAGACAAGCTCGCATTTATACGCCCTGATTAATCCGCCTGACGCCTCAGGAATGCAGGTATATCCAGGTAATCAACACTATCCCCAGTCGCCACGGCTGTCCGCTTGCCTTCTTCCCGCTGACCCGCTTGCTCTTCCTCCTTCTTTCTGTCACGCAAAAGTGGAGAAATATCCAGCCTTCCATAATCGGGCGTACCATCTTTGTTTTTTGGCGGTGCTTTTTCAACCACCTTCAACTGTTCTTTAGCAACGCCTCCAGCGCCGATACCGGTTGCGACAACAGTTACCCGCAGTTCATCCGTTAATTCCGAGTCGATCACAGTGCCAATAACGACGGTTGCATCGTTAGAAGCAAACTGACTTACAACGTCGCCTACCTGATTATATTCACCAACGGTAAAATCAAGACCAGCAGTGATGTTAACCAGAACACCCTTGGCTCCCTGCAGATCCACATCTTCCAGCAGCGGACTGCGGATGGCTTTCTCGGCAGCTTCTGCTGCACGACCACTGCCCGTTGCCACCCCGGTACCCATCATCGCCATGCCCATTTCTGACATCACAGTACGAACATCAGCAAAGTCAACGTTAATAAGACCATCACGGGTAATCAGTTCAGAAATACCCTGCACCGCACCGAGCAGAACATCATTAGCGGCACCAAAAGCATTCAGCAGGCTGACATCACTGCCAAGCACTGGTAATAACTTTTCATTGGGAATAGTAATCAGGGAATCCACATGCTCCTGAAGCTCTTTAAGACCTTCTTCAGCAATCGACATTCTGCGCTTACCTTCAAAACCGAAGGGCTTCGTGACCACAGCTACGGTCAGGGCGCCAAGCTCACGGGCGACCTGGGCAACAACAGGAGCGGCACCGGTGCCTGTACCACCGCCCATACCCGCGGCAATAAAGACCATATCCGCACCTTTGAGGAGCTCAGCAATACGCTCCCGGTCTTCCATCGCTGCCTCACGACCAACATTCGGGTTCGCACCTGCACCAAGTCCGCGTGTGATCGAAGCGCCCAGTTGCAGATGAGTATGGGCCTGCATATGCTGCTTTTTCAACGCCTGGGCGTCGGTATTTGCACAGACAAACTCAACACCGTCGAGCTGACTTTTCAACATGTGGCAAACCGCATTACCACCGCCGCCACCGACACCGATAACTTTTATAACCGCTTCCTGCGGTACGTTATCCACCAATTCAAACATGGCCATCTCCTTTTTATCACCTTTTATCTAACAAATGCTTATCAATACCGTTACCGAAAACCTGCGCTGCCACACAACCGACTCATTAAAAGTTCTGAAACCAGCGCTTCATCTTGTCAATCAGGCCAGCATCCTGAGATTTGCTGGCGATCGTCTTTTTCAACCCGTCTTTCTGCATTTTCTGGCCATAGTGCAACAGCCCAACCCCCGTCGAATAAATGGGGTTACTGACCACGTCACTCAGCCCTTTCACTGACTGCGGCACACCCAGCCTGACCGGCATGTGGAAAATCTCTTCTGCCAACTCAATAGCGCCCTCGATCTTCGACGTACCACCCGTCAGTACTATGCCTGCAGGTATCAGATCCTCAAAACCACTACGCCTGATCTCTGCATTAATCAAAGTAAACAGCTCGTCATAACGAGGCTCTACCACCTCTGCCAGTGCCTGCCTGGAAAGCTCCCTGGCCGGCCGTTCACCAACACTGGGAACTTTAATGGTTTCATCGGCTCCAGCGAGCTGCGCCAGGGCACAGGCATATTTAATCTTTATGTCTTCTGCATTTTGCGTTGGTGTTCGCAGGGCCATGGCAATATCATTGGTCACCTGATCTCCCGCAATGGGAATCACTGCCGTATGCCGGATGGCTCCATCGGTAAAGATGGCAATATCCGTCGTGCCACCACCGATATCCACCATGCAGACGCCCAGCTCTTTCTCATCTTCTGAAAGCACAGAATAACTTGAAGCCAGCTGTTCCAGAATAATATCGTCCACCTCAAGGCCACAACGACGGATGCAGTTCTCAATATTCTGGGCTGCATTAACGGCACAGGTCACCAGGTGAACCTTGGCTTCCAGGCGGACACCGGACATCCCCTGTGGCTCCTTGATCCCCTCCTGGTTATCGATGGCATACTCCTGGGGAAGAATATGCAGGATCCGCTGATCCGCCGGGATCGCAACCGCCTGGGCTGCATCAATAACCCGGTCAATATCGGCAACATTCACTTCACGCTCACGTATGGCAACGATGCCGTGGGAGTTAAGGCTCTTGATGTGATTGCCGGCAATACCGGCATAGACCGAGTGTATCTGGCACCCGGCCATTAACTCGGCTTCTTCAACGGCTCTCTTAATGGCATGGACCGTAGAGTCAATATTAACGACGACACCACGCTTCAGCCCACGGGAAATATGCGAGCCAATGCCAATGACCTCAATGTCACCCTCAGCGTTGAGCTCTCCAACAATAGCCACCACTTTCGAGGTGCCAATATCCAACCCGACGATCAATCTTCCATTATCTGCCGCTGTCATGGCATCAATCTTCCCAAACTTCTCTATCCATCATAAATCTGAGCCTGGCCTATTTTGACCTCGCTTTAACAAGCGTCTCACCCCAGGCAACCGAAGCACCATTCAAATATCGCAAATCCACACGCCTTACCTGATTCCAGCGAGTCTCCAGCCTGGCATGATAAAGCCGGACAAAACGCTGCAGTCTTTCCATTCTTCTGTCACGACCAATATTGACCTCAACATGTCCTACGGTAAAGCGCCATGAACCACTATTACTGCGCTTCAGCATCGTCAGCTTCAGCCCAATGGGCCTGAGCAACTGGCTGATCGCAAGATACTGCTGCATCACCTCGGCAGCCATCTCTTCATGGCCATCCAGAACCGGCATGGCTGAAAAGCCGACAAAATCTTCTGGAGCGAACACCTCACCTTCATTGCTGATCAGATGGTTTCGCCCCCATCTCGCCACCGGCTGCTGTTCCTTCAGGCTCACCAGAACGCCATCAGGCCATTGTCGTCGAACCGAGGCACTCTTAACCCAGGGCATTGCCAGAAGAACCTGCTGCATCTCAACCAAATCCAGAGCAAAAAAACGTTCCTGTAAATGAGGGTGCAAAGCACGCTCTACCTGCTCTCTGGATAAATGCTCAAAGCCTGCATGCACTTCCACCCGTGCTATCGGCTGGTTCAACCAGTTCATCAACCATGGCATCGAGGCCACCAGCCCCACCAGAAGAAAAAGAGAAACCGAAACCTGAAGCACTCTTTTCCACGGCAGAGCTTTTTTTCCTCTTCCACTACCTTGCCGACTATTCCTGCGGGATGCGCCTCGCACTTCCCACGGCCGACTGGCTGAAACGGAAAAACCTGTTCTATCTGACATCCGCTGTTTTCAATATTTCAATAACCAGTTCATCGAAAGATAACCCGGCATCCGCTGCAGCCATAGGCACAAGACTATGGTCTGTCATTCCCGGAATCGTATTAACCTCCAGCAACCAGAACCGCCCCTGCTGATCCTGCATAAAGTCAACACGTCCCCAGCCCGAACACCCAAGGGCTTCAAATGCCGTCAGAGCGACAGCCTGAAGTTCCTGCTCCTTGACTGCAGTCAGGCCACAGGGTATCAAGTATCGGGTATTGTCCGACAGATACTTGG
Organism: Endozoicomonas sp. SESOKO1; assembly: GCF_024606265.1. Classification (GTDB taxonomy): domain Bacteria; phylum Pseudomonadota; class Gammaproteobacteria; order Pseudomonadales; family Endozoicomonadaceae; genus Endozoicomonas. Next base: position 13,116 of record NZ_JAHHPP010000125.1, read on the forward strand.
CCTGGTAATCATAAAACTCACCCTCTGCCTCAATTCTGATGACCGGAAGCGGCTGACCATTAAGAATACCAACGGTAAACTCAGGCCCATCAATAAACGACTCCACCAGGACAGGACCTTTGTGCTCTCCAGCACGCTGACAGGCCGCTTCAAGGTCCTCCCTCCGGTCAACCCTTGCCACACCAACACTGGACCCTTCCCTGCTTGGCTTGACAAAGGCGGGCAACAGAGACTCGGCATGACCAAGATTGTCAACTCCCATGACCAGGGCAAACTCGGGTGTTGGCAGCCCAATGGATTGCCACAGCAGTTTGCAGCGGTATTTATCCATGGCCAAAGCGGATGCCATAACACCACTGCCGGGATAGGGAATACCCATGGTTTCCAGTAACCCCTGAATGGTTCCATCTTCTCCCCCGCCGCCATGCAAGGCAATAAAGGCATAGTCGGGAGCATACTGCTGGAGCTGCCCAACAGCATTCTCACAGGTATCAATCAGCCGACACTGCACACCCTGCCGGTTCAACGCGGCATAAATACGCTCACCACTGGTTAAACTCACTTCCCTTTCTGCAGAGTTACCACCAAAAAGTACAGCAACCTTGCCAAAAGTCTTCGGATCAAAATGATCACAACTCCGGTCGTACTTCATGCACTGTGTTCCTTTTCTGATCAATTCGTAACTTTACTGTTCTGCCGACAGCGCCAACTCACCACTGGCCAACCTGAGAGCCAGTGCGCCAATATCCCCAGCCCCCTGGGCCAACAGCAAGTCACCATCCTGAAGCACATCAGCCAACACTGACTCAACCTCTTCAGGACGGGCAATAAATATCGGATCAACCAATCCACGCTGCCGGATACTCCGGCACAATGAGCGACTATCCGCACCCGCAATCGGCTCTTCTCCGGCAGGATATACTTCCATCAACAGAAGAACGTCGACCCTGGAAAGCACATCGACAAAATCCTCATACAGGTCACGGGTTCGGGAGAAGCGATGAGGCTGGTAAATCATCACCAGTCGCTTGTCACCCCAGCCATCACGAACCGCTTTAATCGTCGCATCCACTTCCGTTGGGTGGTGACCATAGTCATCCACCAGCATTACCTCACCAATCCGGGTATTAAACTCGCCGAGTACCTGGAAACGCCGACCAACACCATCGAAACGGCTCAGGCCTTCCGCAATCACCTGATCCGGGATGCCTTCATCCGCAGCCGTTGCAAAAGTAGCCAGGGCATTCAGTACGTTATGGCGCCCTGGAATGCCCAGTTCAATGGCAACAGGGGATTGTTCAGCACTGGGGTGTTCAGGATTGGTTTCTTCAGGATTGCTGCGACGAACCAGGCCAAACGAGGTTTTCATTCCCTGCTGACGAACATTCACTGCCCGGTAATCGGCATCTTCACTGAAACCATAGGTAATCACCTGTCGTTTGATTTCCGGCAACAGTTCCCTGACCACCGGACAGTCGATACAGACAATGGCTACGCCGTAAAAAGGCAAATTGTGCAGGAAATCGACAAATGTCTTTTTCAGCTTGCCAAAGTCACCGTCGTAGGTAGACATATGGTCAGCATCAATATTGGTGACGATGGACACCATCGGCTGTAAATGAAGAAAAGAGGCATCAGACTCATCTGCCTCAGCAACCAGGTAACGACTGCCACCCAGTTTTGCATTGGTACCCGCCGAGTTGAGCCGCCCACCAATGACAAAGGTCGGGTCCATACCGCTGAACCCGAGGACCGAAGCCAGCAGACTGGTGGTGGTAGTCTTGCCATGGGTGCCCGCCACTGCAATGCCGTGGCGATAACGCATTAATTCCGCCAGCATCTGGGCCCGGGGAACAATGGGCAGTCGGCGCCTTTCCCCCTCGACAACTTCAGGATTATCTTCGGCAACAGCGGTTGAGGTAACAATAACATCCGCGTTTATTACATTGTCTGCACGGTGACCAATGAATACCTCAACCCCCAGCCCCTCAAGGCGCTCAGTGACTGATGATGATCGAATATCCGAGCCAGAGATTTCATACCCCTGATTCAGAAGGACCTCGGCAATGCCACACATGCCGGAACCACCAATACCGACAAAATGGATTTTGCGGATACGCCTCATCTCTGGTACCGCCACAACGGGAATCCGACTCTTTACATCAGGCATAAGAGACCTCCTTACCAGCCGCTTCAAGACAGAGCCTGACCACGTCATCAGTCGCCTGTGGCAAACTGGCGGATCTTGCTGATGAGGCCATTCGTTCAAGCTGTTCAGGATTATCTGCCAGCTCCAGAATCATTGTTGTCAAACCGTCCACGTCCAAATCTTTTTGCTGAACCATCAGGGCAGCACCTCTATCAACCAGGTAACGCCCATTCACTGTCTGATGATCATCCACCGCAAACGGGAAAGGCACCAGAATTCCAGGTTTTCCTGCCGCTGCCAGTTCCGCGATGGTTAATGCACCGGAGCGACAGAGTACCAGATCTGCCCACCCATAAGCCTGAGCCATATCATCAATAAACGGTTCTACCCGACCGGAAACGCCGAGCTGCTGGTAATCTGCCAGGCATTGCTCATAGGTTCCCTTACCGGTCTGGTGCCAGACTTCAATCCGATCACCGCTCTGATCACAAAAGCGTTGCAAAACCCGGGGAATCATCTGGTTGATTGCCAGGGCTCCCCGGCTACCCCCTACTACCAACAGCCTCAAGGGGGTATGAGGTTCATGGGCAGGAACGCCGACAATCTCCGAGCGCACCGGATTCCCGGTCAGCATAACTTTCCGGGCAATGCCTGAAGAAAGTCCCGCAAAGGTTCCCGGAAACGCTTCGAGCACACGGGTAGCAATCCTGGCCAGCAGTTTATTGGTAAGGCCTGCCACGGCATTTTGTTCATGTACCACCAATGGAATTCCCAGCAACCTGGCCGCCACACCGCCCGGCCCCGTTACATAGCCGCCCATACCAAGAACACAAACAGGCCGGTGCTCTCTCAGTATCTGGACTGCTTTAAATAACGAAACAGCGAGACGCCAGGGAGCCTTCAACAGAAAACTCAACCCTTTTCCCCGCAAGCCGGTGACTGGAATAAAGCTGATATCAATGCCATGCCCGGGCACAAGCTCGGCTTCCATACTTCCGGGAGTACCCAGCCAGTGAACACGGTATCCCTGGTTAATCAGTCCCTTCGCTGTAGCCAGCCCCGGAAAAATATGCCCGCCAGTACCACCTGCCATGATAATTATTTTTGGTGCCTCAGGAGGCGTTTGAGAAGCTGCCTGATCAGCCATTAGTATTACCTCCATCTGCATCTGTCGTCTTTCGCTCTTGAACCCTGTGCCCCGCAACAGGTTTAGCCTCGACGGCTTTAGTCAGACGACGTTCAAAATCAATTCGCAACAAAATACCAAATGCCAGACAGTTAACAATTAAACTGCTGCCTCCATAGCTGATCATGGGCAAGGCCAGCCCTTTAGTAGGCAGCAGTCCGGTATTCACACCAATATTAATCAACGCCTGACTGGCAAACAGTAAGGCAATGCCGTAAGCAACAAAGCCATGGAACAGCATACCCCGGGACTCCGCTCTTGATCCCAGCTGCAATGCCCGCCACGCAACAAACAGAAACAGCCCAAGCAGCAACAACGAGCCAATCACGCCAAACTCTTCGGCCAATACGGCAAAGACAAAATCCGTGTGTGCCTCCGGCAGATAAAACAACTTCTGGATGCTGTTGCCCAGACCTTCACCAAACCAGGCACCCCGACCAAAAGCGATCAGAGCCTGGGTTAACTGATAGCCACTGCCAAAAGCATGGGCCCATGGGTCCATATAAGATGTGATGCGAGCCATACGATAAGGCTCCAGCCAGATCATCAGGCCAATCAGGATAACCACCACGGCGATCATGACCAGAAACTGGTGGAAACGTGCACCTGCCATGAAGATCATCCCCATCACCGCAACGGTCAACACCACCAGCGCGCCAAGATCCGGCTCCGCCAGCAGGAGCAGAGCCAGTCCTGTCATCACCAGCATTGGCTTGATAAAGCCACTCCAGCGCGTACGTACTTCATCAAGATGTCTCACCAGGTAGCCCGCCAGATAAATCACCACACAAAGCTTGGCCACCTCGGAGGCCTGCAGGTTAAAGAAGCCAAGGGGAATCCAGCGAATACTGCCATTAATTTCCCGCCCCACCAGCAGCACCACTGCCAGCAGAAAAAAGGCAACCAGCAAGCCAACCCAGCTCATCTGCTCAATCCGGCTGACAGGCACAAGCATCATGATGCCCATGGCAACCAGCCCCACCACCATAAACAGCAACTGCTTAAAGACAACTCTCAGTGGATCACCAAAGGTAGCACTGGAAACATCCATGGAGGCTGAACCCACCATCACCAGACCGATGGCCAGCAGGGCAAGCACAGCTGCGAACAGAACCATGTCAACATTCGTGGACATTGACGCATCCTGTTCCAAAGACTCTTTCTCTGGGAGAAAGCTGTGTCGAACCCGTTTCAGCATAAAATCAAACCATTGACCAGCTCTGCAAATCGATCACCGCGATGCTCAAAGCTGTTGAACATATCAAAACTGGCACAGGCTGGTGCCAACAGCACCGCATCGCCTTGTTTGGCCAACGCTGCAGAAAGACTGACGGCATCCTCCAGACTGGCAGCCTTGCGAATGTCTACACCCTCTTTCATTACCCGCCCAATGGCAGGCCCATCACGTCCAATCAAAATCAGGTGGCGGACGTAACGCTCGACCGCCGGCTGCAAGTCCGAGAAATCGGCACCTTTGCCATCACCACCGGCAATCAGGATAACTTTGCCTTCAAGCCCTTCACCCAGCCCTTCAATAGCGGCAACGGAGGCTCCGACATTGGTTGCTTTGGAGTCGTTAAACCAGGCAACGCCATCATGCTCACCCAGCCATTGGCAACGGTGTTTCAAACCGGGAAATGCCATCAGCGCTTCGAACATGGCGCTGGTATCAAGACCTATCGCTTCACCCAGGGCTAAAGCTGCGAGGGCATTCAAGTAATTGTGACGTCCCTTGAGTTTCATCTGCCGGGTATTTATCAGCTTTTCCAGCCCTTTGCTCAGCCAGACGCCATCATCGTCAGAAAGTAGCCCCATCTGTCCAAGATCCGGAGACCCGCAAGTAAACGTCACCGCTCCGGCCGTGACCGGCAGCAAAGGTGAAGTAAGAGGATCATCCCGGTTAAATACGGCGGTTGCGCACCCTTTATAAATACGCTGCTTGGCCTGATGGTATTCAACCAGCGTCGGGTAACGATCCATATGGTCCGGACTCAGGTTCAGGACCGTCGCTGCCGTTGCCCGGAGGCTATGTGTTGTTTCCAGCTGGAAGCTGGAAAGCTCCAGAATGTAAACATCAATACTGTCGTCATCCAGCAAATCAAGCGCTGGCGTTCCGATATTGCCCCCTACGCCTGGGTTAAGCCCTGAATATCTGACCATTTCACCAATCAGCGTGGTCACTGTGCTTTTGCCATTGGAGCCGGTAATGGCAACCAGCGGCTTCTTTTTTTGCGAGAAAGCCGAGGAAACATTGATCGCCCTACAAAACAGCTCAATATCACCAATGGCAATAGCGCCATTGTCAATAGCCTTGGCAATGGCCGGTTCGGACAGAGCGATGCCGGGACTGACCACCAACTCATCGGCAGCCATTAACCACTGCTCATTGAAGCCACCGGTATGAAGGGGGATGTCCGGAAACAGCTGGCGACACTCAGCTTCACCCGGTGGCTTTTCCCGGGTATCCACAATTTTGAACGGTAAACCCTGGTGATAAAGGTAACGGGCACAGGACAACCCGGTCTTGCCAAGACCGATAATCACCCGATGACAGCTCGAGCCAATCAGCCCTGATGGCTGGTTATCTGCTGACTCCGCTGCTGTTTTCTTAACAAGAGTGCTTCTTGTCACAATCCCGAAACCCGTTAGCGAATTTTCAAAGAAGCCAGCCCAATCAGAACCAGCACAATGGTAATAATCCAGAAACGCACAATGACCCGGGGTTCAGGCCACCCTTTCAACTCAAAGTGATGATGCAGCGGCGCCATGCGAAATATACGACGACCGGTTAACTTGTAGGAGCCCACCTGCAGAATGACCGAGACCGTTTCCATAACAAAAACGCCGCCCATGATGATCAACACGATTTCCTGTCGGACGATCACCGCGACGACCCCGATGGCAGCCCCCAGCGCAAGAGCACCCACATCGCCCATGAATACCTGGGCCGGGTAGGTGTTAAACCAGAGGAATCCAAGGCCTGCCCCGGCGATAGCCGCACAAAATACCATCAGCTCTCCAGCACCCGGCACGGCAGGAATCAGCAGGTACTGGGCAAAGGTTGCATGCCCGCTCAGATAAGCAAAAACCGCCAGGGCTGAAGCCACCATCACGGTGGGCAGAATAGCAAGACCATCCAACCCATCCGTCAGATTGACAGCATTACTGGACCCCACAATGGTCAGGTAGGCCAGAACCACAAAAAATGGCCCAAGCTGCAGCGTTGCATTCTTGAAGAAGGGAATGATCAGGGTTGTTTCTGTTGCCGATGGTGCGGTAAAAAACAGGAAAAGCGCCGCACCAAGACCCGCAACCGATTGCCAGAACATTTTCCAGCGTGCCGGCAGCCCCCGGGAGTTTTTTTCAACCACTTTCCGGTAATCATCCACCCAGCCAACAGCACCGAAAATGCCGGTAACGATCAGCACAACCCAAACATAGCGATTGCTCAAATCTGCCCAGAGCAAGGTACTGATGGCGATACAGACAAGAATCAGGGCACCGCCCATGGTAGGGGTGCCAGCCTTGCTTAAATGGCTTTGCGGACCATCATCACGGACAGCCTGGCCAATCTGGTAAAAACTCAACTTGCGAATGAAGTGAGGCCCAACCCACAAGCTCATGGCCAGAGCCGTGAGGACCCCGAGAATACCTCGCAACGTGAGGTACTTGAACACCAGAAATCCATGGTAATATTGGGCCAGGTAATCGGCCAGCCACACCAGCATCAGGCTTCTCCCTTGTAATAAGACCCAATCAGAGCCTGGATAATGTCCAACATCTTCATCCCTTTTGATCCTTTAACCATGACAGCCGTGTTCTCACTGTTAATACCGCTGTTAAAACCGCTATTAAGCTGTTCATTCAAAAAGCCAATCAACTCATTCTTATCCTCGAAGTGATGACCGCTGCCAAAGGCTTCACTGGCCAGGCGTGCAGAAGGCCCGAAACTCAAAAACTGGTGAATACCCAGTGCTTTTGCATAGCGGCCAATGTCCCGGTGACGTTCATCGGATATATCACCCAGTTCCAGCATATCCCCCAGCACCATGATGGTTCTGCCACCACAGTCCGCCAGCTGCTCCACTGCCGCCAGCGTTGCTTTCGGGTTGGCATTGTACGTTTCATCAATCAGGACTGCGCCGGAGGAGTGAACAAATCGCTGTCCCCGCCGCTGGTAAGGCCGGGCATTTTCCAGCCCCCGGGCAATAATGTCCAGCGACAACCCACAGGCGAGGGCAACCGCTGCAGCGCAACAGGCATTAGCCACCTGGTAGCGCCCCCAGAATGAGAGCTGCAGCGATTGTTGCTCTTGCTGCTGACTCTGCCTGCGAATATGCAACGTAAATCGGGTGCCTTCAGCATTTGGCGTGATATCACTGGCAAAACAGTTCGCATCAGGATTCCCGGCACTGAAGCTGATCATCCGTCGACCGGACTTTTGCAGAACCCGTTCACACCACTGGCCGAAGAACTGATCATCCATATTCAGCACAGCAATGCCATCGTCCGGCAGAGCATCCAGGATAAAACCCTTTTCCCGGGCTACCCCTGCAACACTCTTCAAATCAGCCAGGTGGGTTTCAGCAGCATTGACGATCACGGATACGTCAGGGCGCCCCATATTTGCAATGTATTCAATCTCGCCGGGCGCACTGGTACCCATCTCAACCACGGCAAACTGATGGGATTCATTGATTCTTAACAGTGTTAATGGTGTACCCAGCGCATTATTCAGGTTGCCTTCCGTTGCCAGCGTTGAACCTGCTTCTGAGAAAATGGCCAGCAACATCTCTTTAACGGATGTTTTGCCGCACGAGCCGGTAACACCAACAAGACACCCAGTAAAAGAATTTCGATTGGCGGCTCCGAGCAGCCCAAGCGCTTGTTCGGAATTTTCCACCACTATTTGTGGCATGACGGCACCTTGTGGCATGACGGCACCTTGTGGCATGACGGCACCT
>NZ_JAHHPP010000126.1 GCF_024606265.1 Endozoicomonas sp. SESOKO1
GGCCGCGCAGAGTGCGTCACGGAGTTGTTGAACACCACAGGCATTGACGTCAATGCGAAAAATAACGATGGCTTTACAGCCCTGAACTGTGCTGCCACAAAAGGCCACGTAGCGTGCGTCAGGGCGTTATTGACCGCCAATGGCATCGACGTCAATGCTGTGTCTTACCTAGGCTGGTCGCCTCTGGCCTGTGCAGTTCTGGATGGACATGCAGAATGCATCACGGTGTTACTGACCGTTAAAGGCATTGACGTTAATGTGAAAGCGCCTTCAGGCTATACGCCCCTGCACTGTGCTGTCGCAGAAGGCCGCACAGAGTGCACCAGGGCATTACTGACCGCCGACGGCATTGACGTCAATGCCAAGTCTGCCGATGGCTTGACGCCCCTGACCTGCGCTGCCAAATACGGCCATGCAGACTGCATCACGGAGTTATTGACCGCCAAAGGCATTAACGTCAATGTGAAAACGCCTTCAGGCTTTACGCCCCTGCACTGGGCTGCCATAAAAGGTCAGGCAGAGTGCATCTCAGCGTTATTGACCGACGACAGCATTGACGTCAATGTGACGTCTGACGATGGCTGGACGCCCCTGAGCTGCGCTGCCAAATATGGCTATACAGACTGCATCATGGTGTTATTGAACGCCGAAGGCATTGACGTCAATATGGAAATGGCCGGGGGCTTTACGCCCCTGCATTGGGCCGCCAGAAGCGGCAACGCAAAATGCGTCGCGGTGTTATTGACCGCCAAAGGCATTGACGTCAATGCGAAAACACCTGCGACGCCCCTGCACTGGGCTGCCAGAAACGGCCATACAGATTGCGTCACGGTGTTATTGACCGCCGACGGCATTAACGTCAATATGGAAATGGCCGGGGGCTTTACGCCCCTGCACTGCGCTGCCCAATCTGGCCAGGCAGGGTGCATCAGAGCGTTACTGAAAGCTCACGGCATTGACATCAGTTTAAAAACTAACGATGGCTTGACGCCCCGGGACACCGCTCGCGAAAATGGCCATGCAGAGTGCGAAAGACTGCTGATTCCACTTTTTCCTGATTCTGTTCCAGATCCGGGACTCGGCTCTGGTAATTGGTCAGGTAATTGATCAGCTGGAAGTATTTCAATCATGTACCGTTTTCTCGGCTATCAATCACAGAATACGAATACCCACAAAAAATCAGGAAAATAGGTCTTTTCCGGGGTGGATAATTAATATCTATCAGGAAATAATGCATAATAAACCGGAATCGAGTACAACCAACAGCTGTCTGACTCAGCGACTGCGACGTGTACCTCCACCGCCAGAAGGCTGTCCGAGAATAGACTGCCAACATTTCTGACTCATTTATTAGCTGAGGAGGAAATCTGAACTTTTTGAATCATACTTTTGTGCATGGCTGAGTTTGAGGAGCCCAGAGCTTGTTATGAAGCAGTTTACAGCCGTAAGAAAGAAAGAAACCAGCCTGCGTCACTGGTTAACCTTTTTAATTCCATCACTGACTGGCCTGTTGCTGTTTGTCACTCCGGTGAGTCTCAATGGTGAATTCACCATTCCTGTAGCCCTTCTGGCCGGCGGGTTAAAAGCACTTATCAACGAACAGCTAACCACCATCATTACCGTTATTGTGTGTTTTACCGGGCTGGTAACCATTATTACCAAGCTATTCCAGCCCCAATCAATCATGACGCGGCCTTTTTTTGCCTCGCTGTTTGATATCCCACCACTGTGGTGCCTGGTCAGGGTTGCCGGGATGGTTTTTGTTCTTTCCAGCTTTTTCAAGGTCGGCCCGGAAGCCGTCTGGTCAGGAGCCACTGGCGGCATGGTTTTGAATGACCTGATGCCGACACTGTTTTCAGTTTTCATCTTTGCCGGACTTTTGCTGCCACTGTTAATGAACTTTGGTTTACTGGAGCTGCTGGGAACATTGATGACACGCATAATGAGGCCGGTCTTCAACCTGCCCGGCCGTTCGGCTATTGACTGTATTGCCTCATGGCTGGGTGATGGCAGCGTCGGTATCCTGATGACCAGCAAGCAGTATGAAACCTCCTATTACACTCAGCGTGAAGCTGCGGTGATCGGCACTACTTTCTCAGTGGTTTCAATTACGTTTTCACTGGTGGTTATTGCCCAGGTTGGTCTGGATCACCTGTTTACCCAGTTCTACCTTACCGTCTGCTTTGCCGGACTGGTGGCGGCTCTTATCGTCCCCAAGCTTCCCCCCCTTTCCAGGAAAAAAGACGTGTTCATCTGCGGAAAAACCCGCAATGATGATGATGAAATGATTCCTCCGGGTGCCAGTGCTTTTGCCTGGGGACTGCAGCAGGCACTGGAGAAAGCAGGAAAAATCAATAACCCGATACAGGTCATTCAGGATGGCGGGAAAAACGCCATTGATATGGTGTTTGGTGTACTGCCGGTAGTGATGGGCATAGGTACCATTGCACTGATCATTGCCGAATATACCCTGGTCTTCCAGTACCTGGGAATGCCTTTTCTGCCGTTGCTGGAGTGGTTGCAGATTCCTGAAGCCCAGGCGGCTTCAACGACCATGATGGTGGGATTCACCGATATGTTCGTGCCCTCTATCCTGGCCGCATCCATTGACAATGATATGACCCGGTTTGTTATTGCGGCATTATCACTGACTCAGCTGATTTACCTTTCCGAGGTGGGTGCCTTGCTATTGGGCAGCAAGATTCCGGTCACGTTGTTTGAGCTATTTATTATTTTTATTCTCAGAACACTGGTCACACTGCCCGTTATTGCAGCGATTGCTCACCTTATCTTCTGACATGCAATAAGTAGCCTCAGCTTCCTGAGGCTCATGTCCGCATCATCGAATCAATTTGGCGACATCACGAAACTGTGGTGCTTCGGCAGATTTCATTAATTCAAACAGTGCCATTTCAACGGTGGTCAGATCAGCTCCCAGGGCCGACATCTTATCAAGTGCCACCTCTTTGTTCTGTAATGTTCTTGATGAAACCGCATCAACCAGAACTTCTACCTCATAGCCTCCGGCGAGAAGATCCATCGCGGTCTGATAGACACAGATATGGGTCTCTATGCCAGCCAGCAAAACCTGTCTGCTACCTGCCTGCTCAAGTGCTGACATAAATGCAGGCTCGCCACAGGCACTGAATGAGGATTTTCTCACCGGGCCAACTTCAGACAGCTTATCAACCAGTTCGTCAGCCAATTCGGGAATGGTAGCTCCCAGCTTTTCCGGCATCTGCTCCAGCCAGAGAATCGGGATATCGAGCAGTTTAGCCCCTTTAACCATGGTCACAATATTACCAAAGAGTGACTCATGCTCATGCATTAAGTTAGCCAGCTTGCCCTGAATATCCACCACCACCAGCACCGTACGATCAATAGTTAACATACCTGTTCCCCCAGCACTAACCCCCAAAAAGCAGCATTTGCACAGCAAAGCTGCAAACAGGGTGTAAATAAATGATATTGTGCAAAAAACCTTGATCTGCGTCCATTTTCCAGCTTTCAACGTCAACAAAGCTTAGAGCTAGATAATCACTGGAGCCAGCAGAAAGCCAAAAATCACAGAAAGCATGATACAGATCACTCCCGGAACAAAGGATGATTGAACCCAGGAATTAAAACTCGTTTGGGGGAGGAAACTTGATACTGTGCATAGTATCTTCAATGTCAGACTCCCACATTGTGGGAAAAACCCAGGATGTCAGAAAGACAGCGGCGATCAGGCTGGCTGTTGGCGGGAAATAATCAGTAATGCCAAACTGACCCATCAGCAGATAAGAAACGGAAGGGGCACCAATAAATGCCAGCCCGGGTACTAACCAGGAAAACAGTCTGCGGGTCGTATAGGCAATCACCTCACTTTTAGAGCGAACGGACGCCTCAGCTGCCAGGCAAAGGTTTTCGGTGTAAACCCGGAATGTTGTTACATTCGGAACCTGTTTGATCACTTTCTTACGAACTGTTCTGGTTCTTTCCCTGGGAACCATTCTCCCTCCCCGTACACCCCATTCATAAGTCTCAGGGTGTTCATAATAAATTTCGCTTTCATCTTCTTCTTCAATAACCTCGATATCTTTGGTTCCACCTTCATGCAGCATCACTTCACAGTAATTCCATGCGACAGGAACAGGTCCCATTGAAAAATACCCCTTTCGGTCAACCCTGACAATCTGACCACTTCTGAACGCACTTCGCCTGGATATTGTTTTATTCCAGTGATGGAGGAAAGTTCGGTCAGATTCTTCATACCGACCTGTTCGTTTAAAAAAATCAGTATCTTCAAACTCGATAATATGATGAACGTCGGTGATCAGCTCCTTCGTTGCATAATAGAAATGGTAAATTGACGAAAACAATGAATTTTCTTCATCCCATATCTCCAGCCTCGGCATGAAGGGCTTGACTACATCAATAACAACCAGTTCATTTTTGTGATTCTCTGAAATTCTGGTTCCAACCTCACCGGTCTCTGCCCCAAGACGTTCCACCAGAACGGGATGATTATGATATTTACTGTCTATAACACCCGGGCTTCGTACCTCGGAGCCCAGCTTAAAATCAGCAACGACATTCTTAACAATCCAGCCATAAGGCGCGCCCGCAATAGCATAAGGCCAGTTGGTTGTCCCTGTATCTTCATTAAGCACATTATCAAAGGTACCGAGCATTACACTGTCCATATACCTCATATAGTGTTTGCCACGACGAACCGGGTCTATGATGTGGTGATTGAAAATATCCTGATACTCTCCTGTAAAGTTGGCAAAAGGAATGATCAGCGGTTCCATTACCATGTCATTAAACAGATAGCTGCTATTTTCGACAATCTCATTGAACAGAGAGGATGCAGTCTTATCTTTAGTCTTAACCAGATCCTTGTAATACTCATAAGTATTCGAAGCGGCATTAACGGGTAACATACTGAACAAAAAAACAATAAAAAAAGAGAAATCATGAACAACTCGATACTGTTTCATCATAAAACCCGGGAAGCACATTATTCTTTTCAGGCTCTTCATCATTCAATGATATAAAGGCGTATTCATATTAAAAAAAGATAAAATAATGCAATCAAATAACAGCGATATAATTCACAACAATCATCAGCGCTTATATGACAACTGACACGTAAATTTGTTCCATAAAAAAGAAATGCTGTTAGAATATCCTGCCACATTTAATAACAAGGCAAGCGGTCGATGGAAGCCAGCAATCTTACCCCGGCTCATATCCCGGCTCTTACCCCGGCTCCGGTATGGAGAAGAGCTGCGGCCATGCTGTACGATTCCCTGTTAATCCTGGCCCTTTTGTTTGTGGCCGGTTTTCTCAATCTGTTCATCCAGATTCAGGTTTTTGGCGATGAGCAGCTTAAAACGATGACCGAAGAGGGTTACAATCTCGGGGGTCCTTTTTTCTATGCCGCCCTGATGGTCATCGTTTACGGTTTTTTTGGCCTTTTCTGGACCCGCTCAGGACAAACCCCTGGCATGCAGGCCTGGAGAATAAAAGTGGTCAACAATGACAATCATTTGATCAGCCCACGGCAAAGCATTATCCGTTTTCTGATTGCCATTCCCTCACTGTCGCTTGCCGGTATCGGTTTTCTCTGGGCTGTCATCGATCAGCAGCGGCGAAGCTGGCAGGATCTGGCATCATCATCCAGAGTCATTCTTCTGGAAAAACCCGCAAAGACAACCTGACCAAACGACAATGGTTACACTGCCAGCATTAACTCACAGCCATGCCCACTGCTGACAAATAAGAATATACCGAAACATTTGACGAGTGTCGTGTTTACTGCCCACTTATGCCGCACGTCTTAACATTATCGCCCCGGCCAGCAGACAGATGGTGATCGGGATCAATACCGATAATACCGGCGGAAACCCGAATACCAGACTGGATGGTCCCATCAGGTTCTGGACAATCATGAAGACAATGCCGGTGATCACCCCGGAGAAAATGCGAAACCCCATACTGACCGAACGCAAGGGGCCAAAGACAAAGGAAATGCCCACAATAACCAGGGAGAGTATGGATAACGGCTGAAGCAGCTTTGTCCACAATGCCAGATCATACTCTCCGGCATCCAGCCCCTGGGCTGCCAGGTACTGGGTATAAGTAAGCAGGCCGGAAATTGGCAATGCCTCAGGTTTCACCACCACTACTTTCAGAAGTGTTGTCGTCAAGGTGGTATCCCAGGGTTCAACAAGACGCTCCTCAGTAATAAACTGCTCATCCTGACGGCGCATGGTCGTGACATTCTCAAGCAGCCAGTGATCTCCCTGATAGATTCCCCGTTCGGCAAACGAGCTTTCCTGAAGCGTCATATCATCATCAAAAACATAGCGACTCACACCGTAAAGCACGCCGTTTGGTTCAACAGCATTGAAGTACATAAATTCATGGCCTTCACGGTGCCAGAAGCCTTCGCCGGTGTAAGTACCATCCGCAGAGCGGGCTATCGCCTTTCTGGTCTCGCCAACCTGCTCTGCCATGGGGGCAAGATATTCTCCAAGCAGCAATCCGGCAAGAATCATCACCAGGGTGGGCTTCATTACCGCCCCCAGAATGCGCCATAGTGAAACGCCAGCCGCCCTCATGACCACCAGCTCACTGTTTGACGCCATGGAGCCTAACCCTGCAAGGCAGCCGACCAGTGCTGAAACGGGAATCAGTTCATACAGTTTTTTGGGAATCATCAACAGGGTATAAATCAAGGCATCCAGCGACTGATAGTTGCCACTGACATCATCCAACTGCCCCAGAAAAGAAAACAGCGCCTCCAGAAATACCAGGATCAGCAGGACAATAATTGTTGCCCCCAGAACATTTCTGGATATGTAGCGATCCAGTTTACGCATTTCCAGCCCTCCGGCGTGCCAGCCAGAGTTTGCCCGGCTCAACAAGGTACAACATCAAGGCAACCAGCAGGAAGAGAGCATGAATTGGCCACAGGCCAATATCTGGCGGCAGTCGCCCATCCTCAATCGCACCCCGGCCACTCATGAGCAAGGCCAGATACAGCAGATACAACAATATTCCGGGCAACAGTTTGACGTAACGACCCTGCCTTGGATTAACCCGGGCAAGGGGCAATGCCATCAGTACAACAATCGGTATTAACAGTGGCAGAGAGATCCGCCATTGCAGCTCAGCACGATAACCCGGTGCGTCGGACTCCATAAGCTTCGCCGTTGGCAGTGCCTGCTCCTTGCTGATCTCTTCTCTGGAGTGGCGCTCTTCCATACGAAGACCGTAATGTTCAAACGCTATTTCCCGCAGCGGCAACGCGCCTGGCGTCAGATCATAGCGGTAGCCATCATCCAGTATCAGGTAGCGCTGCCCACCCTCTTTTGCATTGGCTTCAATGCTTGCCTTTTCCGCCAGAAGCAAGGTCATTGACCCCATGTTATTGCTATTCACGTTACGGTTGGCAATAAAAACCCGGTTCATCTGCTGATGGTCATCGGTCAATGACTCTGCGTAGGTCACGCGCTGCCAGCCAAACTTCTGGAAACGCCCCGAAACCAGGGTATCAAACTCGGTCAGGGAGTCCTGCTCGGCAAAAATTCGTTCAACTTTCTGTATTCCCCAGGGGGCAACCACCAGGCTTAGCAGCGCAACCAGCAGCATAACCCCGATCGCAGGCACCATCGTCATGCCTGCCAGTTGATTCTGGCTCAGGCCACAGGCGCTGAGCACCGTCATTTCGTTATCAACATACAACCTGCCATAGGCGAGAATAATGCCAAGAAAAAGCCCCAGGGGCATTATCATCACCAGAAACTCCGGGATCCGGTAGCCCATGATGGCAAACAGGAAGTCCGCTTTCAGCGTCCCGGTTGCGGCCTGTGCAAGGTAGTTTACAAAGCGTCCACTCATGATAATGAGCAATACAACAGACGTCACTGCTAACATAACCTGCAGCATCTGTCTGGACAGGTAACGAAATATGATTAAAGGCATGCCTTGGTGAAATTCACAAAATCAAAACGAACAATGGTTGAATTGGCTTAACCGTATTATTATCCATGAAATCGAATAACTTGTCCCCCTGGAGAGACTATGGAATTTGTTGTTAAGAGCGGCGCCGCAGAAAAGCAGAAAACTGCCTGCCTTATTATTGGCGTCCATAAGAAAACGCTTCCGTCCTCTGCGACGGCCATAGACTCAATAACTGAGGGGTATCTTGCCGAAGTACTCAAACGTGGGGACCTGGAGTTCAAGCCCGGCCACTCACTGATGCTCCTGCATAGCCACCATGTCCCCTTTGAGCGTCTGCTGCTGCTCGCCATGGGTGATAATGATAAGCCATTAACAGAAGCCGGATTTAAAAAACTGACCACCAACCTGGCCAGCCAGTTGAAATTGGTTAATGCCAGGGAAGCAACCATTGCCATCGAAGACATCGTCGTAGAAGGGAAATCACTTCACTGGATTACCCGTCAGGTGGTCGAAGCGGTTGAGTATGCGTTTTATCGGTTCAGTCAATTTAAAAACGACACCGGTAAAGACCCCTGTCTCAAGAAGGTCATATTACTGGCTGACCGTAAAAATGCCGAAGAAGTAAAAGCGGGCCTGACCCAGGGGCAGGCGATTGGCAACGGCCGGAATGTGGCCAGAACGCTGGGCAACCTGCCAGGCAATATCTGCCATCCAACCTATCTGGCCGATGAAGCCAAAGCCCTGGCAAAAAATCATGCCAAACTGACCACCAAAATCCTGAATGAAAAACAGATGTCTGACCTGGGCATGAGTTCCCTGCTCTCCGTCAGTGCCGGTTCCGAACAGGAAGCCCGGCTGATCTGCATGGAGTTCAAAAATGGCAAACGCAGTGCCAGGCCACTGGTTCTTCTGGGTAAAGGGATCACCTTTGATACCGGCGGCATCTCTCTGAAGCCCGGTGCATCCATGGATGAAATGAAGTTTGATATGTGCGGTGCCGCCAGCGTATTCGGTGTCATGAATGCCATCATTGAGCTGGACCTGCCCATCAATGTCATTGGCATGGTGGCCGCGGCAGAAAACATGCCCAGTGGCAAGGCGACCCGCCCGGGCGATATCGTAACCTCCATGTCCGGCAAGACCATTGAAATTCTCAACACTGACGCCGAAGGTCGACTGGTGCTTTGTGATGCCCTCACCTATGCAGAACGTTACAAGCCGGAAGCGGTGATCGACATTGCCACCCTTACCGGTGCCTGCGTCGTTGCCCTTGGTCATCATACCACCGGCCTGCTCAGTAATAATGAACCGCTGGCGGAAGAGCTGCTCGGTGCTTCCAGAGAAGCCATGGACCGGGCCTGGCAGCTGCCAATGGGCGAAGAGTACACCCGCCAGCTGGACAGCAATTTTGCCGACATGGCCAATATTGGCGGTCCTGCTGCAGGTACTATTACAGCGGCCTGTTTCCTGGCGAAGTTCGCCGAAGCCTATCCCTGGGCACATCTGGATATCGCCGGAACCGCCTGGCAGTCCGGTAAGGAAAAAGGAGCTACCGGCCGTCCGGTGCCGATGCTGGTTCAATACCTGCTGAATAAAATCTGATTTTTTACTCAGTAACGATTACAGGCCTTGATCGTTTCGATCAGGGCCTGTTTATTTGCCTTGATTAGTTTATGATTTCCACATGACCAGAGTGACTTTCTATCTTCTTGATAGCAATTTTGGCAGCAATCCTGAAAATAATGGGCAAAACCAACAGCAGTTTGCCTGCCGCCTTATCGACAAGGCATGGCGTGGCGGATTGCCCATGCATATCCATACGACGGATGAAAGTAGCTGCAAGTCCATGGATCAACTTCTCTGGTCATGGCGGGAGGATAGCTTTCTTCCCCACGGGATCATTTCACAGACCCAGGGCTGTACACCGGAACGTGTACTTTTGGCCAAGGAGTCTCCCATCACCCTGGGGTTTGACCATCCTGTCCTGGAGTCAAAGCGGTTGCTGATTAATCTCAGCCCCGATGTTCCTCCATTCTTCAAAGACTTTGCCCGCGTCTGTGAAATAGTGGTTCAGAACCCGGACCAGAAAGCGGTTTCCCGGGCCAAGTTCCGGGCCTATCGTCAGGCGGGTATTGAGCCAGAAGTACACAATATGTAGACCCGATCATCCATTGCCCGCTGATATCGCCCACCGATACCGTTCATCCATATGTTGTCTATCCTCTTTAACAAGAAAGCAGGCAGGCGTCGCTTTCAAATAACAATTCCCTAACCATTGAACGGTAAAATAATGATGAAAACATTGAACGCAATGCTGGCCAGTCTGGCACTGGCCATACCGGCCACCAGTCAGGCATTGGATATTTATGCTTTTGCCCGTGGCGGGGCTGCCTATACGGCGGTAAAGGGTACTGAGGCTGTCAATCCCTTCATTGCACTTCCTGCTGCACCCTCTGACAATAACCCTGCTACTTTTCAAGGCAGCATGGGGATTGCCAATCTGAATAACGATCACAGCGTTGCAGTTGGAGCATTCGGTGCCGGGTTTGTAGTTAACCCCAATTTCCGTCTGGAGCTTGAAGGGTCTTTTCAGAAAGAGTCTGATTATCAGATAGACGTATCTCTCGGTTGGCAGGCAGAATCTGGCCCATTCAAGACCACACTTCTTGGCACCGCGCATAACAGGATCAGTATTGAATCTGAAGTATACCTGCTGAAAGCTTATTACGATTTCCCCCTGAATAAGCATCTGGTGCCCTACGTTATGGCTGGCACAGGCTATGCGAAAAACAAGGCATCCGGTGTACAGAACTTTTCAGACAACGCCAACTGGAATGAAAAATGGGATGACCACAGCAGCAATGAAATGGCCTGGACAGTAGGTTTAGGACTTTCCTATATATTCAGCAAACACCTTGCCCTGGATCTTGGGGTAGAACATCGCAACCTGGGAGACTGGGAGCTGAAAAACATGCCGACTACCGGTGATGAGTCGATCAAGGGCAAGCTGGAATCCACCACCCTGCTGATGGGCCTGCGTTACCACTTCTGACTATCCCTCGATGGTATCCCTGCACAGGCAGCAGGCCCTGTGCAGCCCCCCCCCCTCTCTCAGGCACTCCCTCATAAGAACAGGCTGGGCAAATGGAAGACAAACTCCCGTCTATAATCATCGTGGCATGGTGAATTTCGGTCATCCCCGTAGTGCAATTTAAGAGGATTCCGCTAATATAGCGCGCTTTTTGGTACATCTGTCATAATCTTCAGGCAAAACACTGCCGGGAAGCGTATGATTGGGATGGCCCGAGCAGCCTGAGAATCTTCTGCTGGATGACAGAGGCGTTCTTACCGTAAACCATTTTCAAAATACAGTCCGCAGGTCCATCTCCGGCCTACGCACCGCTCCTGCGCTATCGTATAATAGCGGGCTGTCAGTCAGGCAAGGTTAGTAGTCAAATATGACGAGTTTCGTTTCTGGACAACGCTGGATAAGTGATACTGAGACCGAACAGGGCCTGGGCACAGTGCTCACCTTTGACAGTCGCATGGTCACCCTGCTGTTTCCTGCCACCGGGGAAACCCGGCTTTACTCCATAAACAACTGCCCGCTGACCCGCGTTGAGTTCAACCCCGGAGATCGTGTCGAAAGTCACGAGGGCTGGACCATACTGGTCTCCAAAGTAATTGAGAAAAACGGTCTGCTGACCTACTGCGGAACCCTGCCTGACGGGGAAACACGACAGTTGCCTGAAGCCGAGCTGGGCAACCATATTCGCTTCAACAAGCCACAGGACCGTATGCTGGCGGGTCAGATTGACCAGAACAGCAACTTTACCCTGCGTTTCAAGACGCTCCAGTATAACTACGGCCTGCGCAAGTCACCCATGCGCGGCCTGATTGGCCCACGCACCAGCCTGATTCCCCATCAACTGCATATTGCCCGTGAGGTTGCCCAGCGCCATGCGCCGCGGGTTATGCTGGCCGACGAAGTCGGTATGGGTAAAACCATTGAGGCCGGCCTGATACTGCATCAACAACTGATTACCGGTCGTGCCAGCCGTGCCCTGATTCTCCTGCCAGAAAGCCTGGTGCATCAATGGCTGGTGGAGATGCTGCGACGCTTCAATCTGCGTTTCAGTGTCTTTGACGAAGAGCGCTGCCGTCAGTCGCCGGATGAAAACCCGTTTAATACCGAACAGCTGATCATCTGCAGCATCGGCTTTCTCTGCCACCATGAAGATCGCCGCCAACAGGCACTGGCAGCGGACTTTGACCTGCTGATTGTGGATGAAGCCCACCATCTCATCTGGTCTGAACAAGAGACCAATGCCGAATACCAGTGTGTTGAAGCGCTCTCCCAACAGATTCCGGGACTGCTGCTGCTGACTGCCACACCGGAACAGATGGGTGCCAAGAGCCACTTTGCCCATTTACGCCTGCTGGACCCGGACCGCTTCCATGACCTTGCCGCCTTTGAAGCTGAAGAAAGCCGTTATGAGCCAGTGGCAGAAGCAGTTCAGGAACTCCTGAACGAAAATCAGCCGCTCCCTGCCCAGGCAAGGGAGCACCTGATCCGCTTCCTGGGAGAAGACAGCAAACCGTTGATAGACATCCTCGATCAGGATGACCAGAATCCGGTTAATGAAGAAACACGAAATACCGCCCGCACCCAGCTGCTGCGCCGCCTGCTGGATCGTCATGGTACCGGCCGCGTGATGTTTCGAAATACCCGGGCTGCCGTTGGCGGATTCTCTGGCCGTGCGGTTCAGGGCTACCCCCAGGTACTGCCTGAACTCTACGAAATTGCCCTGGAAGAAGAGTCCAACTACCGCCATAACCTCTATCCGGAGCTGGCTTACCAGGCTCAGATCCGGGTCGACGATATGGATCCCTGGTGGAAAGTCGATCCCCGGGTAGACTGGCTGATGAACCTGCTGAAACTGCTGAAGAAAGAGAAAGTGCTGGTGATCTGTGCCAATGCCAATACCGCATTGGACCTGGAAAATGCCCTGCGCATACTGTCCGGTATTCCGGCAGCGGTTTTCCACGAAAACATGAGCATTATCGAGCGGGATCGTGCTGCGGCCTTCTTTGCCGAAGAAGATCATGGCACCCAGATACTGGTTTGTTCAGAAATCGGCAGTGAAGGCCGTAACTTCCAGTTTGCCCATCACCTGGTGCTTTTTGATCTGCCCGGACATCCCGACCTTTTGGAACAGCGTATTGGCCGACTGGATCGTATTGGCCAGACGGAAGCCATCAAGATTCACGTGCCTTATCTGCTGGGCACCGGTCAGGAGGCGCTGTTTCACTGGTACGACCGGGGATTGAACGCCTTTGCCGATACCTGCCCTGCCGGCAGCATGGTGCAGATGCAACTGGGTGACGCGCTGTTACCTTATCTGCAACCGGGCAGCCAGGCCACCACAGAAGCCATGGAAACCCTGTTGAACCAGGCTGCCCGGCTGAACCGGCAACAGATGGAGCATCTTCATAAAGGCAGGGACCGACTGCTGGAGCTGAACTCCCGCGGCCTGATCTCCAATGAAGATATGATCAACGACATCGAAGAGCAGGAACAGCCAAGACAGCTCAAGCGGTATATGGAGAAGCTGTTCGAAGGCTTTGGGGTTGAGGCGGAAGACTATTCCAGACACTGCCTGGTAATTCGTCCCGGCAGTCATATGATCACCACCTTCCCCGGCCTTCTGGAAGATGGCATGACCGTCACCTTTGACCGGGACATGGCGCTGTCCAGAGAAGACATGCACTTCCTGACCTGGGAACATCCCATCGTCTGTGAAGGGATGGATATGGTACTGACCAGCGAGCTGGGTAATACCTCGGTCGCCCTGCTCAAAAACAAGGCCCTGAAGCCCGGCACCATGCTGCTAGAAGCGATCTACGTGGTGGAAACCAGCGCCGACCGGACCCTGCAGCTGGACCGCTATCTGCCAGCAACCCCGATTCGCTGTCTGATCGACCCGGGGTTCAATGACCTGTCCGAAAAAGTGGCGTTTGATACCCTGAACGCCCAGCTTCAACCTTTGAAACGGGGTGTTGCCAAGAAACTGGTGAATGCCCAGCGCGCACCCTTTCTGGCCATGCTGGATAAAGCCGAAGGGTATGCCAAAGACCGGGTACAGCCCATCGTTAATCAAGCCTGCCAGAATCTGCTAAGCGATGTCACCGAAGAGATCAAACGACTGGCGGCGCTTAAGGTCGTTAACCCGAATGTCCGCGGTGAAGAGATTGAATACCTGAAAAACAGGGCAGCCCTGGGACATCAGGCACTGCAGAAAGCGGTTCTTCGACTGGATGCCCTGCGGATTATGATTGCCGGTTGAGGTCGGTGACTCCTGATATATCAGGCCTTTCCTGCCCGCCAGATGGAAAGGCCCGACTCAGCCACCCCGGTTCCATTGAATCATGAGTACAAGGACTACTTTTTTAACAAGCTTTTTATTTTGTCGTTTAGGTCTGTTGAAATTTCATCAAAAGGTGCATCGGGGGTGAATTGGTAATAAGAAAATAACAGCTTCAGGGTTTTCTGGAAAACCAACACATTCCCACTGTTAATAAAATCTTTAAGAATTAATTCACTAAAATAGGACTGAGCATCTTGTCTATAAAAACCTTTATCCAAAAGATTTATTAAGCGACGAAACCTGCAATAATTGTTTTTTTCACAAGTCTGCAGCAGTTCTTCAAATTGATACAGAAGCTTAATTGCTTCTTCCTTACTTTTGGCATTGTAATTTGAGCTAAATGGATCAACAAGTAACGGATCGAGAATTCCTTCACAAAGGAGTTTAATCGATTTATGCCATGCTTCGAGATTGTTTTTTGCCTCATTTGCCCGATTTACAGGATCATCATAACAAACGGACCAGTTGTCAACGTCACATTCCCGACTATGCATGCAGAAGATAAACTTTCCGAAATTACCCAAAGAATTTGTACGATCTGGCAAGTAGTAATCTCTGGTAGCAGGGCTGGATTTGCTCAGTTCTAAACATTTACTAAAATCGGTTAATCTAGAGTTAAACCCAATTACCAAACTATTCAAATGATCAGGCAATTCAAAGCACTCGTATTTATCCAACAGTTTCCCCATTGGATTTATCGATACAGCCCTGGTCTCAGAGGAATTTTCAGCAAGGGTCAACGTTCGCTCATTCAAAGCTTTCTGGAATTCAGACATATCATCAGGAAATTCTGTACTTACGTACGTCAATATATTACGAATATATTCACTGCACTCTCTGCCTGGCAGAGAGTTGAGTTGTTGTTTAAAGTTGTCAAAAAGGCCTTTAGCAAATTCTGAGCTGTCAGGCGCAGACGGGGCCGGATAAGCACTGACAGGCCGAGCATGGTAAGCAATGGAAGTTACAGGAAACATGTTAGTCTTCTCATACTTTAATGAGTTAAAAGATATTCAGGGTTGACCATAAGTTGCAGTCAATGCCAGATTTTTCTCTCAGGAAAAGCCTGCCAATAATTTCCCTCAATTTTCCACTCTAACCACTTCGAACAAGCGGCAGCGCGAGATTTGGTCAGGCTCATTCAATACGGAGATTAGCAATCATTTCATTACGCCTTTTGACCAGTAGCCTGGCGATAAGTTTCACATCTCCATGCGGTCAGTCAAACTGACTATGTGACTCAACCAATTCCCTCGTGATCAGGTTGGGGATTTCCTCTACAAACTTTACGAGGACTTTCTTGCCGGGTGTATACCGCCTGATAAATTCAATCAATATATAGAACTAAAATACAATAATCTCGCTCTTGTCAAAGACGCAGCCGCACTGCCGTCAGCCGTGTTTGTTTCCAGTGTCACCAAATGCAATATTTTCTGATTGTAAAGAAATGTTGAGCGTTCATCCTGCCAAATAAATCGTTGAACCTGTGGATTAACCCGTTGTCAAAATCTTTATGTTTTTGATGACCTCTCTGGAGATCAATGATAAATAATCACCCTTTTGACCGTTCATATATCCGGTTTGATAACAACTTATCCTCCCCGCCAACTTTCCAGAAACATCACAGAGAAAGCTCCGGCAGGTGGTCTTTATACCGTGTAGCAAAAGTGACACTAACGGCTCTGGGGCTACTGTTTTCAACACAGCAACTCGCACACGCCAGCGAAAGAAAACAACTTTACCTGCAAAAGGACCCACAAAGTCGGAATATATCCCGCCCACCGGAATGTGATATCGAACCCTGGCTTACCAGCCCTCCGATAAACGTGGGTAATGCCAGCCCGGTCACCGACGTTTCCCTGCGACGCAATAACAATCACTTCGTTTTAACATATCCTGACAGTGATGAATCAGGGCAGGCAGATACTGATGATATATTACCCGACCTCAAGCACCTGTTTGATCAAACCTTCAACCACGTAATATCCAGTGCAACTCACGATAAAGGCCCTCACATAAAACCGAATCATCACAAAAACCCGAAAGAGCATAACGCCAGAACAGGAAGGCTCCAACAACTCTCATCCCAACCATTACCTCAAATATCGCCCTTCCCTCCCCCACACCTACCCCAATGCAATTTTACCACCTCCGAATACACCAGCCAGAACACCTTAATCGCGTCTGCACTGGATCTGCTCACCACCCGCCAGCCATCGCCCATCGTCGTTGCAGTTATTGATAGCGGCATTATTCCCCACAGGGCACTTAATGACCAACTGGTGCCGGGTTATGACTTTATCAGCGATCCGGAGTGTGCCGCGGATGGGGACGGTTATGACGACACCCCCACCGACGAGGGCGACTTCTCACAAGGCCCCCCCTGGCATGGTACAGAAATGGCCGGAATCATTGCCGGGACCTCCGTCAATAAAGACGGGATTTCGCCACTGCAAAATATCATCAAAATCCAACCCATACGGGCTTTGGGCCAACGAAGCCATTGCAACAAAGCAGAAACAGATGAAGACTTCATCAATGCGTTAAAATGGGCTGCCGGAATGCAGGTTGCCGATGTTCCCCTTAATACCAATCCCGCCAAAGTCATTAATCTGTCATTTGGCAAATATTCTGACTGTGCGCCGTTTGAGACGGTGTTCAAAGCGTTACACCAGAGAGAAATTACCGTTGTTGCAGCGGCTGGCAATTCGGCAATGCCAGCCAGCTATTTCTATTTTTCAAACTGCCCTCATGTCATCGCCGTTGGGGCACAGTTAACAGAATCCCTGTTGACCAGTTCTTCCAACTATGGCCCACCCATCGCCATTTCTGCCATTGTGGGTGAGGGAGTGACAACGACCAGCAATACTGGAAAGGCAACCCCATTGGCAGAGACATCAACCAAGTCGAATGGTACCAGTACTGCTGCCGCCCTTGTCTCTCAGGCCGCTGCCCTGATGCACTCGGTGAACAGCAGGCTGACGCCTGATGACATCCGGACAATACTGATCAACACCAGCCGTCCTTTTCAACCACATGTCGGGTGTTACATCGCTGATTCGATAACAACTGACACTGAATCCCCCGCTTTCCTGACCATAGGCATACCCAAACCATGTACCTACGCCGACTGTGGCAGTGGGCATCTTGATATAGGCAAAGCGGTAATGTTTGCCGCAGAAAAGGCCCTTGAACAATCGGGCAGTGAGTTCCAGGCAGATGACTTTCCAACGATCATGTTCAATGGATCATTAATCATCATCCTGTCAACCCTGACATTTGCCTTTTTACTGGTTAATGGCCCGAAGGAAAGACTGCAAACAATAGCGTATGGACCAAGGCAGATGTTCAGACCAGCCGAAGCAGGAGAAGGAGAAGGAGAAGGAGATGAAGAGGCAACCGGTAACTCTCTGACACTCCCCGCCCTATCGCACCCTAAGGGCATAAAGGCGAGGGTTCTTGATCGCTCAAGAACGTTTCTGTTTCACAGTTCGTTGCCCGGA
>NZ_JAHHPP010000127.1 GCF_024606265.1 Endozoicomonas sp. SESOKO1
CTACGACCAATTGGTTAAAAGCCAACTGCTCTACCGACTGAGCTAACGACCCATTTCTACACCAGCCTCAGGCTGATATGCAGAATAAATAACTGTCCGTCCGCAATTCACTGCGAACCGGAACGGCATTGATAGTACCCATCCCCATAGACCTTGTAAAGCCCGGGGGACGCCAGTCTTGCTCAGTAATTCCCGCAATCTGTCCTGCTGCCAGGTGGCAGACCGACAATAATACTGAAATCATCCGGCGCTCTTTAACACCTTATCAACCAGCTTGACAAGGCTCTTATCGGGCATTAATCCTGCCCATATGGTAAACACCAACATACTCACCGTTTCGAAAAGCATAATCCGGTGACTCGCCTTCTATCTGAAAACCAAATTTTTTATAGAGCTTAATTGCAGGTTCATTATCCACAAACACCGTCAATTCCATTCTTCGCAGGTTCAGCCAGTTATCTGCCAGATCCACCATGGCTGCCATCAAGGCACTGCCAACACCCTGCCCCTGACTGTCATCACGAACGGCCATTCCGAGATAACCTACGTGGCGTCGTCGCGGGTTGGGAGGGTTATCCAGAAACAGATGACCAACCACTTTTGAATCTATTTCTGCCACGTATTGATGGACACTTTCCCGATTGCTCTTCTCCAGACGGTTTTCCCAGAGCTGCTGCGATGGTCGTGGGAGCTGCAGTGTTCCAGAATAAGCCCGCTCTCCCTCGAAGAGTTTTCTGAGATCACCCGCATCATTCATTTCTACGGATCTGATAATAATTTCAGCCATTGAGCAAACTCCTTTTTAAATGGCCTCCTGTACCTGACAGGAGGCGAAAGCACGATTGGTATTACCAGATCCTTACCCGGTCTTCTGGTTTACGGTACATACCATCACCCTCATCCACATCAAAGGCTTCATAGAACTCATCAAGATTGGATAACACTCTCGCCCGATATTCACCCGGGGAATGGGGACCCACCACTAACTGCTGCCGCAAAGCCTCCTCACGGGATTTAATTCGCCAGATCTGCGACCAGCCCATAAAGAAACGCTGCTCTCCGGTAAAACCATCAATAACCGGAGACTCTTCACCATTAAGCGACAACTGATAGGCTTTAAAGGCAACACTCAGACCACCAAGATCGCCAATGTTCTCACCCAGGGTCAACTGGCCATTAATGCTGATATCATCGAACGGTTTATAGGCATTGTACTGATCCACCAGCCTGGCGCCACGGGCCTTAAACTGCTCGAGGTCTTCCTCTCCCCACCAGTTTCTCAGATTGCCATCACCATCATACTTTGCGCCCTGGTCATCAAACCCATGACCCAGCTCGTGACCAATAACCGCACCAATGGATCCGTAATTCACCGCATCATCGGCGGCCAGATTAAAAAACGGTGGTTGCAGAATAGCTGCCGGAAAAACAATTTCGTTGTTCACCGGATTGTAATAGGCGTTCACGGTCTGTGGTGTCATAAACCACTCACTGCGATCCACCGGTTGACCCGCCTTCCCGGCCATCGTTGAGTACTGCCACTGACTGGAACGCATCAGGTTGCCAACCAGGTCATCCGGTTTAATGTCCAGCGTTGAATAATCACGCCATTGATCGGGATAACCAATCTTTGGCGTAAATTTACTCAGTTTGATCCTGGCGGCAAATTTGGTTGGCGCACTCATCCAGGGAAGATCGTCAATGGAAGCCTCGAATCCTTCAATAACGTTATCAACCAACACTGACATTCTGGCTTTTGCTTCCGGTGGAAAGTACGTTTTCACGTACTCCTTACCCAACAGTTCACCAAGTACATCATCCGCTGCATCAACACCCCGCTTCCAGCGTGGCGCAGGCTCCTCAATCCCTCTTAACGTTCTGCCGTAAAAATCAAAACGTGCCTGGGCAAAGGGTTCACTTAAAGACGACGCATAACTGTTTAACGTATGGAATGTCAGGTAGTTTTTCCATATCGATATATCAGTACCGCTGATAATGGACGACAGTTTTTGAAAGTAGCCTGGCTGACGCACAATGACCTGATCGACATCAACACCTGCCTGTCGGAGATACCTGGAAAAATCAAAATCACCCATTAACTGATTGGCATCAGCTACTGTCATTTTGTTGTAGGCTTTGATCGGGTCACGTCGCTCCACCCGGGACCACTGAACTTCAGCCAGCCTTGTTTCCAGCGCCATAACCCCCGTTGCCACTTTTTCCGGCTCTGGTTGACCCGCCAATACCAAAAGTTCGGTAATGTAATCCTGGTAGTTCTGCCGGATAGCCTTATATCGTTCCCCCTCATCCAGGTAGTAGTCCCGATCAGGAAGTCCCAGCCCGGATTGACTGACATAAAGCGCATTCACTTCAGATTGTCGTGCATCATTATTGACGTACCAGCCTAATGGGGTGGTGATGCCCCTGGTCCCCAGATCAGCCAGCAGCCCGGGCAAATCCTGATGTGTCTTTATACCGGCGATTCGTGAGAACTCAGCCTCTAAAGGCGTTACCCCAAGCTTATTGATACGCTCCTCATCCATATAGCTGGCATAAAAATCCCCCAGCTTCCGTACATCCTCATCAGCCGCTGATTGTCTGTTTTCTGCCGCTGCTTCCAATACTTTCCGAAGGGCTTTTTGAGACTCATCATAAAGTTTGCTGAAGGCACCATAGCGTGACTTGTCTTCCGGTATCTCTGTTTTATCAAGCCATTGGCCATTCACATAACGATAGAAATCATCCTGCGGACGCACGGACGAATCCATATTGTCATACTCAATACCAGAAACCTCAGGGGCCGGAGTGACTTTCTCGTGCTTTTCCAGAAAATGATGGGAGCTAACTGCACAGCCTGTTATTAACACGGTACCGACTATAGCAGCTGCCAGGATTTTCAACTTCATAGGCTTAACTCTTCGTTTCCCGATCCATATGGTTTAAACAATCAGTGTATAGTTTCGGTTTATTTTAAACGACAATATTTGCCTGCTTGCAAAAAAACAGTTGCAAAAATACAGTTGCAAAAGACCTGCAGACTTTAACTGACCAGCGACAACCTGTCAGACTCCTCCTCAACCACATCCTGATCCTGCTGCGCCCTGAACATATCCCGATACAACCCTTTCTCTTTAAGCAGTGACTGATGAGTTCCACGCTGAACTATTCTGCCCCGCTCCATCACCAGAATCAGATCTGCATCTTCAATGGTGTTCAATCTGTGGGCAATCGCTAACGTCGTTCTGCCCTGCCTCAGGGTAAACAACGACTGTTTGATAGCCAGCTCGGTTTCACTATCGATATTGGCAGTGGCTTCATCCATGATCAGAATCGCAGGGTCCTGCGCCAGCGTTCTGGCAAACGACAGCAGCTGTTTCTCACCACTTGACAGTGATTGTCCACGTTCACCCATTTTCTCTTCATAGCCATCATGAAGTTGCTCTATAAAACCAGATGCCTGAACCCGGTTAGCCGCTTCTTTCATTCCCTGCCCGGATATTTCAGCCTTTCCCAGGTGGATGTTCTCAGCAATACTGCCCTGAAAAACAAAAGGCTCCTGAAACACCAGCCCAAGGCTGTCTCTCAAGACCTGTTCGGAAAATAAAGCCAGGGGCTGGTCATCTATCAGCACTGAACCTTTCTGGTGGTCATAGAACCGCATTAACAGGTTAACAATGGAACTTTTACCACTGCCGGTATGGCCAACCAGTGCAACAAATTGCCCGGGCTCAACAGTAAAACTGATACCATCCAATGCCTTGTTAACCCCATCATAAGACAGCTCAACATCGCGAAACTCTATACGACCACGTTGAATAACGGCACCATTGTTACGTTCTTGTCTATGCTCAGCTGGTTCATCCATCAACTGGAAAACCCGCTCAGCAGAAACCACTGACTGCTGCCAGACCTGCATCTGCATGGTGATATGGGTCAATGGCTCAAACATACGATCGAGGTAGTTGATAAACGCATAAAGCAAGCCGATCTCTACCGGCCCGTGTAATGCCTGACCGGTAAAGCCACCGACCATGAATGCCAGGGCAATCATGGCAGCAAAATGCACCATTGGCCGCAGGAGCACGCCGTTAATGATCACCAGGCGATTCAGGATCTGCTGATACTCTCCACAGGTGTCTTCAAACTGCTGACTTACTCGCTTCTGCTGGCGTAATACCTGAATAACCGACATCCCCTGTATGGATTCATTAATCCGGGTATTAATATCACTGAGCACAGCACGGGATGCATGAAACACCGGATGGCTGTATTTCTGATAAAGGTAAATACAGCCTACGATGATGGGCAGAATACCCAGACAGAACAGTGCCAGCCGGACATCCAGCAAAAACATGGCGATGATAACGCCAATAATGGTGACAACACCTTTGATGGTGCCGGGCAGTGCCTGAACGAACAGGTCCCGAACGGTTTCTGTATCGTTTGTCACCCTTGACACCAGCTTGCCCACCGGCTCCCGGTCAAAAAAAGCCATCGGTAACCGGAACAGGTGATTGAACACTTGACGACGAAGATCGTGTACTACCGACAGCGCCACCTTTTGAAACAGTATCGCTTCAAACCAGCTCATCACGGCGGCGATCAGGTACATTGCCATAAAACCAACCGCTAACAGGATCAGGGCATTATGATCCCAGTCACGGGGAACTACATGATCATCAATAAAGGTTTTCATTAATACCGGCGCATAGAGCGTGGCACCGGTACCCAGTAACATAAGCAACAGACTGAGCACCAGCTGCCGCCGGTAGGGTCTTCCATAATTCAACAGCCGTATAAACTGCTGCTTATTGTTCTTATTCCTTTCCAGCACGTTCCCATCCAGTTCCCAAGGTCCGGAAGACATAAGTAGCCAGAAATATTCGATTCCATATGGCCAGCTACTTAGTCACCCTGATGTTTTTATTTCCAGAGACTGACGATTAAATATTCTGGCGTACCAGCCATTCCCGGCGATCAGCTCCCTGTGTGCCCCTGATTCGCTGATCCTGCCTTGATCAAGCACCACAATCTGATCCGCCTTGTTCAAGTTAGTCAGTCGTTGGGTAATCAGAACAATGGTTTTCTCTTGACCTGATGTTATTAAGTTGTCGAGAATTCTCGCCTCAGTCTGCATGTCCAGAGAGCAAAAGGCATCATCAAACAGCAGAACATCCGCATCCAGCAGTAATGCCCGGGCAATGGTCAGCCTTTGTTTCTGGCCACCGGACAGGTTGACTCCTTTCTCACCAAGCATGGTTTCATAACCATCTTTAAACTGCACGATATCATCATGGACACAGGCCAGCCTGGCAACCTGTTCAATCTCTTCACGGCTAGCCAACGGTTTTCCAAAAGCAATGTTTTCCGCAATGGTCGCAGAAAACAAAAACGGCTCCTGGGCCACCAGGGCAAAGCAGCTTCTGAGCTGATCCAGCGAGAACTGCTGATGATCAACACCATTTAACTGAATACTCACGGCAGCATCGTCGTACTGTCGTAACAGCAGCCTCAGCAAGGTGGACTTCCCACTGCCAGTTCTGCCACAAATACCGACAAACTGTCCTTTCTTCAGTTTCAGCGACAACCGCCCCAAAGCCGCCTTATCGGCACCCGGATAGGTGAATTTTTTAATGTCAAAGTGGATATCACCATCCAGGCTTTTAACAGTCTCAAGTTCACAATCAACGACACCGGGCTTTTCACCCATCAATGACTGAAGGCGGTTGAGCGAGGCATTCCCCCTTTCCACAATATTGAACAGCCAGCCAAAGGCAAACATTGGCCAGACCAGTAACCCCAGATAAATGGTAAATGTCGTCAGTTCACCCAGGGTCATCAGGCCACTGTTAATACGCCATGCACCGAAACCCAGACTTCCCAAAACAGAAACACCCACACAAATGGAAATCGTCGGATCAAACATTGCATCAATCCGGGCCACTTGCATATTGGCAGCGACGGTAGTTTCTGATTGAGCTGCGAACTTCTGCATCTGTGAACGATTCAAATCATGGGCCCTGATCGCCCGCACTCCTGAAACCGCTTCCTGAACCCGGTTATTGAGATCGGAAAACGCCTCCTGGGCCAGCTTGAATCGGGAATGCAGTAAGCCCGCATATTTGAACATCAGCCAGGCCATGACCGGAAAAGGCAGCAGCGCTGCCACGGTCATCTCCCAGCCGCACACCAGAATCATGGCAATAATCACCGCAGAACCCGCAATCATGGAGTCCACCAGAGTAAGCACGCCCTCTGCCGCTGTCATTTCAACTGCTCTTACGTCATTCGTCCCGTGAGCCATCAAATCACCGGTATTGTGTCGCTGATAGAACTCCGGGGACATCCGGGTAAGGTGATGAAATAAACGCAGGCGCATAACCCTACCCAGCTCAATCGCTCCCCCAAACAGCATAATCCGCCAGCCATTTCGCAGGGCGTATATGACAAGACCAATAAAGGCAATAAGCAACGATGACTGTAAAACACTGGCAAAAGTAATGCTGCCCTGCTGCACCTCATCGACGAGATCACCAATAATCCAGGGCGGCAATAACTCCGCCAGCGACACCAGAATCAGAAAAAGTACACAACAGCTGTAACGCAGCCAGTGCTTTTTAAAGAACCATCCCAGGTTCCAGAAAATAGACATGTATCCCCTCGTGCATTTTAACTGTCAAATACAGCTTTATAATTTCCTTCACATAAAAAAATCCCTCCCTCCCCGTGGATTTAACCACGATGGCAGTTAGGGAGGGAGGAATTTATTTGCCAATCACTGGTTATTCAGGTCCTGTTGCAAAAAGCCAATCCAGGAGTTGGCCTGCCCTCTACTGCTCTGAATAGACGCCGCTTTCTCCATATAACCCAGTGATTTTCGACTATCTCCCAGCTGATAATGCGCCATTCCTGTCAGAAAAAGCATCTCTCCCTGCTGCTTCTCGGTAATCCCGTCAAAAGGGTTGGCAACCAGCGTCAGTAACTCCTGATAACGCTCGGAACGAGCCAGCATTCTGGCCAATTTAAGCTGCAGATCAGGATCTTGTTCAAGTTCCAGCGCTCGATTAAAAGCATCAATAGCCTTGCTATTCTCCCGGGCGTGGGACCAGAAACCTCAAGCTCCTTATTCGCACCAACTTCAGTATCAAAATATTGAGTACCGCAAGCCTCCGCTATCTCTGCGGGCGTGCCACCAGAAGACTTCGTTGCTTCACAGTAGGTTGGATCAGAAGAATTGTTAAATCCTTTTGTAGTGCCACCAAACAAACGTTGCATATCGGGAGCTCTGAAACTCTTGCCAATCCCACCCCGGACCGGCAACACATCTGCTGGACGATAGGCAAAAGATGCCTTCGGCGTAAATGCTGATCCAGTTTTTGAGTCATCATTGTAATCATCAAAACGACCGGCAAGGGTAACTTCCAAATCCTCAACAACTGGAACCATCACCTCACCACCAACACCATATTGGGTTCTCTCACCACCGCCTGAGGTACCACCTTTACCTACATAGATGCCATCAAGGGTGCCTTGATCCCTGACATCCTCATACTCTGTGCAGTTAATTTCCGCAAAGGTAGCAAAAGCAGCAGTTCCGGAAGGTAGTTCCATCAGGTCACCAGAAAAGGACCCTGTCCAGCTGATGATGGAAGATTCTGAGTCAATTTTTGTTCTGGAATTGGCCGATGAACGTTACCCTGGATCTTTCGCCAGCTGTACCGGCCAAAATTTCAAGCCTGTTATTCTGATAACCACCTTCATGTGCGTCACCAGTGCGAAGCTTCACTTCAGCCCCTTCATAATCCTTCTTCAGAATTACGTTAACAACACCACTCATTGCATCAGAGCCATAGATAGCGGAAGCACCATCTGTCAGCACTTCGATACGTTCCACTGCCGCAATAGGAATTTGTCCGATATCGGTAAAATTTTCAGCACCGCCAGCACCGAGGGGGAACATGGGAAGACGCTTGCCATCAATCAAAATAAGGCTTCGACCAACACCCAAGCCCCTCAAATTTACAGCCTGCGCTGTCGGGGTAAAGCTAAAACTGTTTTGTTGATTTAATGAACCGCCCGTATTTTGATTCAGCGAGTTCAGTGCTTCAAAAATATCGGTATAACCTCTGCTTTTAATATCTTCAGCAGAGATAACCACTACAGGAGATGGACCCTGAACATCCACCCGGGAAATCCGCGACCCGGTCACCTGGATTTTTTCCAGCTTTTCAACCGAATCCTCATTAGCATACGCTGCCGTAGAAGCAACTGAAGACCCTAAAGCAACAGCCACCGCCGTGGCGGGCTACGCTCTTACCAAGCCCGTCGTAAAGCATCGCCCAATCGGGCGGTGATATAAGACAGGAGC
>NZ_JAHHPP010000128.1 GCF_024606265.1 Endozoicomonas sp. SESOKO1
CGCTTGCATCAGGCGGGTTGCATTGGTCAGCGCCTGTTGCTCATTGGTGTAGGAAGCGAACGGCAGGTCGGCCATTAACAGGGCGTCACCTGCTTTGGTACTGACACAGCGGGTGTGATAGCACATATCGTCGACAGTGACAGGCACCGTACTGGTCTGGCCCTGACAGACATTGCCAAGGGAGTCACCAACCAGTATCACTTCCACACCCTGACTGCTGGCCAGGTGAGCCTGGGTGGAATCGTAGGCAGTCAGGCTGGTGAATTTCTCACCCGCTTTTTTCATCTCGGACAGGATACTTAGGGTGACTTTAGCCATGGATAAAGACCTTGATTAGTTGCAGCCGCGGATTATACGAGAAGTGTGAAGGCTTGTCAGTTAAGGGCTTGGCACAATGGTCAAGGGTCAAGGGTCAAGCCACCCAATTTGCAACGACCAGACGGTTCAAATCCACGGATAGCTGTCGGCAACGACACTCAACCCCCGGTAACCCAGGGCATCCACCATTGCCTGCAACGGGGTTCCATCGGGAAGTTCAAGGTCCGGTGCGACATCCAGCAGCGGGCAGAGCACGAAGTTGCGAACCTGCATCTGATAGTGAGGAACGGTCAGCCTGTCTGATTCAATACGCCGGTTACCAAACAGAAGGATATCCAGGTCCAGGGTTCTTGGTCCCCAGCGTACTGATCGCACACGACCATGGGCATTTTCTATCGACTGCAGGGCATCGAGAAGCTGGAGCGGCGCTAATGTGGTATTCACGGCCACCACCGCATTGCAGTAATCTGGCTGGCCGGGCGGGCCAACCGGGTCACTGCGGTAGAGCCTGGAACAGGCAGAAACCGTCATTTGAGGCACGCTGTCAATGTCGTCTACAGCGCGCTGCAACTGAAGGTCCGGTTGCTCAAGGTTGCTACCCAGCGCCACATAAGCGGTTTCTGCCATCAGGACTCTCCGGAGCGATGTGCGGACGATGCATCACCGTTACGGGGCTTACGCCGCCGTCTTCTGCGGGTATTCCCCTGCTTTTTCTGGCCGCCATGGCTGGTCAGCGACTTGATCATGGCATGGCGGCCATGCTCATCCAGCTCCTGTATTTCTGTCCACCACTGACCGGCCGAAGCGAGGTTTTCACCGGATTGTTCCCGGAGTACCAAAAAGTCATAGGCCGCACGAAATTTGGGGTGTTCCAGCAAGCCTTCAATCAGCCTGGGTTGCCTGCGTTCCAGCCGGATCTGCAGATCCCAGATATCACGGACCATCATGGAGAACCGGCGGGGAATAGCAGTGTGATTGCACTGGTTGGTGATGACCGTCATGGATGCCTGCTGGAATGCCGGAACCGGAGGCATTCCCTGGTCCATAAACGCTCTGGCCATTCGCCTCATGGGTGCCCATAAAAGCGCAGCAAAAAGGAATGCCGGGGTGACCGGACGGCCTTGCCTGACTCGCCTGTCGGTACTTTTCAAGGACTCAATAATCAGGCTAAAGGCATGGTTGTCCATCTCTTGCTGCTCTTGTAAACAGTGCTCTGTTGCCGGAAACAGTGGACCAAACAACTGGTATTCCCGCAGTAATTCAAATGTTCGGACGCCCTGGCCGGACTGCAGCAGCTTCAGCACCTCATCAAACATTCGGGCGGCCGGAATATCACGCAGCAGGTGCCCAAGCTCACGAATGGGTTGCTCTGTTTCCGGCGCCATAGTGAAGTTGAGTTTGGCAGCAAACCGTATCGCCCTGAGCATGCGAACCGGGTCTTCATGGTAACGGGTAACCGGGTCTCCGATCAGGCGCAGGGTACCCGTGCGAATATCATCAACCCCATTGCAGAAATCAACAACACTGAAGTCGCGCCCATCGTAGTAAAGGGCGTTAACGGTGAAATCCCGGCGCATGGCATCATCTTCCATGGAGCCATACACATTATCCCGGAGAATTCTTCCGGATTCAGAGTGGCGGGACTTTTCCCGACCGTGGTGCTGCTGCTCATGGCTGGCACGGAAAGTGGCTACTTCAATCATTTCACGGCCAAAGAGCACATGAACCAGCTTGAAGCGTCGGCCAATCAGTCTGGAATTGCGAAACAGCCTGCGAACTTCTTCAGGACTGGCATTGGTCGCGACATCAAAGTCTTTTGGGTGAAGATCAAGGTAGAGATCGCGGATACACCCGCCTACCAGATACGCTTCATAGCCCTGACCATTTAACCGGTTAATCACTTTCAGCGCATTGTCGTTAATGTAACGACGGGAAACCGGATGTTTATCCCGGGGGATAATGGTTTTCTGCGGATCACGCTTTATATTAACTGAGGGCCGGTGGCGTTTTGACTGATTTCTGTTACGCATGAGCCAGAAAATAAGTGTGCCTCCAAGCACCAGGACAGCAATCGCTGTTGTATAACTGTACATTCCGGTGCCTGGCATCATAGGTTTAGCAGGGATTGTGTAAGTTGTGCAAGTTGTCTAAGTTGCTTAAAAAGTTGCATAGATAAAGTGGATTACCGTGGTTGTTTGTGGCTTTTGATCTGCTTGACCGCATTGACCTGAACGACAGGACCATAAGGGTCAGCGCTTATGATAGCACTGGCTCTGTTTTCACTCCATTTGTCTTGGCATAAGTGACAACTGTTGTCGGTTTTGATCAGAAAAATGAATGTATTGATTAGGAGAATACGCTAATGAGTTCAAATCATCAGAAGAAAGTCGCCGTCATCCTCTCTGGCTGCGGTGTGTATGACGGTACTGAAATTCATGAATCGGTACTGACGCTACTGAGTATTGAACAGCAGGGGGCAACCTGGCAGTGCTTTGCGCCTGACATCAATCAATACCACGTCATTAACCATCTGACCGGAGAAGAAAGTCAGGAACAACGGAATGTTCTGGTGGAGTCCGCCAGAATAGCGCGGGGGAATATCGAACCCCTGGCAGCGCTGAAAGTCGCTGATTTTGATGCCCTGATTGTTCCGGGTGGCTTTGGGGCAGCGAAAAACCTGTCAGATTTTGCCTTTGAGGGTGCTGGATTGCGTGTGCAGGTTGATATGATGGTTGCCGTCAAGGCCTTCTCGGAAGCAGGCAAGCCCATAGGCTTGATATGTATTGCGCCAGCAATGGCTGGCTGTATTTTTGGAGAGGGGGTTATCGCCACTATTGGTAATGACGCGGCTACTGCTGAAGCAATGGAGAAAACCGGAGTCACTCATCAGTCCTGTGCTGTTGATGAGATTGTTGTTGATGAGGCTCATAAACTGGTGACAACGCCAGCGTATATGCTGGCACAAAATATCAGTGAGGCGGCGGCAGGTATCAGTAAACTCGTTACTAAAGTGCTTTCATTGACCCGTTGATGGTGCGCTTTGGGCCTGAGAATATTCCCGGGACGTGAATATTCTCAGGAGTCCACTGACACAAAACAATCCGGTTAATTCAGGATAACGCCTGCCCTGAAATGGGCGCTGATATAGCGTGTGAAAGATGAAGGCAGTTGAACACCCCGCAGCTTACAGACCGAACCCAAGTTAGCCGAAATAAGAGAGAGCAACAAAACCTTAGCCTCTTCCTGAAATAAGGGGTCCTGGCAGTTTGCTCTCAATTCTGCTTTCTGTAGAGGTGTCAATGACCGTCTCTCTGCCACCCGATCGATAGCTGAGTCCAGATCCCTGAGTTTAGTAAACTCATCTCTTAATAGGTTTTTGAACTGCGCCTTGTTGTCGGGTGTATTGGCCCTGTGACTGATGGCAACGTCATCCCATAAAGTGTCTACCAGTCGATCAAACCTGGCTTGATCCATAGCTTCCTGTGCAAATGGATCGGCCAGGTTACTCAGCAGGCGGACAATTTCAGGGTACTGGGTCCGCTGCGCTTCGGTAAGAGAGATACAATTGCCAAAGTCGATAAACCAGACGTCTAGGTGGCCATCCGGTTTGCAACTTAACATGATATTGCCAGGGTGACAGTCGCCATGGACAACGCCATGTACCAGGGCAAGCTCACGCCACTTTGCTTTGATCTGAGAATGAACTTGCTCCAGTATATGCCTGAAAAGAGCATCATTAACCAGACGTTTGCCAAAACACCTTTGATAGACTTCTGACCGCAGCTGCTCGTTTTCCGGATCCGTCAATGCATTCAACGTGTGCCCATCCTGGAGGTATTCCATCATCAGCAGGTTATCAGCGCCAACCGCTTCGTTTATCTTTGGCACCTTGAATGTCAATGTCGTGGCCTGTGGCACCCAGTAAGTGTCCAGCCTTTCTGTTTGTTGCGTTTTTTCCAGCGTCTCCTTGAATACCAACTGGTTCTTTTTTTCTTCTTTAAGATCGCACTCAAGGACAAATGGATCAGTCATTTCCCGGATGGTCGTCCTAAGTTCTTTGGGCATGAAAAACAGCAGCATTCTTATGGATTGTAAACCTGCTGCCAGATCATCGGCTTTCCAGTCCGGAACCACTTTAGCTACCAGTGACTCATCACCTTTTTTAACTTCAAAGCAGGAACCTATGGTTCCTGATGCAATATGGCGTTGCACTGAATGATCTTGACAGCCGGCTTTATCCAGGATTGATCTCGGGACGCTGGCAGGTATTTCAGGATTGTTATCCAAAACATCCCGAATGACCCCATCAAATTTTTTCCGTTCAGACTTTGTGGTGTTCAACAGTTTTCCCAGTTCCTTTAACAGTTCCGGATTAGCCACTACCGTCTGGAGCATTTTTGGGTAAGCCGAACCCAGCCTTTGTAAATAGTTCTGCAAATGCTCGCTGGTAAACTCGTACCCAAACAGCTGGTGTTTTACAAAATAATAAGCAACCAGTGATACTTTTCCGATGGCCCGGCAGAATATGGAAATAGTGCGTGGAATGCTTTTAATTGAAGACCATGCCCTGGCTCCCAGGCCTTGCTCCTCTTCCTTCAGGCTTTTTACTTCTCCCTGGTATTGACTGACTTTCCTTCCCTGACAGGTTGATTCAACGCTGGCGGCAGAAGTGGCTAACGGCTGAACATGAGAATGTAAATAATCGGGCTGCGGCTGGAACTGAAGATGGGTGTCCATGGTTACTCCCTTAATTTGAATAATATTTATCGATTCGATGAATATTGAAATTATTGCCGTGAACCAATTGGACAATTTTTTAGCAATATCGTTCAATTTTTCGCCAGGCGGACGAGGGGAATCCTGTCAGAATTCATATAACATGATGAAAATGAGGGGCTTTCTTGATTTTTCAGCAGATTCCAAATCTGTTTATCTAATAAGGAGCCAGACTGTTGGGCTGGCTCCTGTCAAAGAGGATCGCATCAATCGATAGCATGATAATTACGTCAGCGGGGAATCAGCACATACAGCTTGCCCGGCTCCTGTTGTGGCCCGGCAATCAGGGCCGCATCTTTACCCGTGCCCATATAAATATCCCCACGGACAGGTCCCTTTATTGCGCTTCCGGTATCCTGGGCAACCATCATCTGCTGGAACTTCTCACCGGTGGCAGTGAGGCGGGTATCAAGCCACACCGGCAAGCCGAGGGGAATATAAGATGGATCAACAGCCAGTGTTCTTCCCCTGGTGGCAGGCACCCCCTGGGCGGTGATGGCGCCTTCATCAGAAAAACCGAAGAAGATGTAGCGAGGGTTCTGGTTGAGTAGCCATTCGCTTTTATCCGGATTTTTTTCAAGCCATGACCGAATGGTTTGCATGGATACTTCTTCCAGTTCTCCTTTCTGTTTCAGTATCTTCCCAATGGCCACATAGTTGTGGCCATTATTACCCGCGTATCCAACATGAATGATGTTGCCGTCGGGCAGTTCGATATTTCCTGAGCCCTGAACCTGCAGGAAGAACTTATCAACAGGACTGCTCAACCATAAGAGTACATCGCTGCTTTTTACCGACTGTTGATTGATTTGTGTCCGACTGCCATAGGGTTTCAGGAAGCCTTTCTCAACCCGGCCAACCAATCCCTGTCCACTGAGTCCAAAATCAGCAAGGCGAACCTTGACCAGATCATGGGGAAGTTTCAACAGGGGGATCGAGTATTCTTCAGAAGGGTTCAGGCTGCCAAGAATAACCGGGGAATAATAAGCGGTAAACAGGCCTTTCTCCCGGGGAGCGACGGGTACAAGTGTGAAGCTTTGCTCAAAAAAGGCTTTCAGTTGACGGTCAGGCGTTTGCGTCAGTTCTTTACACAGCAATTGCCATTGCTGGTAGGTACCCCAGGGACTTTGGTCGGTCAGCACCGAACGGCTCAAGTGCTTGCAACTGTTAACCAAAGCCGGTCTTACCGCAATCGCCTGTTCCTGGCTCCAGCCCTCCAGGTCACTGAGTGTGACTGGCTGTTGTCCCGACGCCGTGGTGAATAGCCCACAACCACTGAATAACACAGTAAACAGAAAAGGAATAAACCTTAATACGCTTGTGGTGCCTGACTTGGAAAAACGGGAGACAGAGTGCTTGGTATACTGGTTTGCAAAGGTCACGTGAGTGCTTCTGATTGATATGGCCGGTTAAACAGAAACCAGACATTGCCAACCGTCAGGTAAGGACTGGTTCCTCATTATAGAGGATGGCGCTTTAGTCGCTTACCTCCTGATCAATATAATACCAATTGTATTCGCAAACTACGCCAGGCTGAACTTATTTGTCGTATATATTGGGTGTTTCAAATGGCCCATCACAGCCAAGTTCAGGATGTTTGCCCGGATGAGAAAGAAAGAACTCATGCATTCTTTCAAAGTCAGCGGGAATATCCCCGGACATGGACATGGGAGACCCGATAATTACCTTTCTCTGCCGAAAGTCGAAGGCAATGGGCACAACCGGAACGTTGGCACCATTAGCTATATGATAAAAGCCGGTTTTCCACTTTTTCACTTTTGACCGGGTGCCCTCAGGCGCAATAACCAGCACGAAGTGCTCACTGCTGTTGATCTCTGTGATGGCCTGGTCAACCCGGTTGATGGATTTATCACGCTCAATCGGAATACCACCCAACCGACTCATCAAAACACCCAGGGGCCAGAAAAACAGCGAGTGCTTGGCAAAAAAACGGACACGTATCCGGGTTATCAGCTTAACCGCAACGCCGATGACAAAATCCCAGTTTGATGTGTGATGAGCGACGATAATCACATACTTGCCAAGGTTTTCCGGCAGGTTTCCTTCAATTTTCCATCCGCCAAGTAGCCACAGAACCAAACGTCCAAGGCCAGTCTTGAGCGGATTTTTGGGAAGGTAGTTGCTGTTGAAAGACGATTGCATATTGAACTTGCTAAAGCAGGAAAGCGCAGGAGTATGTCACTTTTGTTTCACTGCGTCAGCTTGTAAATACCCATTTACAGGAGTACTGGCTTTTTAAGCGATGCCACTTAAGATCAACAATCCTGAAGCCAGCCATTGCCAACAGAGATATCAATCTGTTCAAGGACATAACTCCACAGTTTGGGCGCCAGGTTCTCCAGGTACTGGTTCCGTCTTAAAACCTGGCTGCGGGTAACCTGATACTTTGCCCAGGTGCCTCCCTCGCTATCCATATTCTGAATTACAGGTAACAGGCAGTCCATGGCTTTGGCAAAGCGGGCATCCGGGCTATGCACCTGCTCAAACTCAAGCCAGAGTGCCTTGAACTCATCAGCCTGTTCCTCGGGCAGTAGCCCAAAGAGTCGCTCGGCAGCCTGCATTTCTTTCGTTGCCTGACCAGCCAGTTCTGTAGATTCAGCAAACGCAAATGTATCTCCTGCATCAATTTCCACAATATCATGAAGCAGTAACATCTTGATCACACGGCCAATATCAACCGGTTCTTGCGCATACTCTTTAAGCGTCATAGCCTGCACCGCAATATGCCAGCTATGTTCGGCACTGTTCTCCTGTCGGCTGTTATCAGGCTTTACCATGGTTTTTCGATAAACCGCCTTGAGTTTATCCAGTTCCTTGATAAAACCCAGCTGCTGTTCAAGCCTTGAGGAAATGTCAGACATAAATTTTGAACCATATTACCAATATTGAATCTAATTATATGAATGCTAACAGTATGAATGCTAACAGAACGCTAAGCCATCAGCTAATAAGCAACTTTAAAATCAATTAGTTAAAAAAATCTGCCAGGAGGCTGACCGAGAATAGCGCCCGTCCAGGCGACCCCGTAGCAAGGACGGCAGAAAATCGAGAAGAACCGACATAACTCATAATGCATGATCGAAATCACTGTCAGGTATT
Organism: Endozoicomonas sp. SESOKO1; assembly: GCF_024606265.1. GTDB lineage: Bacteria > Pseudomonadota > Gammaproteobacteria > Pseudomonadales > Endozoicomonadaceae > Endozoicomonas. The sequence continues at coordinate 8,215 of NZ_JAHHPP010000128.1, forward strand.
GCCTATGAACTCATCTACAGCCATAAAAAACAGCACTTTATATGTGCACCATCCCGGGAACGTATATCAAAACGATGAAGTATCTGAAGACTGCCTGTGTACCAAAACCAGGGCTTTCACTGGTAGTAACGTGCCTTTGGGAACAAGTGATGCGCTATCCGTTAGAAAGTGTGAAGTGATCAAAGGCACAGAAACATTCATGTCCAGATTGCAGCGTGATGGCAAACGCTTGCTCTTGAAAGTTTCTGAAACTCTGTGCATCCCATTAAAAGCCTGTAGCACTTTATTGAATGCGGGCATTTTTGCCGGTTATTACGTCACAGTAATGACCATTACCGGTATGGGGGCACTTACCGGGGCTATGGCCGGGATAACGTCGACAATAAAAGCACGCATTTCTTCCTCCCCGGCAGAAAAATCAATTAAGGAATACAGTGTCAGTTATGCACAACAGGTATTTAAATGGCTGGCTCTGCCCTTTGAGACATTGCCAGAGATGTTTAATTTTTCGGTGTTTCCAGTGATGGCAAGTGTCACTCTATTTGTTGCTGAAACAGTGGCTATTCCGGCAAAACGCATTTCCTTTGGTGTGTATGAACAGGTCTGGAACGCCACTTATAAAGCGACCAAAGCCTATAAACCTTTCACTGATATGACCGTGGACCTGTTTAATGACACAAAGCGATGGATTCAGAGTTGAGTAAAAAACAGGGGGTATTTATTTCCCCCCAAAATAAAAAACAACGGCTACCCTTGTTCCAGTAAACGACGCAGATCAATAATCGCCGCATTGGCACGGGAAACATAATTCGCCATCACCAGAGAGTGATTGGCCAGAAACCCAAAGCCGGAACCATTCAGTATCATCGGACTCCAGACCGTATCCTGAGTAGCCTCCAGCTCGCGGATAATCTGCCGGACACTGACTGTGGCATTTTTCTTGTCCAGAACATCAGCAAAGTCGACTTCTACAGCCCTGAGAAGATGTATCAGAGCCCAGGAAGAGCCCCGGGCCTCATAGAAAACATCGTCAATCTGTGACCACGGTGTTTTTACATCAACCAAAACAGCACCTTCGGTCGATTGGGTAGCCCCTGCATCCCCCGAAAGGTCAGTGTTCAGGCGCGGTTTACCAACGCTGGCACTCAAGCGCTGGGAAAGGCTGCCCAGACGGGTTTCTACATCCCCCAGCCAGCGAGTCAGATTATCGGCCCGGGCATAAAATTGAGCCGAGTCACTGGTATCTGACAAGCGGGTCATGTAGCTTTGCAGCTTATCAATGCCCCTCTGGTATTCCCGCTCACTGGAGGGCAGAATCCAGCTTTTTGCATCAAAATTAAACTGAGGCTCGGCCACCGCCAGGTCCGGGTCTTCCCTTGACTGTGACTGGGAGCGACTGAAGTCCTTGCGCAGTGCCCGCGCCATATCACGGACCTGGATCAGAACCCCAAGTTCCCAACTCGGCATATTATCCATCAGTACGCCCGGTGGCATGATGTCATTTCTCAGGAAACCACCCGGCTTGGTCAGCAGCGTATCTGCCAGGGTATAGAGCGTTGCCGTTGTGGTATAACCCGTGACGACACTCTGGGAATTACCAGCCGCCAGCTTTTCTGCATTGGCCTTTACTGAAAACAGATCTGGCTCCTGACTCCAGTACCAGCCAACAAGAGAAAGAAACAGAATCAGAATACCAGCACCAACGAGCAGGACTTTGCCATGAATAAGCCCCGAAATATTCTGCATACCCGACTGAAAAGCCGCTTTAATCTTTTCCAGCGCCATAATCTCCCCGTTCGTCACCGTTCAGACTTGTTATCCTGAATATGGCGTTCCAATATGGATGCGCTTACCAGATGGCCATTATCCTCTAATAATTGTGGTTGTGCGAGTTTCTGTTAAGGGAGTTAGATAGTTCGATTCCATATGGCCAGCTACTTATTCAGAATGCATCATCGCCAGCAGTGCCTTGATAAATTGTTTCCTTTTGGCCTGGTAACTATTCACAGGCTGAGTAGTCAATAGCCAGCGGTTAACTCTGTACTCAAAATCATGTCGGCAAACCTGGCCGGCCAATTTTATTTGAAGATTTTCCGTGGCTGCGTGAAGGCGTTGTTTTTCTTTTTGAAGCTGGTTGGTCCAGTCGGTTTTTCCGGGGGGAGCCTGAGAGTGCAGGGCGATAAACTGTCTGGCTTTATTCAGGGTAAGCAGGGAGCGCATCAGCAGGCCATAAATACGTTCCCTGGTGTTTTTGGGGGTGTTAAAAAGTATGGTTCGGGGCAAGTCAAATACCACCCCTTTTTGCAATTGCTCTGTCAACAGATCAAGTTTATCGGTGAGGTATTCCACCGTATCGTTCAGTAACCGGGTTTCTTCAGCAAACGACAAACACCATACCGGCCTCTCGACGCCGGGAACGGGAACCGCCAATTGCGCAGCATTGCCATAGGCAACCCTGGTATCAACACTGACCTGAAGCGCCATTGCCTTGCGACCTAAATCACCTTCTTTCAGGTGAATATTGTAGGCTTTTGGCAGTTTAATCTCCGGGCATCCCGGGATTGGCCGGATGATGATGCTTTTGGGGATTTCTGAATCCGTGTCGCTGTTCAGTGCCTGCAACTTTTCAAAGAGGGTACTGGCAGACGCTTCTATCGTGCAGATAATGTCAATATCATTAAATGGTGAGCAGAGGTTCTGTAAAAAACGCGCGTATGAACCAGTAATCAGAAGTGGGGGGTTGCTATAAGAACCATTGATTTCCTGAATAATCTCCAGTGTTTTCAGCGCTAGCGCATTTAACCGCGAAAACTGATGGTCCGGGAAATCCATCCTGCCTGTTTTTGAACATTGCCTCAGAGTTTCAGCCCGCGTGACGGCGGTACTTTCTGGTTCATCCCGGTATTGCCTGACCTGATAAGGGAATAAGCCTTCCTGGCCGGGACTGTCAACCAATAACCCCACCGACTTTATTACGCTTCGCCCTGCAATCCCTGCATCGGGAATGACATCGGGGAGGTGATCCCCACGCCACTGTCCGGCATTATAGACAGGAGTGTCTGAAATTTTTCGTTTCAACAATAACTCGTCCATGACAATATTGGCTTCGCAGCTGCATTGTTCAAACCACCAGCCCAGGGCCTGGCGCAACTTGCTTCCTTCAGGAAAACGCTGAAGGCACTCCATAACCTGTCGTGCATGGATCTCCTGTCCATCAACAGGCAGTCCCGTGATATGACAATGTGCCAGAAAGAAGAAATAAATGCGTGAATTCTGAAATGAGCGCCGCAGTGTTTTAATGGATTGCAATACCTGTTCTGCTGACACTCGCTGGTGATCAATGGTCAATTCATGCTGCATGGCCATGAATTTTAATATGCATTGCAGTCGATGCTGCTCATCTTTGACGGGTACGCTGTTCAGCATCAGCCAGGCTTGTTGCAGGATATCCTGGGCTTCGCTGGTTTCATCATACCATTGAGGTTGATTCAACCGTTGCATCAGGTACTCAGCCTGCCTTAAAGATTGATCCCCCGGTACTTCATCATACGCTTCCAATACTTTATGGTTATCCAGATAAGCGTTATTCAATACTCTTGCATTCATTGCCAGCTGAGCATAAAAAATAGCTTTTTCAAGCAACCAGCCACCGCAGTCATAATCCTTAACCACAGCCTCCGGTGTCACCTTCTGACCATTCAACAACAGGCCTCTCAGACAACATTCCCCCCTGAAGCGCCCCAGCTCCAGGTTTGCCCTGGCTGCCTGGTACCCCTTAACCACACCATCGGGTGTCACCTGCTGGCCATTTATCGGCAAGCCCCTCAGAAGACAATCCGCTGTAAAACGCGCCAGCTCCAGTAATGCCTTGATGGCCTGAAAAACCTCAACCACCTCCTCCGGCGTGACCAGCTGGCCATTTATCGGCAGGCCCCTCAGACAACATCTTTCCTTGAAGCGCGCCATCCCCAATTTGCCTTCCGGGCTGTCCGGGAAACCCTTGACCACTGCATCTGTTGTGATCTGCTGGCCATGCAACGCCAGGCCCCTCAGGCAACATTGTTCCTGAAAACGCGCCAGCTCCAGGGTTGCCCTGGCGGCCTGATAGTCCTTAACCACCCAATCCGGTGAGACCTGCCGACCATTCAAAGGCAGGCCCTTCAGGCAACATTGATCCTTAAAGCGCGCGACCCCCAATTTGCCTTCCTGGCTGTCCGGGAACCCCCTGACCACGGCATCTGTTGCGATCTGCTGCCCATTCAACAACAGCCCCCTCAGACAACATTCCGCTTTAAAACGCGCCAGTCCGAGCCGACCTTCCGGACTGCCCGGAAACTCCTTGACCACCTCATCCGCTGCAACCTGCCGGCCATTGAACAGCAAGCCATTCAGGCAACAGTGTTCCTTAAAACGTGCTATCCCCAGTTTGCCCAGTGAACTATCCGGAAACTTCTTAACCACCGCATCCGGGGTAACCTGCTGGCCATTCAATGGCAGGCCCCTCATGCAACATTCCGCCTGGAAGCGTGCTGCCCCCAGCCTGCCTTCCAGACTATCCGGAAAATCTTTTAATACCTCATCCGGAGTTACCTGCTTCCCATTCAACAACAGATCCTTCACGCAACACTGCTCTTTAAAGCGCGCTATCGTCATTGTTGCGCCGACTGCCCGGCAATACTTAACTACCATATCCGGGGTGACTTGCTGGCCATTCAACAGCAGGCCTCTCAGGCAACATTCAACTTTGAAGCGCGCCAGCTCCAGTGTCGCCCCGGCTTTTTGATAATCCTCAGCTACTGCATCCGTCGTGACCTGATCGCCATTCAATGGCAGACTTCTCAGGCAACATTCCGCTTTGAAGCGCGCCAACTCCAGTGTTGCACTGGCGGCCTGATAATCCTTGACCACTGCCTCCGGTGTGACCTGCTGGCCATTCAGCTCCAGTCCCCTCAGGCAACATTCCGCTTTGAAGCGCGCTAACGCGAGGTTGACTTTCGGACAGCCCAGAAAACTCTTGACCACCGTATCTGGCGTGACCTTCCGGCCATTCAACGGCAGCCCTCGCAGGCAACATTCCTCTTTGAAACGAGCTCTCCCCAGTCTGCCTTCCGGACTCTCCGGGAACCCCCTGACCACCATATCCGGTGTAACCTGCAGTCCATTTACTGGCAGGCCACCCAGGCAACATGCCGCCTTGAAACGCGCCAGTTCCAGTGTTGCCTTGACGGCCTGATAGCCTTTGACTATCGAATCTGGCGTAACCTGCTGGCCCTTCAACGGCAGGCCCCTGAGGCAACACTCTGCCTGGAAACGTGCTATCGCTAATTGGTACTTGTTATTTTGATCCGGTGCCCGGCTGAATTCCTCTATCACCTGGTCCGGGGTAACTTTCCTGTTGTTAATCAGAATATTCTGCAAGCACAGTTTTTGCAGGAAGAAGGCTCCTCTGAGAGACGTTCTGTCATTTCCATAGGCGCCAAGCACACCAGCCGGAGTAATCTGACGACCTTGTAATGGTTTTTTTTTCCAAAAGGCATCCTCAATGCATTTGCCATCAGCCGGGATGGAGGCTGTGTATTGATGTGACCGATGGTTTGAAACTCTTTTACCACTAAACGCACTTATGGAGCGCTGGGGTATACGGCCCGACCGGGGTTGTCGTTCATTCCAGCCAGCAGACTTCGGGTGGGGGGGAGGCAATGCAGTTGCTTTCAGAACAATACCCTGCACACTTGAACTATAAGTACCGCCCTTTGACCTTGAAATGATTATTAGGTTCCATCCAAGTACCAGGAGGAACAAATATGCACCTTAATTTGTTTGTTGGCCGGTGTGGAATTGCGTTTCTGTCGGTTATTGTTGCGATTGATATTGTTGCGATTGATATTGTTGCCATTAATAGTCAGGGTGCATCATTGCGAGTAATGACCTGATAAAGTCCTTCCTCTTGATCTCGTAGTCATTAACATGATCAGTTGTCGATAGCCAGTCATTCACTCTGCGCTCAAAATCATTACGGTAAGCATGGCGATGCAATTTCGTTTGCAGACTCGCAGCCAGTGTATCAAGTCGTTGTCGTTCTTCCTGAAGCTGGTGAGCCCGGCTGTCAGGTTTTCCGGTATTTTCCTGAGCGTGCAGGGTAATAAACTGCCTGGCTTTATTCAGGGTAAGCAGTGAGCGCATAAGCAAGCCGTAAATACGCTCATCGCGGTTTTGAGGCAAATTAAACAGAATGGTTCTTGGTATGGAAAATAACTCTCCTCTTTGCAATTGCATGGTCAGCGGGTCAAGGTTATCCGCGAGATAGTCCAGCGTACTGTTCAGTAACCGGGTTTCTTCAGCGAACGACAAACACCATACCAGCCTCTCAACGCCAGGCACGTGAACGGCCAATCGTGCTGCATTGCCATCGGTTACCCTGGCATCAATACTGACCTGAAGCCCCATGGCTTTCATACCCAAATCACCGTCTTTGAGATGAATATTGTAGGTCTTTGGCAGTTTAATCTCCTGACACCCCTGGATGGGCCAGATGACGATGCGTTTGGGGATTTCCAGCTCCCTGTCAGTGTTGAGTGCCCGCAGCCTGGCAAAGAGTATTCTGGCTGGCTTTACCATTGTGCAGACAATGTCAATATCATTGAATGATGCGCAAAGGTTCTGTAAAAAACGCGCGTATGAACCGGTAATCAGAAGCGGGGGATTGCGATAAGAATCATTGATTTCCTGAATAATTCCCAATGTTTGTAGCATTAACGCATTTAACTGCGGATGCGGGTTCAGGAAACCCGGTTCGCTTGACCAGGAGTGAACGGTGGCCTGCTCATGCAATCCGCGCCCGGGCGATACAGGGTCCGCCGGACTAACGACAACAGCAGCCTTATGCTGACTGGCAGCGGCTGCGTATCCGTCGGGACTATCACGCCATGGTATAGTGGCCCTTTTCTGTTCAAACAGTAGCTGACTCATGGTATTGGCTTGCGTACTCATTCCTGCAAACCAGGACTCCAGGGCAAAGCGCAGATTGCTTCCTTTGGGAAAACCCTGAAGGCACTGCAAAACCTGATCCGGATGGATTTTCTGTCCATCAATAGACAGTCCCGTGATATAGCAGTGAGCCAGGAAGAAGAAGTGAATACGTTTATTCCTGAATGAGTTCCTCAGTGTTGTGATGGATTGCAATACCTCTTCTGCTGACACTCGCTGATGATCAATCGACAGTTCATGCTCCATGGCCGTAAATTTCAGGATACATTGCAGTCGCTGTTGCTCATCATTGACCGATACGCTGTTCAGGATTTGCCAGGCCTGTTGAATGACACCCTGGGCTTCATTGGTTTCATCGTACCACTTACGTTGTTTCAAGCTTTGCATCAGGTATTCAGCTTGCCGTAAAGAGTGATCCCCGGGTGCTTGATTAAAGGCTGCCAATACGGCCTGGTTATCCAGATTGTTGCCATTCAATTCCAGGGCATTCAATGCCAGCTTCGCATAAAAAATAGCTCTTTCGAGCAACCAGCCGCCGCGTTCAAAATCCTTGACTACGGCATCCGGCGTAACCTGCTGGCCATTCAACGTCAGGCCCCTCAGGCAACACTCCTCTTTGAAACGCACCATCCCCAGTTTGCCCTCTGGACTTCCCGGAAAATCATTGACCACCTCTTCTGGTGTGACCGGCTGGCCCTGCAACACCAGGCCCATCAGGCAACACTGTGCCTTAAAGCGCGCTATCGCCAGTTGGCCTTCCAGTCCATTCGGGTAACCCTTAATCACCGCATCCGGTGAAACCTGCTGGCCATTCAGCGGCAGTTCCGACAGGCAACACAGTTCCTTAAAGCGGGCTATACCCAGTCTGCCCTTTGAGTTATCCGGGAAAGCCTTAACCACCACATACGGAGTGACCTTCCTGCCCTTCAACACCAGGCCCCTCAGGCAACATTCTGCCTTGAAGCGCGCCAGCTCCAGTGGCGCCCTGGCTGCCCGATAATCGTTAACCACCTCATCCGGTGTGACCGGCTGGCCGTTCAACACCAGGCCCAGCAGACAGCAATCCTGTTTGAAGCGCGCCAGCCCCAGTGCTTCGTTGGCTGTCTGAAAAGCCTTAACCACCTCATCCGGTGCCACCTGCTGGCCATTCAACGCCAGGCCCCTCAGGCAACATTCCTCTTTGAAACGCGCCAGCTCCAGTGGTGCCCTGGCTGCCCGATAATCATTAACCACCTCAGCCGGTGTGACCGGCTGGCCATTCAACGCCAGGCCCTGCAGACAGCAATTCTGTTTGAAGCGCGCCAGCCCCAGTGCTTCGTTGGCTGACTGAAAAGCCTTAACCACCTCATCCGGTGACACCTGCCGGCTATTCAACGCCAGACCCCTCAGGCAACAGGCCTCCTTGAAGCGCGCCAGCTCCAGTGGTGCCCTGGCTGCCCGATAATCGTTAACCACCTCATCCGGTGCCACCTGCTGGCCATGCAACACCAGGCCCCTCAGGCAACAATCCTCTTTGAAGCGCGCCAGCCCCAGTGGTGCGTTGGCTGCCTGAAAATCCTTGACCACGGCATCCGGTGTGACCTGCCGACCATTCAACACCAGGCCCCTCAGGCAACATTCTGCCTTGAAATGCGTAAGTTTCAGCGTTGCCCTGACGGCCTGATAATCCTTAACCACGGCATCCGGTGTCACCGGCTGGCCATTCAATGCCAGGCCCATCAGACAACATTCCGCTTTGAAGCAGGCAAGACCCATTGGTGCATTGGCTGCCTGATAATCCTTGACCACCGTATCCGGTATCACATGCCGGCCATACAACGACAGCTCCTTGAGGCAACATTCTGCCCTGAAACGCGCCAGCCCCAGTTTGCCTTGGGAATTATCCGGGAAATCCTTAACCACCATCTCCGGTGTCACCGGCTGGCCAGTCAATAACAGCCCCCTGAGGCAACATTCTGCCTTGAAGCGCGCCAGCCCCAGCCGACCTTCGGGATTTTCCGGGAAATCCTCAACCACTGCGTCCGGTGGGACCGGCCTGCCCTTCAACGACAGGCCCATCAGGCAACATTGTTCCTTAAAGCGTGCTGCCCCCAGTTTGCCTTTCGGGCTATCCGGAAAATCCCTGACCACCGCATCCGGTGGGACCGGCTGGCCACCCAGCGGCAGCCCCTTCAGGCAGCATTCCGCTTTGAAGCGCGCCAGCTCCAGTGTGGCGTTGGCTGCCTGATAATCCCTGACCACCGCATCCGGCATGACCTGCTGACCACCCAACACCAGACCCATCAGGCAACATTCCTCTTTGAAGCGCGCCAGCCCCAACCTGCCTTCCGGACTAACCGGGAAATCCCTGACCACCTCATCTGGCTTGATCGTTCGACCATTCAACACCAGGCCCGTCAGGCAACATTCCACTTTGAAGCGTGCCATCGCCAATTGGCACTTGTTATTTCGACCTGGCTTTCGGTTGAATTCCACAATGACCTGGTCCGGAGTAACTTCGCTATTGCCATGCATAATGTTTTGCAAGCAAAGCTTTTGCAGAAAGAAACCACCCCGAAGAGACGTGATGTCATTTCCATAGGCGGCAAGCACATCAGCCGAGTTGATTTGACGGCCTTGTAATGGTTTTTTTTTCCAAAAGGCATCCTCAATACGCCTGCCATCATCCAGGTTGGTGGCCGCAACTCTATACGACTGATGACTTGTGACTCTTTTGCCGTTAAATTTTCCGTTAAATGTACGTCCAGATCGGTCAGGAATCCTGCCTGAACCGGCTTGTTGCTTAGCTGCAGGTTTTTTGGGGGGGCAGGTTGATACTGTTGCTTTCAGAGGACCCCCTGCACATTGGAACCATTACTAACGCCGTTTGACCTCAAAATGAATAGCGGGTTCACTGCATTGCTTTTGAGCGACGGCAAAGAACCAATGTCCCCATTTGGATGGAAGCAGGTGAAATAGCATCCGGAATATTACCAACCGATTCCTGATCTGATACGGAATCTGCGGTGATCGGCGAGGACGGTAAGGAAAAACCGTCAAAAGGTGATAACAGGGTTGGCGGCGGAGTAAATCTATGCGTATAATCCAACCGCTTCAGGGCCTATAGCTCAGTTGGTTAGAGCAGCGGACTCATAATCCGTTGGTCGAAGGTTCAAGTCCTTCTGGGCCCACCATAAAACAACTTAATTATCAAAAAGTTAGTAGTCAGGCTACTCATCCCTTCTTGTCCTGACTCCCTTTAATTGTCCACATTTTGACCACAAAAAAAACATGGATACCTTTATTTTTATTGACTAGGAATAGGGCTAATACACTTTTAGCAAGGGTGATTCCCGATAGGGGGTCACCCTCAGCAAAGCGTCAATTAAAAGCCCTAAAGGTTCCAAGTCAATAAAAATCAAGGAGGCTCCGTGTTTTCCCTGATGCTTGATATAGGATTAAACCTAAGTGCTTTCTCTAAATGATCCGGTGCTAGGTGGGCATACCTCATAGTCATCATAAGGGATTGATGACCAAGCACCCTTTGAAGGGTTAAAATATCACCTCCATTCATCATGAAATGACTGGCGAATGTGTGCCTCAATATATGAGTTAGCTGACCTCTAGGTAAATTTAACTTTAAATCTTTGCAAGCTTTTCTGAATACCCCATAACAGGGAATGAAAAGACTATCAACCCCTCTTCTCTCCTGCATAATCGAGTTATAAAGCCATTTTTCTATAGGAACTGTCCTAGCTTTTCCACTTTTAGTCCTTGCAAAAGTAATTCTATATTTTGAAATTTGCGAATCTCTTAACTCTTCTGCCTCGCTCCACCTAGCACCAGTAGCAAGGCAAATTTTACTAATAATAGCGGCATTGTTTTTATCTCTTCTTGATTCCAGACTATCAAGTAAAATTGATACCTGCTGATCAGTTAAATACGACAGCTCTTGTTCATCTATCTTAATTTTCTTTACCGTCGATAGAGGGTTTCCATGCTTCCAATCCCCCAATCTTTCCAGTTCATTATATATTGCTCGGAAATACGCCAAATAATGATTTACTGTATTCTCAGTAACCTTCATTTTCCCTATAGAGCCTTCAAGCTTTAAAGACCTGAACTCTATAAACGCTTTTGAATCAAAAGTTCTAGCTATAGGGTCTCCAGCTTCCTCGCAGATAGTCAATAGCATATTTTTTCTATCTTCCCCTGTTTTAAGGCTTCTTCCGTGTAATTCGTACCACTTAAAAACAAGATCGCTTAATCGTCGATTGTCTGGTTTATCTGGATTCCATTCTTTATCTTGAAATGCCTTATTCTTTATATACAGCTCGTATCGCTGCGCCTCGCCTTTTGTATTGAACGTTTTCCTGTATCGCCTAGTCCCTCTACCATTAATCCTAAAATCAGCAATCCAGCCTGCTTCTGTTCGCTTGATAGCCATTTCTTATTATCTCCTGTCCATTAGGTCAATTAGACACCTATTAATTGCAATAGTGCCGCCCCTGCTGGAAAGCTCAGCCCAGCAGGGCGCGGTAAGAGAAGTTCCCTGTAGCACTTCTCTAATAACGACCACAGGAGGCCGATAGATTCATAAAGAATAGGTTTTATATATCTTTTACTTCGATCTATTTATCCTTTCGTCTGAAATCGCATATTTTTTAGAAATCAGTGGTTTTCAATGGGAAAGATTGGAAATCATCGACTATAGTTAAATTAAAGGAACAAGAGGGGAGGGGGTCATGAGTAAGGCGAAAGGAGATAAAGAAAATAAAGTCTCGTTTGTTATTCAGGTTGATAGGGAGGTAATGCAAGAGATTAGAGATATTGCGGAATTTGAGGAAAGGTCTGTAAGCTCGGTTATCAGGCAAGCTATAAAGGTTTTTCTATTGGATAGAACTAAATCAAATGGAGTTCAAAGAAATGAAAAAGAAAAATGATCAAGATAATTCCCGTAAAGAATCCATACAAGTTGTAGTAAAAGAGCACACAAACATAATAGATGCCATGAAATCTATTCAAGCTTCTGGCTTAATGCCTACACGAAAGAAAAGGATCTATACAAAAGAAGAAAAAGAACAATGGATGAGAGAGTGTTTAAGGAGAAATGGTATAGAGGAATAGGAAAAACGCTACTGATAAGTGCCACTAACACTTATCAGTAACTAACCAAAATAGCACAATAGGAGGTGCTACTATGGCTACTTTTCAGAATAACATAACTACCGTATCAATGGAAAATAAAATGTTGGACAAGTTTTCTATTGAGGCTCTGGATTACGAACACGAACAAGAAATAAATATTGATGCATCTTTTATTAATTACTTCGATCCGTCCATTACTAGGGGTAAGGCTTGTTATAAGGAATTAACAAAGTCTCAACTAAAGCTAGCAAAAAAGGCAAAATCTGATTTTATGTCAGATTATGAATTGCATAAAAATCTAGCTTCTAATTTTATACGGCCAAGTACTTATTTTTTTAGACAGCTAATGATGGTTTCTAATTACTGGCGTCCAATGGAGTCTAAGCACGCTTACTTGTATGCAGTTTCTCATGATTTCGCTATGCAAGAACACTACCTTTTTTCTTCAAATTCTCAAATGAAAGCAGTCATAAGCAAAATGGAGCAGTATCAAGAATCACTGCGTAAATAAGGATATTTACCATGAAACATATACCACGTTATGAGCTTTCATCGAATGGAATAGAAACATCTATTTCTGATAAAGGTTTACTGTTTGTGCATAGTAAAGACGGGGTAGTTAAGGATTTCTATAAGTCAGGTTTTCAAGTTGTAGGGGTATTCGTCGATACGATACGCCCTATGTATAAAGGTGCTATTAATATAGATTTTTTAACTTCTCTTATACAGTCATTTGATGCTGGCGAAAACTCTATGTTTTTTGATGATATCGAATGGTCAATTAGAAAATCTTCCAAGTCATCAGGTTATCAATACATTCTTCAAAATAATGATATCGGCTTAACCATTCTCTATAAAAACTGGCATAAAAAACCGGATGTACCTGCGGCTCACTTAAAAATAGAGTGCTCTCCTTGGTTTATCGATAAGAGACCAATAAATGAAATACAAGACAGTGTTAATATGTATGCTGAAAAAATGCTGCTTAATCCAGAGCCTAATAATTTACCGATACATTTAGCTGTCGATGTTCAGGGGTGGGAGCCTGATAAAGAAATGCCTAGCAGGATAAAACATAAGGCCAAAAGAACGGCAGAATCTCATTATAGAAACGTTGTTGAATTTGATATTGAAGATGTCAATGTTATTTACAACAATGCGCAGTCCTTTAGAATAGGAGCGGCTTCTAGTGTACAACTAGCTATTTATAATAAAACACGACAATCTAAAGATATTGATAAATTAGATTATATGCGCTTTAAATGGTCAAGCTTCAATAAGAACTATGATGATGAAAAGACAACCTTCCGTATTGAGTTACGCTTACATCATACCGTTTTGCGTCAATTTTGCTGGGGTAGTTTTAACGTTCATACAGGTTCTATGGATTTAGAGTTATTCACGTATCAAGACGTAGTACCACATATTAATGCTTTATGGCTCTACGCATTGGAGAGATTCAAGTTTATGTACAACAAAAGATATTATGATCCACTATGGACGATATTAATGAACGATATTGATTTTAATAGTAAAATCTCCGAATCTTCTAAGTATTGCTACCAGAGAGCCTACAAAAAGTCTGGTACTGGTCACAATGGAAACAATGTTTACTTGACCCTAGGAAATTTGATGCCTCAGTACACTAGAAATAGCCTTCCCTTTGACCAGTACCTTAATGATATTCAATCCTTATCAATATGGAATCAGATGATAGAACACTATGAAAGTAAGGGTGTACCAGAGCATGAGTTTATAGAGCGTGAAAGGGCTAAATATAATGAACAGATACGGTCTGGTAAATCAATCTAAGTGTCCACATTTTGACCACGAAATAGGGGAATAATGGGGTATAATGGGGAAAATTAATTTTCATAATTAATTGAAAACAAAGGATATATAAACAAAATCAGTACGTTAGTTTAACTGCTTACAATGTCTCATAATCCGTTGGTCCCAGGTTCAAGTCCTGGTGGGCCCACCATTCATCAAAGACTCCTTGTTCTTATTTTCTGAAAAAACCTTCCTGCCTGTTTTTTCCTTTTGTCAAACGACCAGTTCTTATCTAAAGGTTACTCAAGAGCCGCTTAGGGACACAATTCAGGATGTAAAAAAATCACCAGCTGATCAGTAATCAGAGGGGAACCCGTGTTATTTGCAATGCTTTGACCGCGTTGCCTGCCAATAATGAGCTTTGCAGGTATGCAACCCGAATCAGCCTAAGCCGGGAAACTGAATTCCCCATTCAGAGCGTCACCACTCATTCTGAGTTCGGTTGCAGTCTGCCGACACTGCACAGGTGTATATACGAAAACGCCCCGATAAATTATCAGGGCGCAAAATCGACACGTCAGGTTTCAGAATGTCCCTGAGTTCCTGTAATGTCAATGGCTGAAGGATCGGGAATGCGCCTCAATTTTATTCAGATGACGTTTATACCGTGGTTCTTTTTCTCTAGGAATATCGTAATCGATAACGGCCTTTATGGATTGAATTATGGCAACAACGGTCATTAATACCGACGCGATTACCATCGGCATATACCAGCCGCCGTCATTTTTGAATGCCACACAGTTATAGAACCACCATATAGCAGGATTCGACCAGGACAGTGCGTGGTCATAGATTGCAGAACGATTACGAATAAATGTGATGACTTGCTGTTTAGCGTTCACTGTTGTTTTTTTTGATACCTGTGCTCAAGAGACTTTGATTCTACTACCTTGATACCGGACTGAATACCCTCAGATATGCCTCTGTCGGTATAGGTCACTGACTTATACGCCACTTGTCGTCAGGCTAAACCGGCATCAATGCCTAAAAGTTGATGTATCAAGTAGGTAAGTAGCATATTCTGGAAATGAACTTGCTAATACCCTTGCCATGCAGTTCTTCTGATCAAGAGAAAAATATTGTCCTGCGTGTGAGTCGCGAGCGCGAAGCATCAGGTTTGCTGTCTCAAAAACCTGTGGCAGTTTCTTGCTGATCCCATGGCCATCTTATACCTCGGTCCTGAGGATGTGGTGCATTGTATGGGGTTAAACGCTTTATCGACACTGATCCCCATAGTCCTCTACCGCCCTCCCCGGATGATACCAACAAAGAGGTTTGTCTCATTCATTGCTGAAATAATTGCAACACGCACAAGTGTTTGTGTTTCACACAGGTATTTGCACAGGAAAGTATTACTCCACGGGCCATTTTTGCGTAAACTAGCGTTACCTTTCGACAGGCTCCCCCCCTGTCAACAGAGAGCCTGAACCCTATTGGACGATTCTGTTTCTGCAGTAAGGAATCCCCCTCATGAATCACAAACGTGCCAGGCACCGGCAAACCGGTTTTACCCTGTTGGAAATTATGGTGGTCATCGTCATTCTTGGTGTATTGGCCAGTATGGTGGTGCCTAATATTCTGGGCAACAAAGAGCAGGCGGACCGGCAAAAGGCGGTCAGTGATATTGTCACCCTGGAAAATGCCCTGGATATGTACAAGCTGGAAAACAACTTCTACCCCAGCACCCAGCAGGGGCTTGAGGCGCTGATCGAAAAACCGTCGGGCTCACCGCAGCCAAAATCCTACCGGGAGGATGGCTACATCCGTCGTCTGCCACAGGACCCCTGGGGCACTGACTACCTGCTGCTGAGCCCCGGTGAGCATGGCTCAATCGATATTTTCTCCGCGGGCCCGGACCGCCAGCCAGGGACCGATGATGATATTGGTAACTGGAACCTGAACGATTGATTTCCCCTGTTCGCCACCATCAATCCCCGGGCTTTACCCTGCTGGAAATCATGCTGGTGCTGTTACTGACCGGGCTGATGCTGTCCACGGTGATCCCCACCCTGGTACCGGATAGCCTGTCAGGACAGGTCAATACCCTGGCTGAACAGCTGCTGGCCACTACCCGTCAGCAGCAACAGCAGGCCATGCTCAGCGGCCAGGACCGGGGTCTGAAACTGTTTGATGATGGTTATCAGTTCCTGCAATTCCGGCAGGGGAGCTGGCAGCCACTGGGTAGCGAGC
>NZ_JAHHPP010000129.1 GCF_024606265.1 Endozoicomonas sp. SESOKO1
GCATCAGGTTTTGATCCTGACATGCGGGGGTTCGAATCCCTCCACCCCAGCCATTATTCTGTCCGTATGCGCTATCTTACTGAAAGTCGTCTCCTGCCATCTGTTGATGCTGATCTTTCGGGCAGTGCTTTGTCTGAATCCTTTCTTATTACTCGAATTTTCCACCTACGCCCAGTATCCAAGCAAGGTAATTTCCCGTGTCGAAAATGATGGTGTTTGCCGGCAACTCAAATCCGGATTTGGTTCACAAAGTTGTCAATCACCTGCATATCCCACTTGGCAAGGCTTACGTTGGCCGTTTCAGTGATGGCGAGTGTGCCGTAGAAATTCAGGAAAATGTCCGTGGTCGGGATGTTTTTATCATCCAGTCCACCTGTGCGCCAACCAATGATAATCTGATGGAACTGCTGGTGATGGCGGATGCCATGCGTCGCTCTTCTGCGATACGTGTAACGGCAGTTTTGCCTTATTTTGGTTATGCCCGCCAGGATCGTCGTCCCCGTTCCAGCCGTGTACCGATCAGTGCCAAAGTGGTTGCCGATATGATTGCCGGTGTGGGTGTGGATCGCGTCCTGACGGTTGACTTGCATGCGGACCAGATTCAGGGGTTTTTTGATATCCCTGTGGATAACGTCTACGGTTCACCCATTCTTCTGGACGATATTGAACGTCGTGGTTACAGCGATGTGATGGTGGTTTCGCCGGACCATGGTGGTGTCGTTCGTGCCCGGGCCGTGGCCAAACGTCTGAACTCTGACCTGGCTATTATCGACAAGCGTCGTCCAGAGGCCAACAAGAGTGAAGTGATGAATATCATTGGTGATGTTTCCGGGCGCACCTGTATTCTTGTTGATGATATGGTAGATACTGCCGGTACATTGTGTCAGGCGGCTGCGGCCCTGAAAGAGAAGGGTGCAAAAGCTGTTTATGCATATTGTACTCATCCCATTCTCTCTGGTCGCGCCCTGGAAAATGTAGCCAACTCCCAGCTGGATGAGCTGGTGGTTACCAATACTATTCCCCTGAGTCCGGCAGCCCAGGCGCTGGATAAGATTCGTCAGCTGGATATGTCGACTTTGCTGGCTGAATCTGTGCGCAGAATCAGTAATGCCGAATCCATCAGCGCAATGTTTCAGTAAATACCCAGTCTGATACGGGAAACATATTTTGTTTTTTTGCGCCATGCCGGTATGATATCGCACCTTTGAATCCCTTTGGGGGTTCTTTTTGAACAGCCTGACGCTGCCTGGTCGCAAGGTGGTGGCAGGTATATTGGAGATAATCATGTCTGAAACAATCGTTTTAAACGCAACAGCGCGCAAGGATATCGGGAAAGGTGCGAGCCGCCGCCTCCGTCGTGCTGACCTGGTTCCTGGTATCATCTACGGTGGTGAAGCTGAGCCTGTACAGATCACTCTGGAAGGTAAGGCCATCCGTAAGGCCCTGGAAGTGGAAGCTTTCTACTCCCAGGTTCTGACCCTGACGGTTGACGGCGCCAGACAGCAGGCCATCCTGAAGGATCTGCAGCGTCATCCTGCCAAAGAGTTTGCCATGCACCTGGACTTCCTGCGTGTTGATGCAGACCATGAGATCACCACTAATGCGCCTCTGCACTTTATTAATGAAGAAGAGTGTGTTGGTGTGAAGGCTGGTGGTGCGATCGTACACAACCGTGTCGATCTGGAAATCAAGTGTCTGCCAGGTGATCTGCCAGAGTTCATCGAAGTTGACATGGCCAAGGTTGAAGTGGGTGGCCACGTTCACCTGAGCGACCTGGTCATTCCTGCGGGCGTTGAAGTTATCGCTCACGGTCAGGATCTGGATATCGCCAGTGTTCAGGCTACTCGCGGTGGTTCTGAAGAATCTGAAGAGTCTGCTGAAGCCACTGGCGAAGAGTAAGCACAAGGAGGCATTATGGCAAAATCTTCGGAGCTCTTGTCCTCAAAAGAGTCGATTCGACTGGTTGTGGGGCTGGGAAATCCCGGAGCACAGTATGAAGATACCCGCCATAATGTCGGCTTCTGGTACGTTGAGCAGTTAGCAAGAAGCCATGGTGCTATCTTGCAGCCAGAAAAGAAGTTTTTTGGTATGACTGCCCGGGTGCTGATAGGCGGACAGGAAGTTCGCCTGCTTAATCCTGTAACCTTTATGAATCGAAGTGGTCAGGCTGTTGGATCCATGGCGACTTTCTTCAAAATCCCTCCTGAGTCTATCCTTGTGGTTCACGATGAGCTTGATCTACCCGCTGGCGTTGGCCGCTTGAAGCAGGGTGGCGGCCATGGTGGTCATAATGGCCTTAGAGATATTATCGCTTCTCTTGGCAACAGTCGTGAGTTTTTGCGGCTTCGTCTTGGCATCGGCCATCCCGGAAATAGCAAAGATGTGGTTAACTATGTGTTGACCAAACCATCGGTTGCAGAGCGGCAAAAGATTGATGCTGTTATTGATGAATCTGTCCGGGTAACACCTGAAGCTTTGAATGGCAAACGATCCAAAGCGATTCAGGAATTGCATACATTTTCTGCCTGAGTTTTTCTCTGGTACCTGCTTTTGGTTTGAATAGCGACTGCTACTGGATTGATACATTCAATTCAGGGATTGGCCAGTAACCACCTTTAACATACTGTTTTTCCTTTCTAAGCATGGCGTTGTCGATCAATCGGCATATCAGTTCCTCAAACTCTATTCCGGCATGCCTTGCGCCATCGGGAAACAGGCTGGTGGGCGTCATTCCGGGAAGGTTGTTAATTTCAGAAAAAATCGGCTCTCCTCCGTCTCCGGGAACCATAAAATCGGAGCGGCTGATATCCCGGCAGCGAACCAGTTGGTGTGCCTGCAGAGCGATCTCCTGAACTCTTTTTCTCTGATAATCGGTAATCCGGGCCGGAATAATGTGTTCGCTCAAACCCGGCGTGTAGCGGTGGGTGTAGTCGTACCAGGCATCATCAGGCGTAATGATTTCTGTGGTCGGAAGCACCTGTGTGGTGTCCAGCTCAAGTACCCCGGCGGTCACTTCACTGCCATGAATAAATGTCTCCACCAGTAGTTGCTCATCTTTCTCAAAGCCGTTTCTGAGCCGTTCTGTCAGTTCTTTCTCACCACGGGCAAACTGAATGCCGATACCTGAACCCTGGGCGAAAGGCTTGATAATAACTTTCTCCCCGAGCGCTTCAATGCACTGACTGACGGATGAACGTAACGGATCCTTCCCGGAAACAATGCAATCTTTTGCCATGGGGATGCCTGCAGCCTGCAAAATACGCTTGGTAGTGACTTTGTCCATGGCGCATGCACTGCCTAAAACCGTTGAGCCCACATAGGGGATGCCCATAACTTCAAGAAGTCCCTGAAGGCAGCCGTCCTCTCCCATTGGGCCGTGGGCAACAGGAAAAACAACATCAACCCGGTGGAAGGTCAGGTTAGCGGGCAGCATCTCATCCAGCTCAAGAGTGACTACCTTCTGATAGTTTTTCTCCAGGGGCGGGCTGATGCGACCTGCGGAAAGTCTTGAAACACTGGCTTCAGGGGAGGGGCCTCCACAAATAATTCCTACGGTTATACTTCTGTCTGGCATCTGGTGGCCCATAAGCTTAAGAGTACAGTTGATAAATGTAGTTGTTTTTAGTGTCCTGCATGTTGTTAATTAATATTCCGAGGTTGCCCAGCGATAAAACCCGGAGGCCAGAATAAAGCCCAGTCCTGCTTTCATAACGGTATAGATGTAAGGTGAAGATGAGAGGTAGCTGGCAATAATATAAAAAAGCATGGCTGTACTTGCTATCTCTACGGTTGCCAGAACGCCTCCTGCGGCGCCAGTCAGGCTGGGAATGCTTTGCATTCCTAAAGTGTGGCCTATGGTACCTGTAAACGGGCTGGTGCTTTTCCAGAGTTTGCTGATGTAAGGATGCCTTTGGGCATGGTCGGGAAGATCATATAGCGATGGAAAATCCTCGATGATTTCCCAGTCGTTAACAAGAGCCTTCAGATAATGCTGGTCGCCGGTAGATGTAATCAATGCTACTGGTTGAGCATCAAACTTGCTGTTGCCTTTACTCTCTTCAACAATCTGTAATTTTCTGGCTGCTTCCATGAGCTGATTGAGGTCCTGTGATTCTGGACTGGCGCCAGTATCACTATTCAGAAAATGCATCTGGTTTCTGAGGAGTAAAGAGCTTTGCGTTACAGGAGGCTCGTTGCCGGTGGCTTCACTTTTTTCATATGGTTTTGTGTCATATATATTTGCTGTTGCTATTTCTGTTGGCAATGCACCAACCCCTCGTTTACTTAAAGACAGAACGGCAACCGATGGTGTTGTGTTGATAATGCCATTGTCGACCCTGTGGCATAGCAGGGCATCGACGGTTGAAGTTCCATCAAAATGCCGTTCATTTAACACTCTGATGATTTTTGGTGCGGCCACTCTGGCTTGCTGACTGATTTTATCGGTTTCGCTTTCAGTTTGCCCCCGGCTCTGGGGAATGAGAGAGAGGTGGGTGATTTTTTTGATTCGCTGATCGTGGCAATAATAGCTATTTAATAGCTGAGGGAGGCTTTCAGGTATAAGGATCGGGGGGGAGCATGGGTCGATGAAGTCATTGGCAGGGGCGAGCACTCGGTTGTTGCCAATAAGAATGCCTTTTGCCATTCTTTTTTCCCTCGCCAGGGGGGTGTCGGCGCAGTGGTCAAAGTGAGCGGTAATGACGGGGGGGGCGTCGGAGTGTTTTTCAAGGGTATACCCAATGGCTGTCAGGTACGGATCGTTAGTTTCCATGGGTTCAATGCTCTCTGCTGCAATGACTGTGAGTGAATAAGCTGCCAATGCAGGTATCGCTGTAAAAATAACGGTTTTGATAAATTGATTCACAGGGTTGTCGCCTTGGTTATTAAGGTAATAAGTTTCAGATGTTGAGCGCTTGGACATTTTTTTGTGCAGATAATTCTATTTTTTGAGAACGCCTGTCAGTTTGGTTCAGCCAGAACCGGGATTTAATTATTTTAATTGTGTTTTTTAGTATTTTCCGTAATATCCGAGATTCGTGTACTTTTGTACTGTTACACCAATACGGGTGGCTGAGATAAATTGAACAAGGCATGAAGACTGAGTCCTGGTTTCAGGTAATCAAACTGCTGAAGGGACAGCAGGATTTGGAAGCGTTGCATGAGGTTATGCGGGTGTTACTGACTCAAGAAGAGCGGGAAGCCATTGGCTCAAGATTGGCCATTATGCGGGCACTGCTTTCGGGAGAAGAGTCTCAACGGGAGATCGCCAGGCGGATCGGGGTGAGCATCACCAAGGTAACCCGTTGTTCAAATTATCTGAAAACGCTATCTGACAATGAAATGGCGATGATTGAACAGATCTGAATAGCCATTGTCTTATTAGAAAACACACTTAAGCAAATAGTTTCATACAGCAGTAGGAATAATAATGTCTGAAGCAGTTAAAACGGAATGTTCTCCGGGCTCTGTCAGGAAGCAGGGTTCGGTTCTTGGAGGAACGGTGATCGTAGCCGGAACCGCGATTGGTGCCGGAATGTTTTCACTGCCGGTGGCCACCAGCGGTCTCTGGTTTGGTTACTCAATGCTGCTGATGGTCTTTACCTGGTATTGCATGTACAGTGCATCACTCTATCTACTGGAAGCCAATCTGCGCTTTCCTTTGGGGGCGAGTTTTGATTCCATTGCCGAGGGCACTATTGGCTCTATTGGTCGTGTTGTTAACGGTGCTTCGGTTGCCTTTCTCTGTTACATCCTGACTTATGCCTACATCTCGGGAGGCAGTTCCATCATTACTTACTCTCTGGAGGCTGTAGATGGTGTCTCTCTCTCCCCGCCGATGGCCAGCTTTGTTTTTGCCCTGGTGCTTTCGGCTATCGTAATAACCGGAACCCGTGCCGTTGACCGGGTCAGTACCGTGCTGGTTGGTGGCATGGTTATTACCTTTCTGTGGAGTATCGGCGGCTTGCTGGGCAATGCGTCATCTGACTATCTGATGCCGGGCCTGTCGTTTGCCGAAGTGTATCCGTTCTCTTTCGGAGCATTGGGCTTTCTGACGGTCAGTTTCGGTATGCAGACCGCTGTACCCAGTATCACCCGTTACCTCAACAAGGATGGAAAGCAGGTACGGTTTGCTCTATTGACGGGCTCGTTGCTGGCTCTGGCGTTTTATGCCCTGTGGCAGTTCAGTTTCTTTGGGAACCTGCCTCGTGAAGCGTTCCCGGCCATTATTGCTGCCGGGGGCAATATTGGCGATATGCTGGGCGCACTTTCCGAGTCTGGCCTTAATGTGAATATTTCGAATGTGTTGCAGTGGTTTGCCAATATGGCGGTGGCCAGCTCATTCCTTGGCGTTGCCCTGTGTCTGTTTGATTACATCGCAGACCTGTTTGGTTTCGATAACAGCTTTGCGGGTCGCCTGAAAACAGGTGTGATCACGTTTATCCCGCCAACCCTGCTGGGCGTGTTTCTGCCCAATGGTTTTATTACTGCCATTGGTTTTGCCGGGCTGATGCTGGTGGTTTTCTGTATTCTCTCACCGGTGGCGATGGCCTGGATCGGTCGTCAGCGGGGTGAGGGTGGCTACCAGGTGCCGGGCGGGATTGTGAGAATGGTACTGATTTTCCTTTTTGGTATTGCTGCCATGGTGCTGGCGGCTCTTGATTTGATGGGAGCTCTGCCAAAGTTTGGCTGATTCTTCTTTTATCTGATTCGATCGAATGCCCGGGAAGTATTTTTCCGGGCGTTTTTTTATCGGTCGACATAAAATTTCTGAAATTTTTTCCCTCAGTCTTTATAATTCGCCACCATTAACTATCTTCAGGAGCGAGCAGAAGCGCTATGGGTTTCAAATGTGGCATCGTTGGATTGCCAAACGTTGGTAAGTCAACGCTATTTAATGCCTTGACCAAGGCGGGTATTGATGCAGAAAACTTCCCGTTCTGCACCATTGAGCCCAATGCCGGTGTTGTTGCCATGCCAGATCCCCGACTGGATAAGCTGGCAGCAATCGTTAAACCTCAGCGAGTGTTGCCGACCACCATGGAGTTCGTGGACATCGCCGGTCTTGTTGAAGGGGCTTCCAAAGGGGAAGGCCTGGGTAATAAGTTTCTGGCCAATATCCGCGAAACGGATGCGATTGCTCATGTGGTTCGCTGCTTTGCCAATGACAATGTCATTCATGTGGCTAACAAGATTGATCCCCGTGCTGATATTGAAATCATCAATATGGAACTGGTGCTGGCGGATCTTGAAAGCTGTGAAAAACAACTTCAGCGCGTTGCCCGTTCTGCCAAGGGTGGGGATAAGGATTCAGTCGCCCAGAAGGGATTGCTGGAAAAAATCATCCCGCACCTGGAGGCTGGTAATCCGGTTCGTTCTCTGGACATGAGTGATGATGAACGAAAACTTGTCCGTTTGTTCCACCTGCTGACCATCAAACCCACCATGTACATTGCCAATGTGGATGAAGATGGTTTTGAGGATAACGAATACCTGGATACCGTTCGGGAAATTGCTGCTCAGGAAGGCGCTGTGGTAGTTCCGATCTGTAATAAACTGGAATCAGAAATTGCCGAACTGGATGACGACGAGCGCGCAGAGTTTCTGGCTGACCTGGGAATGGAAGAGCCAGGTCTGGATCGTGTTATCCGCGCTGGTTATGACCTGCTTGGTCTGCAAACCTACTTTACCGCAGGGGTGAAGGAGGTCAGGGCCTGGACGGTGAAAGTGGGTGCAACCGCTCCCCAGGCTGCCGGTGTTATTCATACCGACTTTGAGCGTGGTTTTATTCGCGCGGAAGTCACTGGCTATGATGATTTCATCAAATACAATGGTGAACAGGGTGCCAAAGAAGCGGGTCGTCTGCGTGTAGAAGGTAAGGCCTATGTCGTCCAGGATGGTGATGTTATGCACTTCCTGTTTAATGTCTGAACCTTTCTGAAAAGGATTTTGAACAAGGCACGGGAAAGCGTGCCTTTTTTCGTTGTACCCGTGAATCGAGTGTTTGTCTGTCGTCGTGTTATTAATCGGCTTCGCTTATAGGCTTTTTGCTTGACAGGCTCGGGTGAAATCACTAAAGTGCGCACCATCTTTCGGCGGCTAGGTAGCTCAGTTGGTTAGAGCACAGCACTCATAATGCTGGGGTCGGCAGT
>NZ_JAHHPP010000130.1 GCF_024606265.1 Endozoicomonas sp. SESOKO1
TAGCAGCTGGCGACCCTGGAAGCAGGTGATGATCTGAAAGTTGCAAGTTCTACCGGATGGGTCGCTTTTGATGAAACGGTCCACACCCTGGGAGCCGCGGATATTGATGCCAGTGGTTCCCTGACATTAGCGGACAATCAGGGCTTCAACTCAACACTTGGCACAGACATTAACGCCAACTCGGTTAACTTTGGTGATAACTCCATCCTGAATGTTGATGGCTCACTGAACTTATCCACAGCCGGGCAGGCAACACTTTATAAGGTTGACGTTGAAGG
Source organism: Endozoicomonas sp. SESOKO1 (assembly GCF_024606265.1). Taxonomy (GTDB): domain Bacteria; phylum Pseudomonadota; class Gammaproteobacteria; order Pseudomonadales; family Endozoicomonadaceae; genus Endozoicomonas. The sequence continues at coordinate 279 of NZ_JAHHPP010000130.1, forward strand.
CGGTGCGACACTGACCAATGGCGGTAACCTGATTATCAATGACCAGATGGAGGTGGTGGATAACCTGACCCTGGATGTGGGTGGTGATGCTACGTTCAATGGCGCAGTACTAGTTGAGAATGCCCTGGTGGCTGACGATATTGCCGGCAACCTGACGGTTAATGACACCCTGACTGTAGAAAACGACATTCGTCTTACTGTTGGCAAGGATGTTGAGTTTAATGGTGTTCTGACCAGCAATGCCGGGCTGCTCAATATCCAGGGCAGTGGCGCTCTGGCCTTCAATGATGATGTTGCCATCAATGACTCAATCAACCTGCTAATCACCAATGATGTCAGCCTGGCCGATGGTAAAACCATGGCTTCAGGTGGCAGTGCTTCTATTCAGTCTGCCAGTGTCACCATGGGTGATACTGCCCGTTTTGATATCGGGTCTGACCTGGTAATGGATACGTCCGGTGACCAGGTGCTGGCAACCCTGGATGTGGATGGTCGTCTTGATATCGACAGTGCCAATGGTCTTGTTGGGCTGAAAGAGCATGCCACGGTCATGAATGCCGTAACTATTGATGCTCTCGATGGCGCTGTGACGTTGGCAGAGAATCAACAACTTTATTTGGGCGGTGATGCAACCATTAACGCCGAATCACTGACGTTTGCTAATGGTTCAGTGCTGGATGTTGATGGTGCTCTTGATGTGAGCACCAAAGCGGATGCCGAACTGTTCAAAGTGGATGTGGCGAATGGTGCTGAGTTTACCAACGGTGGAAACCTCACTACTAATAGCGACGTACTGATCGGTGACAGCCTGACTCTCGATGTGGCGGGTGATGCCACCTTTAACCAGGCAGTCAATATTGGCAATTCCCTGCTGGCAGAGGATATTGATGGCCAGTTGACGGTTAATGACACCCTGTCCGTAGAAAACGACATTCGTCTTACTGTCGGTGAGGATGCACAGTTTAATGGTGCCCTGACCAGCAATGCCGGGCTGCTCGATATCCAGGGAAGTGGCGCTCTGGCCTTCAATGATGATGTTGCCATCAATGACTCAATCAACCTGGTGATCACCAATGGTGTCAGCCTGGCTGATGGTAAAACCATGGCTTCAGGTGGCAGCACCTCGATCCAGTCTGCCAGTGTCACCATGGGTGATGCTGCCCGCCTTGATATCGGTTCCGACCTGACCATGGTTTCCTCAGGCAATCAGAAACTGGCTACATTGAACGTCGGTGGCAGTCTGGATATTGATAGTACAGCAGGTGCTGTGGACTTTAAGGAGCATGTGACCGTGCTCGGCAATACTGACCTTCGGGTTGCCGGCGCCATCACCCTTGCTGACGACCAGAAAATAGTAAGCACCGGCTGGATCCGGGCTGACTCAGATACTTTCACCATGGGTAATCGTTCAGTTATCGAATCCGGTGAGAGCACTTCATTGCTTACCGACGGTGATCAGGCGCTGGCGACCCTGGATATTGGTGATGACTTTACCGCAACCAGCCAACAGGGTGCCATTTACTTTAATGAGTCGGTCACTGTCGTCAATGATATAAACCTGCTGGCTGCCCGTGAGATTACCCTGGCAGCCCAACAGGCAATCAACTCTGGCTCAATGGCCATTGGTTCCGAAACATTGCTGGGTGCAGACAGTTTCTCCATGGGTGAAGATGCGGTTATCAACACCCGCGAACGGACTCTGGTTCATACCCGTGGTGATCAGCTGATTGGTCAGCTGGTATCCGATGCTGTTGATTCTGCGTTTTACCTTAAGACGACAGAAGGTGCCATTAATGGCCGCAACGATCTGGATATTGCCGGTGGTGAGCGTCACCTGAAGGCAACACAGCGGGTGGGTTGTGATGCAGAAGGTAAAAACTGCACCGGTGGTCAGGGGCAATTGATGGCAGCCACCGGTATTGGTGATCCACTGGTGATTGATCTGCCCTGGCTGTCTGCAGAAACCGACAATGGCGATATCAATATTCTGGCCAGCTCAGACCTGCATGCCCGCCTGCTGAACGCCACCAATGGCAATATCTACATGACAGCACTGGGTTACCTTGAGATCGAAGAACTGATTGGTACCCCATGGCTACTGGTGAATGACTTCCTGTTTGCTGACCGGATGACCCTGGATCGAGGCGGTCTGGCATCCAGGGAAAATGTGGTGGTTAATCAGATCAATATGACCGATGGCGGACCTCTGGCGGTTTATGCCCCGGAAATTGATCTGACTATTAATGGGGGTGACGCAACGGAGACATTAATGGCCATGGGTGGCTTCAATGAAACCCTGTCACTGACGTCGGATGCCAGACGCTACTATCAGAACCTTGAGGCCGCTGCTTTCAAACCTGGCAGCTTTGCCAACGATGTTCGGGTAGATATCAGCAATACTGACCAGCTGCATATCACTGACCTGCTGACACAGGGCGGTAACCTGAGAATGACCGGCGACCTGCTGATTGATGCAGCGACGGTGAATACCGGCCCGGGATACAATTTCAGGATGGTGACCGGTTATCAGACAGTGGATGAATTAACCATTAACCTCAATAACTCAGACGGGACAGGGTTACGGGTCGATGGCCAGTTTATGACACCCTATGGTGAGTTCTGGATGTCGGTGGATGATGTCAATGTGACCACCAATGCCCAGTTCACCCGTTATGACCTGCCGTTGCTACTGACCTATAAGAGCAGTCAGGATGATCTTTCCAGTATCACTCTGCCAGAGTCTTTCTTCCGCCTGAGTCTTGAGTATCAGAATGAAATTACCAATCAGGAGCTGGCCCAGGTTATCCAGAATGATCCGGCAACCGATCAGCTGGTGGCAGATAGCGATCCGGTTTCGCTCTCTGACGGCTGGATCGCAGCTAATGGTACCCCGGCCGACATAGATAGCTTTGATGGTGAAGTTGAAATCGAGGCAGAGCAGTCGGAAGAAGAGGAAGAGTTCTGGTTGATTGCTGAACCGGGCGTTGAAAAGGAGTCGTAAATGAACACCTGGACCAAGAAGAATAACAAGGTAAATCAGGAAGATCAGATCCTCGTTTCCACGTTTCCCCGTGGGAATGCCCGCCGGGCCCACCAGAGATGGCCAAGTGGCTGGAATGGGCGGATGGATGAGGTATGCATTCCCACGCAGGAGCGTGGGAACGAGGCGTTATTTTCGGAGTTGGGGGCTCAGATCAGAAGCACGGTTCTGGTCGGTTTGTTGGGATTAAGCCCTTTAATCGCTCAGGGTAATCCAGAGCCCAGGCCGGACCCTGCCGGTAAGGCCAGCAAAGATCTCTTTGACCAGGAGATACGACTTCGGGATAAAGAGCAGAAACCGAACCTGCCTGCTATTACGGAACAAACTGAGCCCACTGAAGAAGTCAGCGGAGGCCCGACATTTACCCTCCGGGGGATTCGATTTACCAGGTCTGCCCACTTGACACAGGAAGAGCTGCAGAACATTGTCCAGCCTGTTCTGGGTGAAGAGATTGATTACAACGGACTCCAGAAGATTCTGGCAACCATCAACCAACTCTATCGGCAGAAAAATATCTATACGTCGGTTGCCGTTTTTCCGGAGCAGCAGGTTTCTGATGGTATTGTCATGATCCGGCTGGTTGAAGGATCTGTGGGGGAAATTGTCTTTGCCGGTAATAACTACACAGAAGATGGTTATTTTCGCCAGTGGATCGATTACGACAACCAGCTGGGCTCCATCGATATTGAAGCCCTGGAAAAGGATATTCTGTTTTATAACCGGATACACAACCAGCGTCTGCAAGCCGAGCTTCGTGCAGGAAAAGCCTTTGGCCTGACCGATATTGTCATTAATGTACCTGAACCTGGCCGGGATAATCTGGAGCTTTATCTGGATAATTATGGCTATGAAAGCTCCGGAGAAGCCCAGCTCAGTGCGCTCTACCAGCGTAATCAGCTGTTTCTCCCTGCAGATAAAGCCATGGCTTATGGGTTGGTATCCAGTGGTTTGAAGTCCTTTGTTTCCAGCTACAGTACGGTGGTGGGAACGGATGGACTTCGCCTCGGCGGTAGCCTGCAATTTACCAATGCCACCGTTACCTCGGGTGACTTCGAGGATCTGGGCTATGCTGGTGACACCCTTCGATTGGGTCTGGAGGGCAGCTATCTGGTGTATTCTGATGCTGATCTCTGGCTGAGCCTGGTGGCAGCCCTCAGTCACTCAACCTCGAAAAACAGTGTTACCGGGGGTGATCTCTCTGACTATCAAACCGGGCGATATCAACTGGGCGCCGAACTGAGCTGGTTGGGCAACCAATGGCAGTTCAGTGGACGACAGCTTTACAGCTCTGTGAACAGCAAGGAAAAGCTGCAGGGTATTACCCGCAAGTTTAACCTGTTCAATACCCGACTGACGTTTATCTATAACTTCGATAATCCTTTCTATGCACTGTCTACTGTAGAGGCCCAGTTTACTTCTGAGCAGGCCCTGCCGGGGGCTGTGTCCTTCACACTTGGTGGCCCATCCACCCTGAGAGGCTATCAGCAGGGCATCGCCAGCGGCGACCAGGGCTGGTACCAGCAGATTGAAGTGCACTACAACGGTTTCTCATTTAATGAGTATCTGTTTGATCTGTATGGATTCTACGACCATGGTGAGGTTGAATCACTGAATCCGAAACAGACGCTCTCTTCCGCTGGAGTCGGGATCAATGTTTCCGGGAATGAATGGTTCAGCTTTGACCTGACCATCGCCAATGCGATGGAAGAGGTGGTACCGGATCAGGACAGTAGCAGTCTTTATGCCCGTATTACCTGTCACTGTATCGATTGATGTGATTCTGGCAGCTTTTGGCTCAACAAGCTGCCAGTACCATCATATTATTAAATTTTCCAAACCTCCTCTGCATAGTCGGCGATGGACCGGTCAGAAGAGAAGTGGCCCAGTCGAGCGGTATTCAGTACTGCTTTCTTCCACCAGGCCCGTGGCTTGCGGAACAACTCAGCCGCTTTTTGCTGGGCTACACGGTAGCTTTCGAAGTCTGCCAGTGCCATGAACGGATCGTTGTGAATCAGGTCTTCGGCCAGGGCTTTCAGCAATTCCGGGCTGTGCTGGCTGAAGGAGCCATCCATCAGTGAGTTGATGGCACGTTTGATCACCGGATTTTTCTCGTAGTATTGGTAAGGGTTGTAGCCTTTTTTCTGGATGGCTTCTACCTCGTCTACGGTCTTGCCGAAGATAAAGATATTATCACTGCCCACCGCTTCGGCGATCTCAACATTGGCGCCGTCCATGGTTCCTACCGTCAGCGCACCATTCAGGCCGAGCTTCATATTACCGGTACCGGAGGCTTCAAAACCGGCAGTGGAAATCTGCTCGGACACATCTGCGGCAGGGATAATCTGCTCAGCGATGGTCACGCGGTAGTCCGGCAGGAAAACCACTTTCAGACGGTCATCCAAACGACGGTCGTTGTTGATAACCTTGGCAACTTTGTTGATGGCGAGAATAATCTGTTTGGCCATTACATAGCCAGGAGCTGCCTTGGCACCAAAGATGAATACCCGTGGCGTGTGTTCAGCATCCGGGTTATCCAGAATCTCATGGTACAGGCTGATAATATGCAGCAGGTTCATCTGCTGACGCTTGTACTCATGCAGACGCTTGATTTGTACATCAAACAACGCATTCGGGTTAACGGTAATCCTGCACTCTTTTTCGATCAGGCGAGCCAGACGCTCCTTGTTCTTGAAGCGCACACCGGCAAAGGCATCCAGAAACTCTTCTTTACTGGCCAGTGGCTCCAGCTGCTTCAGTTGCGTCAGGTCAGTGCGCCACTCAGTACCGATATTGCGATCCAGCAATCTGGCCAGGCAGGGATTGCAGTGGGCCAGCCAGCGACGGGGGGTGACACCGTTGGTAACGTTAACCAGCTTACCCGGATACAGCTCGTTGAATTCAGGGAACAGGTTGCTCTTGACCAGGCTGCTGTGCAGTGCTGCAACACCATTCACACGACGACTACCGATGACGGAAAGGTTTGCCATGCGAATCAGGCGGTCACCATCTTCCAGCTCTTCAAAGATGCTGACCTTCTGGATGATCTCAACATTATCACCCCATTGGTCAGCGGCTTCGCCGGTGAGGAAAACATGGTTGATCATCTCAATGATTTGCAGATGACGTGGCAGAATACGACCCAGCAGAGCAGCAGACCACTTTTCCAGAGCCTCTGGCAACAGGGTGTGGTTGGTGTAGTGGCACATCTTGCGGGTAATGTCCCACGCCTCGTTCCAGACCATGCCTTCTTCGTCCATCAACAGACGCATCAGCTCAGGAATGGCAATAGCAGGATGAGTGTCGTTTAACTGCAGGGCATAGTGCTTTGGCAGATCGCTCAGCTTCAACCCTTTCGACTTGTGCTGGCGAAGAATATCCTGCAGCGAACAGGCCGAGAAGAAGTACTGCTGGATCAAACGCAGGTCTTTACCCTGTGGGGTAGAATCTTCCGGGTAGAGAACACCGGAAATGGTGTCGCCATCGACCAGGTTGCGGCAGGCTTCCAGATACTCTCCCTGATTGTACTTGTCCAGGTCAATCGGGTACTGACCCACCTGACTTTCCCACAGACGCAGGCGGTTGACATACTGGCCGCCAAAGGAGGGGATGGTAATGTCCCAGGGAACCCCCAGCAGTTTTTTGGCAGGTACCCAGTAATTATTCCCGTCGCTGTCCATTTCGACACGACCAAACAGGCCAATTTCAACGGTTTCCGATGGACGACAGGTTTCCCATGGGCTGCCAAACTCCCGCCATACGTCCGGCATCTCTTTTTGGTGACCATTTTCAAATACCTGTCGGAACAGGCCATAACGGTAATTGATGCCGTAACCGGTGGCAGGAATGTTCTGGTTGGCGAGGGAGTCCATAAAGCAGGCTGCCAGACGACCCAGGCCGCCATTGCCCAGAGACATATCCCGTTCCTGGTCCAGAACGTCGGCAATTTTTACACCGTGGGATTGCAGCAGCCTGGCGGCTGGTTCGTACAGGCCCAGGTTCATCAGTGCATCGCCCAGCAGGCGGCCCATCAGGAATTCCATGGAAAGGTAGCAAACGTGACGCTGTGGTTGTTTGCCTTTGGCGTTTTTATCGCTCAGGCTGCTTTCCTGCAGCTGATCCAGGTTAATGTCGCGCAGTACCAGGGACAGTGCCTGCCACCAGTCGCGATAGGTAGCTTGCTTTGGGGTAGTGCCCAGTTCACGACGCAGGTGTTTTTCAATCTTGGTAGTAAATGCTTTCTGATCCATTCGGTGCGTTTCGCCCTTGCTTATAATAGGTTGGCTATTGACGCTGATGATGTGTTTCAGCGGAATGGCCAGTTTAATGGAAAAAAACCGCTTATTGTTTTGTAAACGCTTCCAGTATTCATGAAAGTAATGTCAATTCTTGCGGATTGTCGTAACCCCCTGAAAACGATTACAGCCGTCTTGTGCAGGCAATGACCTGTGCAGAAAATAAATAGCACTGTGCATCAATTTATCAGCGCCACCCATATAGATAATAGTCACTGGCTTAAGGCCCTTTGCCGTTATACACCTTGGGGGACGCAGCCTCTACTATTATTTTTATTTTGTATCTCGCGCTGCGGGATGATCATTTATCGTCGTCTAAATGTGAACACATCAACCTCCGTCAGAGAGCGTGCAGAAAAAGAGATCCACATCGACCACAAACAAAGCGGTGATGATGCCTTGCTCTATATGATCAGTACCGACGGTGCCTTCCAGATGGTTACTCTGACCACGGCAGAAGCCGGTTCTGAAGGTCGGCTGGTGGATCTGCTGACAGGTGAGGTGTTCCTCCCGAGCGGGTACGGTACTGATTCCTCGGTGATGATACCGGAAGCAGGACGGTAGGTGTGGAACTTAACGTTCAAAGACAGTGGAAAAATTGATCTGATAAATTGTTTTACTTCTTTAACAGCTACAGGGTTT
>NZ_JAHHPP010000131.1 GCF_024606265.1 Endozoicomonas sp. SESOKO1
ATCTATTGCTAATGAACAAATATGCGCTCTTGAAAGCTCATTTATTGAGTCATCCTTGGCAATAATGCAGAGTTCTTGAAATAATTTAAGGAAATCAAATGATCGGGGAGTATATTCTTCAATATTAAAGGTCAGGATAAGTTGTGAAGGACCCGGAGAGATGGCTATATCTGGTACGACAGCGTTATGGTGCTGATCAGTTTCAATCTCTGCATTTATTACAAAAGTATATTGTTGTGCTCTTTGTTTTAAATCTTTGAATACGTCAAGTAGTCTTGATTGAATTTCTTTCTTGACAACTTTTTCAATCAGAAAGTCATCCGATCTGAGAGAAAGATAATTTTTGACATTGATTGAGCTGAAGGCAGCAAAATCTTTCAATCGAAGGTACTTGATAATTTCAAATTTTAACTCTGGAGTCAGTGGTAAATCATTATTTTTGGTGGGTGTTGACGTTACCTTTCTCAATGGGGTGAATACATTGGCTTTCGGTTTTTTTTTAAATTCACTTGACCTTATATAGTGAGAAAAGCTGGGGAAACGAGCAACAATGGACTCTGATGAATTCATAATTGTACCTTTCTCTTCCCCTTTCCTTCATCTTGTTTTGAACATAAGTTTACTAAAAAGTTCCGCTTTGGAAATTTCCTATCTGCCACAGCGGAGTAAAGTAACCGGTTTCTGCTATGAATTCCTGAGTTTAAACGTTAACCGATCGTCTTCATAAGCACCTTTGACTGTCTTTTGGGGTTGTATTTTGCTTTAAGCTCTGCGGGTAAATCATCACAGGCAACTTCAGTAAATTCCCGTTCGATAAACCAATGGGTCGTCTGGGTTGTCATGACGTAGATTTCATTCATGCCCTGTTCTTCCGCCAACGCTTCAATATGCGCAAGTAAACGGTCACCGCGCTGTGCCTTGCGATATTCAGGGTGAACGACAACACAGGCAAGTTCCGCAGCGGCGATGCCATTTTCATGGTACGGGTGGAGAGATGCACAGCCGATGATCATGCCATCGAGCAAAACAAGACTGAACAGCTTTATTTCCCGTTCCAGTTCTTTTCGGGAGCGGCGGCGCAGTATGCCTTTTTCCTCGAAAGGGCGGATCAGTTCAAGAATACCGCCCACATCCTCAATGGTTGCCCTGCGGACTTCTTCGTAGTGATCCCGGGAAATCAGCGTACCGGCGCCATCACGGGTAAACAGCTCCATCAGCAGTGACCCATCATCCTGATAGCTGATAATCTGGGCCCGTTCGACGCCATCGGCGCAAGCGGTAACGGCTGAGGAAAGCAGTCTTGCCGACTCACCAGTTTGCGAGTGAAGTTCTTTACCGGCTTCATGGGGTGAAATTCTATTGATCAGATGTCCCTGATGATCAAAAATCCCCTGCTGCTCACCATAGAGTATCAATTTTTCAGCTTCCAGACTGATTGCCGTCCGGGTAGCCACTTCCTCTGCCTCAATATTGAAAATCTCTCCGGTGGGGGAAAGTCCGAGGCAGGAGAGTAAGACCACATAACCACTGTCCAGCAGATGATCGATAGCCTGACTGTCTATCTTACGGACTTCGCCGGTATGCTGAAAATCGATGCCATTAAGTACACCCAGGGGCCTGGCGGTCACAAAGTTACCACTGACCACACGAATCCTGGCACCATGCATGGGCGAGTTAACCAGCCCAACCGAAAGCCTTGATTCAATCAGGGTTCGCATATTTCCTACGGCGTCCTTGACACACTCAAGGCTCTGCCTGTCAGTGACCCGTCGTTCATTATGCGGTCTGTCATCGCCAGCTGCCCCCTGATGAATAACCGTGTTAATGCCTCGTTCCCGTAATCGCTCATCAATCTGGGGGCGAGCACCGTGTACGAGCACCAGCCGGACGCCCAGGCTGCTCATCAGGGCAATATCACTGATGATATTGCCGAGGTTTGGGTGAGCCAGCGTTTCACCACTGAGCATGATCACAAAGGTTTTACCCCTGTGGGCATGGATATAGGGTGAGGATTGACGGAAAAATTTCACGTACTTTTCTACGCTGTCTGCTGAATTATCCTTTTTTTTCACACAAGCCACACTGGTTTACCCATTAAAAGCCACCCCGGGCATCATATGCCCAGGCTAAAAGAATATCGTCAAGTGCTTCTCTTCAAGATAAGCAATACTGCCTGATCAATGACTGCAAAATATCAATCATTGGCCTTATTCGATCCTGTGAGAGGTATTCATCCGGCTGGTGAGCCTGGTCGATATCACCCGGGCCCAGAACGACAGTATCCATGCCCAGTCGGCTAAAGAATGGAGCTTCTGTACCAAATGCGGCGCTCTCTGCCGGATGCCCTGTCAGCTTCTCACAGGCCGCGGCCAGCGCGGAGTTCTCAGGGCCGGCAAGTCTTCCGTTCCTCCCTGGGTTTTG
>NZ_JAHHPP010000132.1 GCF_024606265.1 Endozoicomonas sp. SESOKO1
GGCGCATCTTACCGCGCCAGTTTGATTTGTCAACCGGTTGTTTTTCATTCAATCCAAACAACCCATTTTCAAACCGCACTTCCCATTCAGCAACGAACACTCATTCTGCTGATCTCTGACAATCTTTTGGGAATGCCTTGGGAAGAGCTGCGCATTATAAAGAGAAAACGGACGAAGGCAATACTTCATCCGTTAATTTTCAGAACAATATACGACAACCCTCCAACAAGCTGATGCCTTCTTTATTGTGTATCCGTCAGTCGCTCAAGAAATGCCCGGTGGAACAACCTGATTTCATGATGAAAGGCTCTTACCTCTTCATTCGTCGCTGGCTGAACCGGTCTCAGCCCATTCAGCAGTACAGCAAATATCAAAGGTGCGTTATTTTCCGGAAAGGCATAACCCACCATACTGTTTACCCCACTCATGTGGCCAGTTTTCAGCCAGCGACGCTCATCTTCTCGTGAGGCCAGCCAGGGCGCACTCTCCCTCCAGCTTCTCCAACCGGTTTGCAACACTTCAGTAAAGTTATCAGCACTGAGCATGTTATATCGGGACAACCCTGAACCATCCACTAATCTACCCCTGGTCAAGTCAACACCCTCTTCTCTTAACATGTCCAGAACCGCCTCAGTGCCTGAAGAGTATGAGCCCTTTTCACCATTGACAGCTGACCCTATGGTTTTCAGCAGACTGTCGGCGTATAGATTGTCTGATTTGTCCAGTACTCGCTGTAAAAGATCCGGTACAGGTACGGAATGATGACTGGCCACAAGCCATTTAAAATCACCTTGTGGTTTTTCAATCACAACCCTGCCTTCAAGTTTGATGTTATTCGCCTGCAAAAACGACTCAACAAACCTTGCCGCAGCCCGCTCCGGGTCTCGCACTGAAAATGCCATGCGCATTGGTTTGGCATCAGGGGCTATACACCCTTCCAGACGGTACTCATGTTTTGATGACGGCCAAACTTCCTGAACACACTTATTTGACTCATGCAACTGGCTTTTTCTAATCGCCACTCGATTATCAATGGAGAGCTGCCATTGTGG
>NZ_JAHHPP010000133.1 GCF_024606265.1 Endozoicomonas sp. SESOKO1
TTACCTCAAGCGCGAAAGGGAGCGCAAAAAGCAGTATCGTCAGTCAGTCAATTCAGCTAATAACTCAGGTGGTTTACCACTGACTTCTAATTTAGCTGAAACAACCCAGAGTTCCATTAAAAATTAAGAAGGTACTGTCCCCGCTTTTCAATCGTCAAGCTGAAGGAATATTTACAGTCCCGATCGATCCCTCTCAGCCCTAGTGAACGGTCAGCAATCCAAGAGTAAGAAGGTAATGGTCGCTATCGTCCGGGTAGACAAACGGTATAAGCTGTTGAAAAGCAGGGTCAGGTTTTGAATATTGAACTGCTTGCCATGTCTCGCACGGCATTGGCAATTATTTGCTCAATGTCTCGTCCAGGTACCGCACTAGCAGACGATCCCCACTGACAGTGGTATTTCGTGCGCCAGTCTTATGAGCTTTTACCGGTTTTTTGCCGGATGCACCACTTGTCGAAGCAAAGGTCATAGTGGTCACCTCCTCTTTAACATCAGCAAGTATCAGCTCAGAGGCCATTTGGCAGAGTCGATTGTTGGTCTTGTGATTTTTCGTGATGGGCTTGCCTGTCTTTGACAGCGCATCGTTGACCAGGCGAGAGCGGACCATGTTATCGATGAAGTGTAAAAACGACGCTTTGTCGCTGCTGACCAGAGAACGGTTCTGCCCACAGGCAATGCCTTGGGCGTTGGCACTACAGTAGCTGGCAAAGTCATCACGTTTGCGTTTGAACATGCAATGATCGTCAGGTTTGTGGCCGGTTACCGGCACCATCTGGACAATATTGGTGCGACAGACAATGCCTTCGGCCAAATTTGCCACAGCAATCTTCTTTCTTGCCTTTGGGTCAACGCCGAGTCTGGCAGGAAGGGTGGTGGTGAAGTTGATATCAAAGTTACAGCAGTCGGTAAATGATCCCAGATGTATGGCTTCAGCCGTGAAAAAGCCGCAACCTTTCAACATTTCCATGGTAGGAAGAAAGTCCAGTTCTACCTTGGTCACTGCTCTGTGTGCCTGTCTGCCACCGGTTTGATCTGCGGGCGGTCGCAGCATCACGGTGGCCCCAAAAGCCATGTAGTCCAGGTCGGGGTGGTAGTAGATGCCCTCTTGAACGGCGGTGATTACGTCAGGCGGGGAGGGTAGCCCGGGAAATGCACCACCAAACAGCTCACCGTAAATGGTCAGGCGGACAACATCACCCGATAGCGTGGCTTTTCTGTCGTTAACGGTACACTGTTTGACTATAGTCGTATAAGCCTGCTCCGCAGCCGCTTGATAACGGTTTTTTACCTTGCGAAAACCAAAAAAACGGGTGTTGTCCTCGTCGCTGTCCTCCTTAAGAAACGCTTCGCGCCCGGCGCAGCGGATGGTTGGCGGGGCTTCGGGCTCGTCCGGTGGAAAACAGACAAAACTGAAGTTGCTGCCGTGAACCTTTTCTGTGACTACCCAGATATTGGTCGCCGATGAGAGTTGCTTTGAGCCAAGTAATGCGGTTGCGTTTTTGGGGCTGTATTTTAGCCGGGCAAAAGCAGGATGCCCCCGGGTAAGCCAGTGGTTGGTGGTTTCGGACATTTTGCCATACGGGTCGTGCCTTGGTTCTGACAAGGCATCCGGCTCAGCCATGGCTGTGACGGTTCGCTCAGCCAGCAACTTGTCCGCCTGTCCGGTGGCTGTTTGTGGAGATGGTTCATCAATGTTCAGGCGCCATTCGCCCGGTGAGGCTTTTCCACGGGGAGGATAGTCCCTCACTGGCAGAGTCGTGTTAGTGGTCGCTGATACGCTGTTCATGGCGATGGCCTTGCAGTGGACTCATTGGGACTTGCTTTTTGTCAGACTGTTTTTTGGGTAAGAGTCCATCATGACAAATGTTTGAACTCACGACTCATTGCAGTGCTCCCTTCGTTGCAGTTAGCCTGCCTGGCGGGGCAATACCGAACCGGGTAATGCGGTTCGTGCAATCCAGGAGGCAGGCATTGCTTTATCAGAACCGAAGAAGCATGCAGACAAAATCGCACCTAATGGAATGGCCCTGCCACAACTGTCACCACCACAGTAAATATTTTCTCTCACGGTTTTTTCATAGTTCTCAGCTTGTAAGAGGAGATGAGTAATCACTATAAATGAGGCGTCAAGACCGCAGTGCATTCCCACCTCCTGTGCAACCTCTTTTGACCTGCGCTTGAGCATGGATTCAGCAGTGTTGATTGCTATGGCAATATCTACGCCGACTTCTTTTGCCTGAGCCACACACTGCCCAGGTGAAAGGCCCTTATGTGCACTTTTTATCATTATGGCAACGGCTTTGGCGTAGCTAACGGCAGTATCGTTATTATTGGTGACACGTACTGCTGATTCTACCTTGTCCATCAAATCCTGATCCTGGCCATGGACAGCAATCAGAGGTGGCAGTTTCGATAATGCCGGATTCTGGGTATCATCAGCACCGCAGGCCGCAACAGGTTCTTCATCAGGTTCGTCATTGCTCTTTCTTTGATAAAGGTTGAGCAGGGTCTGCCTGGTTGGATGATCCGTGTAACCTTGCCATTGACCGCCAAAGTCAAACCATTTCCGGAAAGATTCTATGTAGCCCTGCTCCGAGTATTGACCATTGGCGTTGATGGCATCCTGCATCGACAGCAACTGAGCGCCGTAATGGGAAAACTCACCAGCCTGCTTTCCTTCATGGGCAAAGTATCCTTTGTCCTGGTATTCTGCACGGACAGGCGTATGAAACTCTGGATGTTCACCGCCGTATTTGGCAATCAGGGCTTGATCGTACAACCAGTGAAACCCCATGGCAGCGGCATCAGCGACTAAGGCCCCAATAACTGATTCATAGGCTCTGTGTCGTTCATTCATTGCAATACCTTTCTGTTTCGTAATATGCCTACCTGAATTTTTAGCATACTTCCTGCATCATCACCCGGTTTCTTCGAGACCCGGAGCATCCTGAGTCCATTGCCAACCGTAGAATTGAAGTCATGGTGCTTGCTGATTTTATGGAACGACAGGTTGAGCGAATGTTTGCTCCTATTAAGGAAGAGGGTCATGAACATTTTCCATCCCATTATGATTCAATGCATGAGGCATTTGAGCGGGCAGAACAAAATCAGTTTGATTAGCTAATGGCCAAGTGATGTTGTGTTAAGGCTTTTTTCAAAGGGGCAGGAATAGTATGAAAGACAATGATTGAAACCTCCCCACCCTGCCGCTGCCACGTTTGCCCGTGGCCGTAACGGTCACGGTGGGGGCTGCTGAGGTGAATCGGGCTTTCCGCTGCAAGGCGGACCTGCACTCCAGCACCTGCCAGGAGTCCCCTGGGTAGTATTATCGGCTCGGGACGTATGATGACTGGCGAACAGGCCAGGGAGGTTTCGTCGGCATTATATCGACTATTGAGGGGATGTCTGCAAGTTTTTTCAGCTATCAGATGTCGTGGACATCACGAAAGGTTATCAGCTCAACGTTCGACGGCAGCCAGTGCCTGGTCCAGTTTGCCCAGCAGCAGGTCAATATGCTCCTGTGTGTCCTGTTTTTCATCTTCATTCTGACGACGGCTTTGCATTAACTCGTAGCTGATATTCAGGGCGGCCATGACAGCTATTCGCTCAATACCGACTACTTTGCCTGAAGAGCGGATTTCATGCATTTTTTCGTTCAGGTAGCGGGCAGCCGTATACAGTGATTCCTGATTATCCCTTGGACAGGCAACACGGTATTCCTTGTCCAGGATATGAACGGATGTTACTGATGATTTATCCGTCATGACTCATGCTCCAGAGACCTGAGACGCTGGATCATCGTTTCTACTTTAGTACGTGCAACGTCGTTTTTTTCCATCAGCTTCGCTTTTTCAGCTATCCAGGACTGCTCCTGTTGTCGAAGTTGCCTGTTTTCAGTCGTCAACTTCTGACATAGGGCAACCAGATAGTTAATTTTCTGGTCGAGGGCGATGAAATCGGATTCTTTCATAGCTTCCCTGAATACTCGGTTATTAGGGTTACTATAGCCTCTGGAGAAATTCAGAACAATGACTTAATGGTTGACAACGTTTTATTTTTAATTCGTCTGGTAATCATCGTGATTTACGCCTTTCAGCACAAGCTTGAAAGTTTGATTAGAAGGTGTTTGTTAAAAAAAACGGCAAATCATGCAGGTTTTCTGGCAATAATCCGTATTTGATCCTGATCACCATGACTCCATACCGGGTAATGGGGAGCCTCACCCTGTTCGCACCGTTCGATAATAAACCCGGCATTTTCCATTAATACCCCCAGTTGTTGGCAAGAAAAAAAACAGAAGTCTCTTCCGGGGATATTCATTTCATGGGCTGCCAACACCGGGTCGGTTATTTCCGGACAGTCAAATGTTTTTGCCGCCTGTGCCAGAAGGTTGAGATAATCACGCTGACCGGTAACGGTTAACGGCGACTGTCTTACACTGTCTCGTATCTCTTTACTCAGGCCAGTGGTTTTCAGTACATCAACGTCACAGGAACAACAGGTAAGCAGAAGCGTACCCCCCGGTTCGAGAATTCTGTAAAGTTCATTAATGGATGACGTGACTTCTTCATTGGCAAGAAAATGAAAAACTTCAGCGCAAAGAATGCCCGAGAAGGCATTATCGGCAAAAGGGATATTTGCTGGCAGCTTTGCTGCTCTGCAGGTGACCGCTCCCTGCTGGGTCTCCGGCAAGTCCTTCAGCCATTCGGACAGGTCCGGTTTATCCATGTCGGTGGCTATTACCTGTGCTCCATGCATCAGGGCAGCGTGAGTGTTGACGCCGTGGCCACAGCCAATATCCAGCAGGGGCTTATCGTCTTTCCAGCTGTTCAGCCAGCGATCCAGATAGATAACCGGGTTGTGAAACGTAAAACCAACACCCTGCTGATTTTTTTCGTACAACATCTCTGACATGGCATTATTCCGGACAGATTGGACTTAACAGGATAGACACTTTCTTTATTTAAAGCGTTTGACTGACAAGTTTCCTCGGGAAGTCTGTTAGAATCCCAGCTAGGAGCCTGTCCGAGAATAGCGCCCGTAGCGAGGAT
>NZ_JAHHPP010000134.1 GCF_024606265.1 Endozoicomonas sp. SESOKO1
CACTACAACGTCTGCCTCTGCCTGAATGGCGATACGGGCCAGGAAGCGGTTATAGGGTTCACCGGCGACGGAGAAGATAGGAATTTTCTGGGATTCAACCAGCGTGTTGAAAACATCAATCATCGGTACATTGGTACGTACCATGCGGGAAGCCAGTACACGACGAACCGGGTTTACTGAAGGCCCATCAATCTCCACCTTGGGATCCTGCTCCAGTGCCGGGCCACCATCAATAGGCTCGCCGGCACCGTTAAAGATTCTCCCAAGAATATTGGGGGAGTATGTCGTCTTCATTGGCTGGCCCAGGAAGCAGACAGACGCACCAGTGGACAGGCCCTTGGTGCCGGCAAAAACCTGGAGAGACACCTCTTCATGGTCAATCTTGATGATCTGCGCCATGGAGTAAGTCTGTCCATCCTGCTCAATCAACGCCAGGTCACCATAGTTAGCCTGGGCATTACCCTCAGCCAGGTTAGGTACGTGGACGCGAATGAGGTCACCAACGATGCTGAGAATATTGGTGTATCGCAATAGGCTCTGGGGCATTACTGCTCCTCTATACTGCTGGGAAAAATGAAAAGAGAATGGATCATGGGCTCAGGAGATCATCAGTCATACAGGTGACGCTGAATAATTGCGATGCACCTTATTGCACAAAACATTCCATACAACAACTGCACACGACATAAACCAAATGTCGTATTTTTAAGCTGACAGGCTCAAACACTGATTTGTACTGCTGGCGCTATCCAAGCCTCCTGTAAACAGTCTTTTGGTCTAATTAATTCAGCACCTCAGTACTCCTCCAGGGAACACTGAGGAACCATTTTGAGTAACGAATGAAAAACATCTAATAAAAACATCTAATAGAGTAGACAATTCCACGAGTTTCGCAGAACTCTACCTGAACAGCAGGCCAGATTAATGGCTTCCTGCAATTCTGATGGGCAACCGTCGTTTATACAAATTACCGGCTCTGCGGGAGCTGACGACTTTTACCCAATGTTTCCACCATCACCGCCTTAATGGTATGCATACGGTTTTCTGCCTGATCAAAGACAATGGAGGCGTCAGACTCGAACACATCCTCAGTGACTTCCAGGCCGTTCATACCAAATTTGTCAGCAACTTCTTTACCAATCACCGTGTCATCATTGTGAAAGGCCGGCAGGCAGTGCAGGAAAAGAACATTGGCATTGCCTGTTTTTTGCATCACTGCCGGATTCACCTGATAGGGCTTCATCAGCTTGACCCTTTCATCCCAGGCTGCCATCGGCTCCCCCATGGAAACCCAGACGTCGGTGTAAAGAAAATCACAACCAGCCACCGCTTCATCCACCGACTCACTGATGGTGATCCTGGCGCCGGTTTCCCGGGCAATTTCCCGACATTGCCCGATGAGTGCCGGGTCGGGGAAGAATTCCGCAGGCGCGGCAATCCGGAAATCCACACCCATTTTTGCCGAGCCGACCAGCAGGGAATTGGCCACGTTGTTGCGCCCATCTCCGAGATAACAGAGTTTCATCTCACTCAGCGGGCGACCATTACCGTGTTCCTGCATGGTCAGAAAATCCGCCAGTACCTGGGTTGGATGCCAGTCATCCGTCAGACCATTCCACACCGGCACACCTGAGTAAGCGGCCAAATCTTCCAGGTGCTGTTGCCGGTGGCCACGAAATTCGATGCCGTCATACATACGCCCCAGTACCCGCGCTGTATCCTTAACGGTCTCTTTGGCCCCCATCTGCGAGCCGCCACCGATATAAGTTACCCTGGCACCCTGATCAAAGCAGGCTACCTCAAAGGCACATCGGGTTCGGGTCGAGGCCTTTTCAAAAATCAGGGCAATATTTCGCCCGGTTAAAAACTGCTCCTCGGTACCGGATCGCTTTGCCGCTTTCAGCTGTGCTGCGCACTCCAGCAAGTGGCTGATCTCCAGCGGAGAAAAGTCCAGTAGCTTGAGAAAATGACGGTTCTGCAAACTCCTCTCAGTATCGACGGTCATATACAGCTTCCTGTTCCAGGTTATTTATTGTTCTGTCTCACATTTGTCATTCCAGCCAGTAACAATGTTATTACTGCTGGCGGTCAGGAGTCAGGGAGTCACATCATCCATAGACCGGTTATTGCTGTCCAGTCCCAGACAGAACTTCACCCGCGCATAGACTAGCGCCGGATGATACGGAAGACATTACGTAATAATACGTTTCCAGACTTTAACTGCACTGACCGGGCTTCTTATTTATGGTCACTTTACCCACGGAAACAGCTGTCCTGACCAATACCTTACCATGCGCTGAAACTTATCCCGATAAACGACAACCATCTTATCCCCTTCCGGTTGGCGCAACGTCCATACAGAGACTATTCTCTCCTTTCAGGAAAGTGCCAATCCGCAAATTACAACCACTCCCAGACATACATTTCTGTGTAATAACAAGCTCCTGTCAAGCCACTATTCGAGGTTGATTATGAAAATCACCAAACGGGCATGGCCAGTCCTGATTATTTCTGCTCAGTTTGACGCCAACAATGATGAAGGTTTACGCCTGCGAGAGCTGGTTGAGAACCTGGAAGAAGTTCAGGAGCTGACCGTGCACCCGTCGTTCAGCTATGAAGACGGTGTTGAGATCTTCATGTCCCGTTCTGATCTGGGGGCTGTCATTATCGACTGGGACATTCGCAGCGAAACCGGCAGCGAGAGTATGGAGCCGGAAGTCCTGATAAACCTGATCCGCACCCGCAACAGGCATATCCCTATCCTGCTACTGACTGAACGGCTGGCCGCTGCCAACATTCCTACTCATGTCCTTGAGATCATAAATGATGCCCTGTGGAAAACCGCCGATACTATCGAATTTCTGGCCGGGCGTATTGATGTCTTTGTGAATGAGTATATCCAAAGTGTCTACCCGGGCTTTTTTGGCACTCTGGTTGAATACGCCCAGGAGTATAAATACGCCTGGCATACCCCCGGCCATATGGGTGGCGAAGGCTTTCTGCACAGCCCTGCAGGCAGGGCCATGCATGACTTTTATGGTGAAAACGTCTTTCGCGCTGACCTCTCAGTCTCAGTGCCGGAGCTCGGGTCGTTGCTGGATCATTCCGGTGTGGTGGGCGATGCCGAGAAAAATTCAGCCCGGGTTTTTGGCGCTGACTACACCTATTACGTTCTTAATGGTACCTCCAACGTTAACCAGATCATCTGGCGCAGCCAGCTGGTGAGAGATGACATCGCCTTTGTTGACCGCAATTGCCATAAATCCCTGAACTACGCCATGGTCATCACCGATGCCTACCCGGTATACATGGTACCCAGGAGAAACAAACGGGGAATCATCGGCCCGTGCCGTTTATCCGAGTTTTCGGAAGAATCCATCCGCAGCAAAATTGACGCACACCCCAATATTCCGGCAGAGATAAAAAGCCAGAGCACAGTAAAAATGTCCGCACTGACTAACTCAACCTACGACGGCATCTGCTACAACGTCATCAACATTAAAAAAGAGCTTCAGCAAAGCGTCGAAAATCTGCACTTTGACGAAGCCTGGTATGCCTACGCCCGGTTTCATCCAATCTACAAAGATCACTTCGGCATGGCCGATGACGACAGGAACAGCGATCATCCCCCTATCTTCTGCTCCCACTCAACCCACAAGCTGCTGACGGCCTTTTCCCAGGCATCCATGCTGCACATTCGCAGTGGCAGCAAGGAAAAAATCAACCCGGATGAGATCAACGAATCCTACATGATGCACTCATCCACCTCGCCACAGTACAGCATGATTGCCTCGCTGGACGTTGCCACCAAGATGATGGACGACAACGGTGAAGTTCTGCTGAACGACATTATCCTGGACGCTATCCGGCTGCGCCAGAAAGTCACCCGGATAGCCAGGGAAATGAAAACCGCCAAAAGCTGGTTTTTTGAAATGTGGCAACCTCGCATCGTCAATTACGACGGCAGTGATACGGCGTTTGAAAATGTTCCCGTGGAATACCTGGGCAGCCACCAGCAGCCCTGGGTATTCAGCCGGAAAAATGACTGGCATGGTTTTGCAGAAATTGAAGACAACTATGCCATGCTGGACCCCATCAAGCTGACATTCATCACACCTGGACTTGATGATGCCGGTAATCTTACCGATGAAGGCATTCCCGCCTCCATCGTTACTGACTATCTGATCAAACACGGCATCGTCTGCGAAAAAACCGATTACTACTCCTTCCTGCTGCTCAACTCTCTGGGTACCACCAAGGCCAAACAAAGCTCGCTGCTTTCGGCGCTGCTCAAATTCAAGGCCCTTTATGACAGAAATGCACCTCTTGAGCAGGCACTGCCCCGGCTGGTCAACGACTATCCAAAGACGTACGCAGGGGTTGGCCTGAAGGATCATTGCAGTGACATTCACCAGTATTTTAAAGAGCATCAGATGCTTGACAAGATGCAGGCAGCCTTCCAGGTCATTCCAGACCCGGCCATGAAGCCAGCCGATGCCTACCATTGCGTGGTCAGGAAACAGGTTGAGTATGTTGAGCTGGAAGTGATGGATGGCCGGGTTCCTGCGGTCATGATAGTTCCCTATCCTCCCGGCATCCCCATCATGATGGGCGGTGAATCCATGAATGATAAAGCCAGACCCATTCTGGACTATCTGATGACACGACAGAATTTTGAAAACCGGTTCCCTGGCTACGAAAGCGATATACACGGCGTCGAACGGGTTGAGCGGGATGGCAGGCAATTTTTCCACACCTTATGTTTGCAGGCATGACGGTTTGTCCCAGGCCATTTACCGGGGGTCCCCGCTCCCGGTCAATTCCATCCCCCCTTGTTCACGAAAAAACATGTTCACGAAAAAAACATCACGCATTGGTTTCCTGCTGGCTGGCTGCATTATTTTAATGTCAGCTTTCATGTCATTAGCAGGGCACAGGAGTCTTCACCATGTCCAGTGACACCCCGGATAAACAACAGACGTCTTCAAATCAACCCGCTGAAAACCCGAAAGGTAACGAGACTAAAAAACTGGGTATGGTCGGTGCCACCTTCCTGATTATTTCCAGCCTTGCCGGCAGCGGTGTCATTGCCTTGCCCCAACAGCTGGCGTTTACCGGCTCCATTACCCTGGTCTCTTTTATCCTGGTGACTCTCGGGGCCCTGTTCCTGACCCTGGTTTATGTCCGGGCAGGGGAACGCTTTGACGACCCAAGCCCTACCGCACTGGCCACCACCGTTAGCCCAATCATGGGAGCCAAATGCGGCTTCTTTTATGTATACGGCAACCTGATCTCCAATGTATCCATTCTGATCGCGGGCCTTGGCTATATTGCCATGTTTATTCCGGAACTGAACGACCCGATCATTCTCGGCTGTACGGTCATTGCCCTGATCTGGCTTTTTGTCCTGCTGTCGCTCAGGGGGGTTGGCATCATTGCCCAGGTGGTGTCCATCACCGTCACATTACTGCTGGTTGCCGTTGTCCTGACCAGTATCCTGGGATGGATGGAATTCAGCCCTTTGCAGTTTCGCCAGAACTGGAATGTCTCAGGCAAAGGTGATGGCTCAGCCATTATGGCCGGGTTTGCCCTGCTGATCTTTTCTTATGTGGGGGTAGAAAGTGTGGCCACCAATGCAGAGCAGATTGAGAACCCGCAGAAAGTGGTCCCCATTGCTACCATTGTCGGCTTTCTGGTGGTGGCGGTTTTTTATGTGCTTTCCACCACCGTTATCGAAGGTATGTTCAGTGCTAAAGTGATTCAGGACGCACCGGCCTCTTTTGCCCTTTCCATGGAAAAGATCTTCCACTCATCTTACGTTGGCCAGGTGGTTTCCCTGGTGATGGCCATCGCCTGCATCGCCAGCTTTATGGTCTGGGGGCTGAACTCAGTCAGTGCGGCAAAAACCAGTGCCGACAACGGCTTTCTGCCCAAAGCCTATTCCTATACCAACCGATACGGCATAGCCAGCAAGGGCCTGGTGATTAACGGTGTCATCATGACGGCGGTGGAGCTGGTGCTGATGATGATGGGCAGTGATATTGCCGAGGCTTTTAATATCTCTGTGACCATTTCTGTGCTGCTGTTGTTATTTCCCTACTTCTGGTCCGGCATGGCACTGTTAAAGCTGGATCATATGGAGAAGAAAACATCCCGCTCCAATATCGTGATTGTGGCCCTGTCTTCACTGTTTATTATCTCAGCCTTTGCCTCAGCCAATTTTGATGAACTGATGATGGTCATCGCCATGGTGATGATTGTTCCGGGTATCTATGCGGTCCTGATGAATATTAAAGTTATTAATCTGGACGACATTGATACGTAAGTTTGATTACAGTTCAGGTAATTGCGCCATTCAGGGCAGCCTTATTCAGCGCGACTTTTTGGGCTTTGAGTCGGCGCAAAAGAGGTAATGTGTGCCTCAAAGATCTGGTAGCCGTTTATAAATACCTGCAAGTAGTCACAGATTTCATCAATGCTGGACGAGCACTGGGTAGAAACCGACCGATCTTTCATATTGACCAGGTAGAATCTGTCGGTATCACAGACCAGCACCAGAATCTTTTGTGGAGTAGCGGATACCCCTGACTTGAACTCAATCAGAATATAGTCCGTCTGGTTAGCGGTTCGTACGGTATTCATCTCTGTCAAGGCATCTACTACCTGGTGCTGCAGGCGGGTCATTTGTCCACTTAACTCAATTTCGCTCATGGGCAGACCGGGCATCTGCCCGGTAGTCGTTCTCAAAAAGAGAATTTTCTCTTGTTTCTTGCGATAACCAAGTTCGAACATATGAGCAATCACACGTTTGACGGTCAGTTGAGAATCCCGCAGATTGCCGTCAATCATGTTACTCAGCAGGACAACCTTTTCCGCATCCTCTTTGCGGATACGTTGCAAACCAAGACTCTGGGCGGCAGCCAGAAGAATCCCCCGGTCATTTTTTGCCGGCACCCCTTCGCCGAAATCCCTCGGAGGGTACTGCTGAACGAACGCCTTGACGTCAATGTTATCCAGACCTTCGGCATCAGACTCTCCCTTTTTGGTCGGACGAACAAAGATGGCCTGGGTTGCACCATTGGTCAGCATAAGGAACTTGAGGTATTTTACCAACTGGGTACCACTGGCAAAACTTCCGAAACCGAGGCGCCCGAGGAATCGGCTCGATAACTGCTCACCGAAACTAAATAGAAATATCAGGCCAGGCTCAGTCGGTTCAGTCGAATGACGAAAAATTCGCACCACTGGCGAAACCGGTTCCGGGCAACCCGTTACCGGATTCTGGCGTGAGCAGGCGAAGGTAACAAAAAACGGGTGTTCCGGCTTCAGCTGGTCAAGATGTTGCTGCATAGCGGTAAAGAACCCATGGGCACCATCAGGCTTGTCAATATTCATCTGTTTGCCGCAGAGATAGCCTTTTTTCTCGCAAATTTTCTGCCATTTCGGCACCACCCCTGAAGCCATGATCTCCCTCAAAAACAGGTTGTCTTCACTGCCGCTTGCCAGAGCAAGCAGCTTGCCTGGCATAATCCTTTGCGCCAAAAGCCGCTCAAATCCCATGGTCATACGGACTAGATCGATCTCCTGTGAGGGGCGAGCGTCCCTTTGGGAAGCTGTCGGCAGGAAAGGATGAGAAGCCCCTGGCGTTATCAGATCCTGTGGGGCCAACGGGTACTGTAAAAGACTGCCTGATTGAGAATCCGCTCTTTCGCTCCCGCCCTCAGCCCCAGCAACGTGCTGATGGTCGGTCGCTGATAGCGGCCCCGGAACGGTGGCAATTGATCCAGCCTGCCCACCGGCAGCTCCACTATCGGGGGTCCGGGTCGGGACAAGGTCACCATCGGCCAGTACTGGTTCAAAAAAACACCAATCGTACCTCTTCACCTCTTCGGTAAAATCAACATCCCTGGAAAATTCAACGGGTGTTGTATTGCAGACTGAACACGGAGTAACCTCACGGGTCATCACGACCGTACAGCCATAGTGGTAGACGTGTCCGCAACAACGGGAAGCCATAAAGGGAGGACGCTCAACAAACTCTACACACAGATGACATAACCGACGCAGGATAATCTCGTCCGTTAGCGGTTGCAGCGCACTGGCTTGACTGCCGACACCAAGACCTGGGCTATTTGATAACTGGGCACGGCTTGGATCCACAAAGACTCTCCCCAATAAAACGGCCAGGAGGCTATCTGAGAATAAACGGTCCTTCGCGGCAACTGCCCCTGCGTTGCTCCAGCCCCGGCACCCTTGCAGTCGTGTGGGCGAATAAATTGGTGTAAAAACTCCTTCTTCTTCACCGCGCTCCCATGGCCCCGTGGGAGAGTATGCGCTATATGAGATTAGCCCTTTTCTGCTCTAAATCCATCCCAGCGGCGAAATTCTGTCTTCCATTACCTCTCCTGTAACCGCGTTCACTATCATCTTATGTCTTATACGGTTGTCATCCAGAAAAATAATTTCCCTCACTTTCATATTATCTTTCATACTGCTTCTGGTTCTCAGCACGATCATTCCACGGTATTTTTTCCGTGCATTCTTAATAATCTGCTCAAGGGATACCTGCTTACCATCCGGTTTCATGTCATAAGTTGCGTCCAGGATCACCCGGCCAGTATAAGCATCCATGGTTAACTGGCGCCGCTTCACCCCAAACTGTTTGTCCGCCAACTCTATAACGTACACCATACTGCCATCCTGTCTCTCCAGCCAGGTTCGAATTCTATTTGCTCCAGGGTACTTACTGTCCACTTTTGACAGTATTTCTTCCATAGGCAAGGGTGCCTGCATAGGCGCATGATCTATCAGCCTGCCACTGAAGGCGTCATAAACAACACGTTCCATCTTGTTATTGGCACCAATAAAGTCGATGACAAACACCTTCTGCCGCTCTTCTTCCAGCAAACGGGCTGAGTGTATAACCACATTAGAAGCCTTGCCCCCAAACGTATTTCGAGTAGTCACTATCAGCTGGTCAAGTGGCACCATTGATCTCAGCTTACCGGGCTGTTCGAGATGTACAGATGTTGCCGACGGCTGGTTGCCTGCAGCAAAAGCCGCAGATAAAGACAAAGCTATGCCCGCCAATACTCCTAATACCATCGGAATACGAAAACTGAACACGTTCATCGGGTCAGGCCTCAATTTTTGCTACAATTTCTTGCTACAATTTCTTGCAACATTTTTTTCTCAACAAGAGCTGAACAAAGGTAGGAAAAATGCAGGTTACAGGTTAAAGAAAGAATAGAAGCTTTTTAATTTTTTTCCTGCGGCCTCAAGAGATATCGGCTGGAAATGTATTGAGGTTCCCGGTATTGCCTGTGCCAACCTGTTCAAATCCAACTGGGCAACGCAGCCAAATTTGGGGTAGCCACCCAGTGTCTGGTGGTCACGCATAAGAATAATTGGCTGACCATTTTCAGGTATCTGAACAGCCCCCAGGGCGATGCCTTCAGAAATTACCCCGTTGAAGGGGGGGATAACAGCAGCCCCATCCAATCGATACCCCATGCGATCACTGTTGGAGGAAAGCGTGAAGCGGGAATTATAGAGAGTGTTCCGGCTTGCTTCAGAAAAAGCCCGGGCCTGATACGACTCAATCAGATTCAGGCTAAGTTGCCTGGTGTATTCCGGGATATAGCGCATTGGCACCATGCGGTTGATACCCGGTTTAAATACCTCTTTGGAAGCTGTCTCAAGAAAATCCCCCTGGTTTATCAGGCACCCCCTGTCATCCACTCTCGCCCTTAACCCGCCAATACCATCCCTTAACACCGTCGCCACACTGCCAAAGACTGCTGGTGCAGCAAAGCCGCCGGGAATGGCCAGATAGGCTCTGAGACCTTTTCGGGGGAACTGGAATGACAACGTATCGCCTTCACTCAGATGAAGGGTCCGCCACCCATCAACAGGCTGGCCATTAACCCTGGCGGCCAGATCCGCCCCTGTTAACGCCAGCGTGACGGCTCGACGTGCCAACAATCTTGTCTGCCCCCCGGTGATTTCCAGCTGGGAACAGTACATACGGTTTCCCAGAAGATAATTTGCCCAGCAATAAGCATGCAGATCCATTGGGCCACCCTGGGCCAGCCCCTGATACCCCATTCCCGTCCGGCCAGGATCCTGAAGTTGCGTCATTATCCCCGGGTCTATGACTTCCAGTGCGACCACAAAGTACCCCCAAGCTGAAAAAACTCATCCCGTGATATGGGCTGGAACTGCACAGATAAGCCAACAGAAAAAGGCGACATGGGCGTCTTGTCAAAATCAATCAGGGAAACCGGACAATTCCCGATAATCTGCCAACCGCCAGGGGAGTCAGATGGATAGACGGCAGTTTGCTGGCCAGCAATCCCGACACTGCCTGCAGGCAGCATTTTGCGCGGCTCGAACTTTCTTGGCGTGGCAATGGCCGGGTCAACTGACCCAAGGAAAGCAAAACCGGGGCTGAAGCCGATAGCACAAACGACATAAGTCGACTGACTGTGAATTCGGGTAACATCTGCCACTGTGCGGTTATGACGTTGAGCAACCTCCGGCAGATCCGGCCCCGTCTCCAGGCTGTAATAAACGGGCAGGGTGATTTTCTTACTGACCTTCCGGGCTCGATCATCTTTATCTTCAGACCGGAAAAAAGCATCAACCAGCCCCTGCAGCCTGCCTTTTAACCTAATAAAATCTGTTTTCAGCGGGTGATACTGGATATAGATGGTCGTATAAGAAGGGATGACTTCAATAAGCTCTGACGAAAAGCCATGTCTGATATGGTCAGCCACATCGCCTATTTTTACCGCCAGGTCAGTATCAATATGATCACCCAGCCGTATGATCAGCGCCGTTTCTGAGACAGGCTGGATATCCATCATGGCGTAGCGTCTGTCGACGTTACAATCTGACGAATCTGCTGGATCAATGCTATGGCATCAGGATTATCCCCATGAACACACAGACTGTCGGCTTTCAGCTTCAGCCGCTTTCCGCTGATGGTGCTCACTTCCCCAGAGAGCAGGCTCCTCACCTGCTGAAGAATCGCGGACGAATCCCGGTGAACAGCCCCTGGCAAGGATCTTGATACCAGCAAGCCATGATCATCATAGGCCCTGTCTGCATAGGCTTCATAAATCAGTGGCACCGAATACCTGTCAGCTGTCTTTTTTTGCAGCGCTTTTTGCGGCTCATCGCTGTTCAGGGCCTGAATCATAAGCGATGGCCTAAAATCCAGGTTTGCAGCCGAAATCACAATGGCTTCAAACACCTCCGGGTTATTCATCATCCCATGATAAAGGGCGCCATGGGGTTTAATGTACTTTACCCGGGTGCCATGCTGCTGACAGATAGCATCCAGCGCACCGACCTGGTAGGCCACAAGCCATGTGATACTTTCCGGACTGTGGGGAATCGGCCGACGGCCAAACCCGGTCTTGTCGTTGAATCCGGGGTGAGCCCCAATAGTAACACCGCAGTTTACCGCCTGTTTCACGGTGTTACTCATGGTATCGGGGTCAGAAGCGTGAAAGCCGCAGGCAATATTGGCCATATCAATCCATGGCATCACCGCCTGGTCATTGCCCATTTGCCAGGGGCCAAAACTCTCCCCCATATCACAATTCAGCTGCACGGTTTTACCTGTAAAGTTTATGAACTTCTTCCGCCAGAATAGCCAGCCCTTTTTCAACGTCCTGATGATCACGGGTATAAGTCAGCCTGAGGCATTCATGCTTATGGGGCCAGTCGTCGTCTATGCCCGGGAAGAAGTAATGTCCGGAAACCACCAGCACATTTCTTGCCTTCAGTCGTTCATACAGTTCCAGGCTGGAGACAGGCAAGCCTTCAAACCATAACCAGAGAAACATTGCCCCTTCGGGCTTATGGACATGCCAGGGAATATCACCCAGCTTCTCCCTGAGACAGTTCATGGCAAACTGAGCCTTCTCCTGATAGTAAGGACGAATGACATTTTCACAAAGCGGGTTAATGCTGTCATCCCGGATCATATCCAGCGCCAGCAGGCTGCCGGTGCTGTTTGGAGCAAGATTCATTATGGCATTAATACCAGACAGTGCCCTGATAACCTGCTCATTGGCAATAACAATACCGGTTCTGACCGCTGGAAGACCCAGTTTGGACAGGCTCAGGCAAAGAATGGTGTGTTCGTTCCAACGGGGGGTCGCTTCGGTAAAGATCAGCTTTGGAAACGGCGTGCCGTAGGCACCATCAATGATCATGGGAATATCATGCTGCAGTGCCAGGCTATCAAGCCGCTCAATTTCCCTATCAGTCAGTACATTACCGGTTGGATTGGTAGGGCGTGACACACAAATTGCACCAATACTGTCATCAATCACCAGCTCCTGAAAATTGACCCGGTATTTGAACGTATGCGGATCCAGATGTTGAATTTCAGGTTTGTTGGCCGCAAAAAAATGATCAGTCAGCCCTGCATCAGCGTATCCGATATATTCAGGTGCCAGCGGTAACTGAATGCGCTTATGCCCGCCGTCCCCGTAATTTCCGGCAAACATATTGAACAGCATAAAAAAAGCGGCCTGACTACCGTTAGACAGGGCGATATTTCTCTCCGTCAGCTGCCAGCCAAACTGGCGGTTAAGAAAAGCCGCCATCTCACGGACAAACTCTTTTTCGCCCTGGGGAGGATCATAGGTACCCACCAGCCGGGTAAATTCCGCCTGACTTTCGGTAATTTTGCGCAGTCGCTGCCTGAATACAGCTTCAACTTCGGGGATATGGGCCGGATTGCCACCGCCCATCATAATCATATCTTTACCATCGGCGAGGGCATTGCCCAGATCATCCATTAATGAAAGGATGCCGGAATGGCTGGTGAATTTTTCGCCAAAGGCAGAAAGCTTCATGCTTACCCCTGATTTTTCTGGTCGTATTGTAATAAATAGGATAATAAAGTTGCAGTTATATAATGATGAAAAGAAGCTGTCTACCGTCCAGGGTATTGTGGGCATAGACGCAGGCTCATCGCCAGAAACCGGAGGTCAAAGGGATTATTTCGTACTTATCCCGTTATATCGTGAATGGCCGGTAATCCACCCGCTGCCGTTGCTGTGTAAATGGCACGATATATTGCCTGTTCCACAACCTCCGCCCCCATAATACCCAATACATTCACATCGGCTTCCACTTCACCGGTTGCTGCGCTGAAAATGGTATCACCGTCGTACATGGAATGGGCAGGTCGAATGGCCCGTGACAAACCATCATGCCCCATTTGCGCAACCTTTAAAGCCTGGGCTTTGGTTAATTTTGCGTTAGTCACCACCACACCAATGGTGGTATTTGTGCCCGGTAGCGCCTCAACGGCCCGGTCATCCCTTAAGATATCCATACCGGAAACAAATCGCTGTCCATCTTCACTCCTTGTGCCGGCCAGGAGCTTTTCACCAGCAACAACATCGCCCCAGGCATTGACGGCAACAACGGCAGCAACGACCAACCCTTTTCCCAACTTAATAACATCGCAACCAATGCCACTTTTGGTTGCCCGGTCAAACCCGGCAATTTTACCGATTGACGCTCCTGTACCGGCACCAACATTGCCTTCT
This sequence comes from Endozoicomonas sp. SESOKO1, assembly GCF_024606265.1. Taxonomy (GTDB): domain Bacteria; phylum Pseudomonadota; class Gammaproteobacteria; order Pseudomonadales; family Endozoicomonadaceae; genus Endozoicomonas. Next base: position 13,578 of record NZ_JAHHPP010000134.1, read on the forward strand.
GCTACGTCCTGGCGCCCGGCCAACCTCGTGGCTTCATACCCCATCTGCTCACCGGGCCGGACAGAGGCATCACCGACAGACTGATCAAACAGCACTGCACCGGTAACAATCGGGATCCTGATAAAGCCTGTCGGCAAACCTATGCCCTGCTCCTCCAGGTAACGACTGACCCCATTCATACTTGCCAGACCCGGCGCACTGCCACCACAAAGCACAATGGCATGCACCGAATTAACCAGGTTTTCAGGTCGTAGCAGTTCCGTCTCCCTGGTTCCGGGAGCAGCACCACGCACATCCACACCGGCTGTCGCGCCCTGATCAAAGCGCAATACCGTCACTCCGGTCAATCCCTCAGGATCTGAAGCATGACCAATAGCCAGACCTCTGATGTCAAAAAGCTCATGACGCCGGGTAGTCATAGGGACGACCTTTTCATGCTTCGCCAGTGCACCATTGTTAATTCAGATAAGATAGCCAAACAGGCCAGGACTCGCCCAAAAAGCTTATTCATACCTGGAAAAGTCCATATCGAGTTATTGGAAGATTATGAAGAGCAATCTTCAACATTGAACTCTGAATGTGATAATCAGGCAGCGGAAGATAAGCTTGAATACGTTGACGAACAGGAGGATTCTTAAGAGAGCCGAAAGTTTGATCAGGAAGCTTACGGATCGCCAGACCACAATTCAGAGTGATGAAGTCTGATTAATGACTATGAGTAGTGAGAGAGAGCTGTGAGTAGAAATTTGGCGTCCCCTAGGGGACTCGAACCCCTGTTACCGCCGTGAAAGGGCGGTGTCCT
>NZ_JAHHPP010000135.1 GCF_024606265.1 Endozoicomonas sp. SESOKO1
ATATAATGTTTATTTAAATCCTGACTACGTCGAAAGTATGTCTGAATTTTTTATTAAATCAGATCTTTACGCTATGTTAATCTCCGAATTAAAACAACGGAAGTGAGGGTGACAAAAAAATGAGGATAAAAACTTGCTTTTATTCGGCAAATATGAAAAACCACTATTCGCTTGAACAGTACTTTTATTCTTAAATCTTGCGACTCTTGCCATGGACGGGGTCGCCGAGACGGGGTCACCGAGACGGGGTTGCTCAGATAGCCGCTATTCTCTGATCTCAGACAGTCCCTCAGCACACTCAGGTTCCGGCAAAAAAAACTCACAAACGGCAATCGGTTTCTCCCGCAGATAGAACAGGGATCGTCTGGCCCAGGCGATTTCTGTTGTAAATTCCACTTCAAGGTATGCGTTAAATTCACTGGCTTTTATATCGGCAACTTCAATCGGTCCACGGCGCAGGCCGGGCTGACTGAAAATGTATTCACCTAATGGCTTGTCTCCCAGTTCCAGAAGTGCTTTATTCTCACCGGACAGACTGGACTCCGGTAACACACTGCGGGCAAAAACCACCGGTTGACCTGAGCCAAACAGCAGGACTTCTCTTACGCTGGCACGCTGATCGTCACAATGAAGAAAGGCTTTCTCTGAGGCATGCGGTTCCTGCCAATCATGGGCGATGACCCGGACAAAAAAATCGTTGTTGTGTGCCTGCTTCAGCCGTCGGGTCAGCGAGTGTTGATCCAGTATCATCTCACGCAGTGCGCTGGGTATCGCTTTGGCATCTTGAGCAGGTTGCCAGTTCATGTCAGCAAAGGGCATCGGCAGTACATCCTGCCTGGAGCCGATGACTCCAGGATCTGTCAATCAAGTGGGGATCAGTCAGGCAAGGAGCCTTCAACATCCTCCACATACCAGTTCATGGAAAGAATATCACTATCGTTCAGCTTTGTACCCTCTGAAACGTTAATGGAGCGCCATCCTGTGCTTTAATGAGGCCATTCAAAAATGGTAAAAGTGCAATCGGCATTTTTGCCTTGAAGAGTTCCAGAAATAAGTTCCAGAAATAAGTTCCAGAAATAAACAGTTGTTGGAATGTATGAACCGGAGAAAATGATGAAAAAGTGGCAGTGTATTATCTGTGGTTTTGTCTATGATGAGTCTGTCGGGTGGCCTGAAGATGGTATACCCGCTGGAACTGCCTGGGAGGATGTTCCGGAGGATTGGCTCTGCCCGGATTGTGGAGCCAGCAAAACTGACTTTGAGATGATGGAAGTCAGTTGATTGATAGAAAAACCCGAATTTCTGACAAAAATCTTACAAAGTTGGTCCAGACTCTTGCCCTGAGAGCGGTGGTGTTTTAGTCTGTTTTTGTCTGTGAGCCACACACCTGTAGTCAAGAGCTGCTGCCGTCCTTGCTCAGGAAGCTAAAAACCCTTGATCCAAGGGAAGAAACAAGAAAAACAAAACGGAGTGTATTCCCTATGCGTAAACCCGATCTGGTCAATGTTATCGCTGACGAAGCGGATATCAGCAAGGACAAGGCTTCCCTGGCGCTTAATGCCATTCTTGAAGCCATCACCAGTGCCATGAAATCAGCAGACTCTGTCAACCTTGTTGGCTTTGGTACCTTTGAACAGCGCAGCCGTGCAGCCCGTACCGGTAAAAATCCCCAAACCGGTGAAACCATCCAGATCAAGGCCAGTAAGACGGTGGCTTTCAAACCAGGCAAAGCCCTGAAAGAAGCCGTGAACTGATCGATCTCCGTCTGGCCAGTTGCCATTGATGGCGTTGGCCAGGGCCAGCACGTCAATGGTAAACCGGATACCGGTTTTACCATCTTCATAAATATGGTTAGCTACTTACCCCCCTCAGAAAGCATTTTTCCATTGCCAGCTTTTTCAAGTTGCTCCATGGGGAAGTGTTTTCTTTTTATAAAGAGTTTGGGACTGAAGTAGTGAAATTCAAATTGTTGTTATGGGTACTGGGTTTCATGATGAAACGTACCAGTCGAAAAAACCCACATTATTCTTTTGTTAATCTTAATTTAAGTGGTTGACAGTCCACCCAGTGATCTCTAATATGCGCCGCATCGCTGAGATGTTGAACGGCGGTGGCAAGGCCCAGGTGGCGGAATTGGTAGACGCGCTAGCTTCAGGTGCTAGTGTCCGATTGGACGTGGAAGTTCGAGTCTTCTCCTGGGCACCAAATCAATCGATTTCTGTCTTGTCATTACAATCAACACTGCTTTCAGCTGTGCCCAGGTGGCGGAATTGGTAGACGCGCTAGCTTCAGGTGCTAGTGACTGTATGGTCGTGGAAGTTCGAGTCTTCTCCTGGGCACCAATACTCAAAGATATGTCGTGTAATCTGCGGCAGAAAGAACCGGACAACTGCCCGGTGATATTTCCTCTCATCTCTCTTCATTTTTTTTGTTATTCTCTCGTACCCTGTACTTCCTGAGTTTTCCGGATATGGTTTTTCTTCGCTTCCAGTGTTTTGTGACCGGATACTAATCCTTCGTGGTCAGACACGCCTTTGGCTTTCAGGTGGTGGAAGTGCCATTTCTCATTAATCTGTCCTTCATCTACCGCACGGTTGATCAGCTCGGATTGTCTTGCCCGAGCGGGCGTGATTCATTTTGAGTATTAACTTGCAGTGAAAGCCTTGCCCTACTCAGGCTTTAAGGCAGCCAGTCATCGTCTATTAACTGATCATAGGACCGTGGGCATTCAGCCGGGAAGCTCTGGTCGGTAAGCTGCTGGTCTTTCGGCAGGTATTTATTCATCTGGTTGATGGCACCAGCTTTGGCATCAGGGTAGCTGTCCGTGATTACCTCTGCCATACGGCTTTTCAGAGAAGGGTTTTTCTTCACTAATCGCCTGGTTTCACGCCGGGCAGTATCAATGGTTTCATACCAGCTTCGGAACTCTTGTGGTTCATACCGTTGGGGGCTAATCACTTGAGTCTGGTACTGATGCTTGAGCAGGTGCAGGATCCGGTTGATTAAGTGCGATTCCAGAGCGTGCTGGTTTTGTTTGCCCACTTCACCCAGCTCCTCTAGCAGGTTTTTATATCCAGCCGGTCAAGCTGGCCGGATTGCAATAGCTGTTTTTGCTGTTCTACCCATCGGTGGCTTTACGGGGATTCTTTTCTGTTCAGCAGTCAGCTATTTCCAGAATAAGTCTGTGGGTAACTTGTTGGCAGGTTGTGTTTATACTGTCGGTAGTTCGTTATAACCCGTTGCAGTACCTGCCTGTATAATTATTATCCCCTGTTACAGTTATCCGGAATTTGTGTGGAAAAGATTGTGGATAAACCGTTAGGGGATAAAGGCAGCCTTTAAGACAGGCGGGGTAGGAATAACTGGTTAAATATTAATCAATAAAAATCCTCATATTCCGGATATTGCTCCGGCGCTTCACCTTTACGTTCGATCACCTGGGTATCACACGTACTCTCTTCACTGCCGTGCATGACCACGATGTCAAATTCCCAGTTATCACCATAATCAAAGACAAAGGTGATCTTCATTCCGGGAACCGGCTCAAGTTGACGCAGCCGGGTTTCAGTCACGAAGGCATCGCAGAAATCCAGCGATGGAAGCCTAAAAAACCAGGCAGGACGCACTGGAAACCCCAACGACACTGCTCGTTCTCTACGGTCCTCACTTTATGCGGGTTATGCAGGTTCTTTGTTTTGCTCAGTTATTCACTGTTGGTCAAAAAACAACCGTTCTGTATTTAGCCCGCATTTCTCCCTGTTTTTCTGACTATCCCACGGGTTGTTCACCGGGTTATCCACGGAATTGGTGGACGATTAAAGTTATTGTATTTCTTGTCGCCCCATGAGCTTAAACAGGAAGGAAGTTTATTAGGCAGGGCATTGTTGTTTGTTAATTGTTGTTTGTTATGAGATGCCCTGATGATTGATCAGGGTCGGGTAATTAAACCATTCTGCCGATTCCCTTGCGCCAGCCAGGCAGTGCGGGCAAGTTGGTAGGCTCGCAGCTCTTTGTATAACGGGTGTTTTGGGTCCAGCTTCAGGCGTTCTATAAGGTCAAGAACATACTCCTGCTCTGTTGGGTTCTTGGTTGCGTTTCCTGTGGGTGGAAAAGCAAAGCATCCTACTCTCTTTTTGCATTCAGTCCATTCCTACAGAGTTCTGTCTACCCAGATAAAATTATTCTGATCCAGCTTCTGCTCGCCACTCCAACGATAAGCCATCAGTTTGCCTCCGGGCCTTGCGACACTGTAATCAACGCAGGCCACGCTTTCGCTCAAAGCTCCGGGATTACAAGTATTTCCTGCCAATGATTCCCGATGGAGGACATATTCTTGATGCGGGTTGTGGTTCAGGCCGGGATGCCAAAGCTTTTGTCAGCCAAGGCTATAAGGTCACTGCGTTTGATGCCAGTGTCACTCTGGCCGCGATGGCTGCTCAACTAACGGGGCTGACAGTCCAGACTTGCCGGTTTGATGAGTTTCAGACAAAACGACAGTTTGATAGAGTCTGGGCTTGTGCTTCCCTGCTTCACGTTCCTTATGTAGAACTGGCTACAACCATTAACCACTTGGCAGGATTCCTGGTGCCGGGTGGCTATTTTTATTGCTCCTTTAAATATGGGTAAGGTGAGGTATTACGGAATGGACGTCATTTTACGTATATGGATGAAGCCATATTACAGGAGTTGCATCAAAGTCTCTCTGATGGGCAGATGACTGTTGATAAAATACTCATTCGGATACCTTTGTTGGCCGTATTTCTTTCATCTATAAAAAGCGTTCCCCGACTTCACGACGATTAACATTGTGAAAAGCATCAATCACATTTTGAAAACCGAGCCTGACTTTTTGGGCGCAGAGATAATCCTGGTCAACTTTCCCAAGATTAAAGTCTGTGCATGTAGTCAAGAATCTACTGGATTTCGCTGTCGTCTGTTTTGGTGCCTCTTTCAGATGCTCACAGATATGGCGAGAAAATGGGCCTGCCAACTGCTCCAGCGAGATAAAGTCATTGCTGGATTAACTGTTGTTAATAATTGATCACCGCCGAAAAACAAACTGTTCCAATAACCGGCGGGTCTTTTGAAACTGGCTCATAAAGATAAAAGTCACAATGACGGCTTTCGAGTCATCAACCCGGTAGAGAATCCTGTAGCCATCTTTATGGTATTCGTGAAACTGCAGGGCAAAATAACGTTCGAGGTCGTAAAGAAGGAAAAGCCATCATCCTGACGCCGATCGAAGACTACTGGGAAACGTTCCTGGCGATGGAACCCATTGATGATTTTCCAGAGCGGGAGCAACCAGCCTGCCAGGATCGGGAGGACTTTTAATGGTGGAATACATGGTTGATACCGATATTTGTATTGCGGTTTTAAAACACAATCGCCCGGTCATTGATAGGTTTATTGAGCATCAGGGAAAGGTCTATGTTTCATCCATTTCCTGTTATGAGTTGCAGTTCGGTATTGAAAAAGGGCAGGATCTTTCAGGATCCCGCCCGGTAAATTCCAGGAAACAAGACGATTGTCGTGAATAGAATCAGCCAAGCGGATTGATGACTTTCTGAATTCTGGCGTCACGGAGGTTATCGCCCGTTACCAGGACAGCTGGCACATCAATCAGCTTCTCCACTTTTTCACCGTTCATTACCTGGTGAAGAGTCTTCAGGCCGATATAACCAATGCTGTAGGCATCCTGAACAACGGCGGCCTGCATGACACCGGTTTCTACAAAGTTAACGATGGCTTCACTGGAGTCAAAACCAACTACCTTGATTTTGTCTTTTTTTCCCATGCTTTGAATGGCCGTTGCAACCCCCATGGAAGAACCTTCGTTAGTGCCGTAAACCGCTGCCAGGTCAGGGTTGGCACGGGTGATGTCCATGGTCTGGTTCATGGCTTTCTGGGGGTCGCCATCAGAGTACAGGGGATCGAGCAGAACGATGTTCGGGTAGTTTGCCTTCATGTGCTCTACAAAGCCGTCTACCCGGTCAATCGCCGAGGTGGTTCCGGCAACGTGGGCGACAATGCCAACCTTACCCTTCCCGTTAAGCAGCCGACCGACTTCCGCTGCTGCCATAGCACCTGCTTTTTTGTTATTGGTTGCCACAAAAGCGGACGGAATATCAGAATTAACCCCCGAATCAAACGTTACAATGCTGACGTTTTTAGCGTGCATGCGATTGACTGATGGGATCAGGGCATTGCCGTCGAGGGCCGCCAGCAGCAACCCGTTTGGCTTTTTCGCCAGCGTGTTTTCAATCAACTGAATCTGCTGGTCGATCTGGGTCTCATCCGATGGGCCAACGAAGCTGGTTTTGACGTTAAGTTCTTCGGCAGCCGCATCGGAACCCATTTTTACCGTTTGCCAGAACTCGTGCATAAAGCCTTTGCTGACAACCGGAAGATAGATCTCCTTATTGGCCATGGCGCTTCCGGATGAAACCATCAAACCGGCGGTCATAAATAGAGATGCAGTTAACGCTCGAAGTTTCATTGTGTTTCCCCTTTTTAACAATCAGGTGTGATCGTTATCATCTTGTTATGTAAATTCAGTGGCTACCGGGTTCAGCTTTAAACGTCGGTGTAAAACTTATTTTGAACGTTTGCGAAGGTTGTCCAGATAGACGGCGGCTACCACCACAGCGCCAGTGGCAACCATCTGCCAGAATTGCGATACGCCCATTAAATTCAAGCCATTTTTCAGGACACTCATAATGAACGCACCGATGATGGTGCCGCCGATGGTGCCAACGCCACCGGCAAGGCTGGTTCCCCCGATGACCACAGCCGCGATAGCCTCAAGCTCATAACTGACACCTGCAGAGGGTTGCCCGGAGTTGAGCCGTGCCGCCAGGATCATACCGGCAATACCGGTCAGCAAACCGCAGAAGGTATATACCATTAACTTCACTTGCTGAACGTTGATTCCGGACAACCTGGCGGCTTCTTCATTGCTGCCAACGGCGTAAATGTAGCGGCCAAAAATGGTGCGCCTCAGGATGAACGCGGCAAGCAGCCCTATGGCAAAAAGATAAAGAACAGGGAAAGGGATAATGCCAAACAGTTTGCCATTTGCCAGGGTGCTGAATACCGGATAATCAAGGAAGTAAATGGCACGGCCATCGGTAAACACCATATTGAGTCCACGAACGGACATCATCAGGCCCAGGGTCGCGATAAACGGCGGGATATTGGCTTTGGTAACCAGGGCACCGCTGACCACGCCACAGGCGGTCGCTGCGGCAATACCGATCATAATGCACACCACCAGAGGCATACCGACAGTGGCCGCAAGCCCCGCACAGACACCGGAAAATGCCATGACTGAACCCAGTGACAGGTCAATACCGCCAGTGATGATCACGTAGGTCACACCAATGGCCATGATGCCAATGACAGCGGTTTGCAGGGCAATGGTCATCAAGTTATCGACAGAGAAAAAATAAGGACTGCCGACACTGAAGAACATGCAGAGTAATACCAGGCTCAACAAAGGAGCCAGTTTCATCACCACTTCCCTGTTCATGGCCAAACCTGTTTTTTCAGGTTGCTGTTTTTCTGCTTGTGCAAACATATTCATTAACCTTCCAATGCAGCATATTTCATTATGTTTTGTTGATTGGCATCTTTTCGTTGCAGTTCACCGGTAATACAGCCATGGCGCATGACCAGAATCCGGTCGGACAGGCCGAGAATTTCCGGTAACTCTGAAGAGATCATGATGATCGACTTGCCCTGCCTTACCAGTTCGTACATCAACTCGTAGATTTCATATTTGGCGCCAACATCGATACCGCGGGTGGGCTCATCAAATATCAGGATGTCGGTATCTTTACACAACCATTTGGCAATAATGATTTTCTGTTGGTTACCGCCACTGAGGTTGCCGGCCAGCTGTTGCAGGTCAGGTGTCTTGATTCGCAGTCTTTTGCTCAGTTGCCCGGCAATAGTTGAGCCTGTTGCTTCATCAATGACGCCAAGTGAATTGGCAAATCGTGGGTAATTGCTTAACAGGGTGTTGGTCTCTACCGAAAGCCCAAGGGCCAGGCCTTCCTGTTTTCTATCTTCCGTGAGATAACCAATGCCACTCTCTATGGCATCCCCAATGGCATGGCCTGCCAGCTGCTTGCCATTAAGGGTGATGGAGCCGCTATCAATCGGGTCTGCACCAAAAATAGCTCTGGCAACTTCCGTTCGACCGGCCCCCATCAGGCCGGAAAAGCCCAGGATTTCTCCTCGGTGCAGATCAAAACTGACATTGTTCAAAACCCCTTTTCGGCAGAGGTTTTTTACCGAAAGGACAACTTCTTCAGTAACAGCCGAGTGATGGACAGGGAAAATGTTGTCCAGGTCCCGCCCCACCATCATGCTGATCAATTCGTCCAGCGTCGTATCTTGATAATTCACCGTGCCAACGTAGGTGCCATCACGCATGACGGTTGCCCGGTCAGCGATAATCGCCAGCTCTTCCAGGCGATGGGAGATGTAAACAATCCCCACACCCTGTGCTTTCAGCATACGGGTGACTTTGAAAAGGCTTTCTATTTCACTTTCGGTAAGTGCCGCGGTGGGTTCATCCATGATCAGAATCCTGGACTGGCAGGAAAGGGCTTTGGCAATCTCGACCATTTGTTGCTGGGCAACAGTTAAAGAGCTGACCTGGGTGTCTGGTGAAATATCAAGGTTTAGGCTTTTGAGGATTTCTGCTGCGGCCTGATTTTGTTTATTGTCGTCTAATAGCCAGCCATTGCGGTGTTCACGGCCGATGAAAATATTCTGCGCAACCGTGAGGTCAGAGCAGAGGTTAAACTCTTGATGGATAATGCTGATGCCAAGATGTTGTGCAGCCAACGGGCCATTGAGAATAATCGGGTTACCGGCAAGGATGATCTCTCCTTCGTCTTTCTGGTAAACACCGGAAAGAATCTTCATCAGTGTTGATTTACCGGCGCCGTTTTCTCCGAGCAGGGCGTGGACTTCCCCTTTTCGTATCTCAAAGTTAACCCCGTCCAGGGCCAGCACCCCCGGAAATCGCTTGGTGATCTTTTTCATTACCAGTAGCGTGTCTGACATAACTTCCCCCTCAGGTCATAAGAACAGCAGTAAATATTATTCTGATTAAATGGCCATCAATTAAAGAATGATGGTTTTGCTTTCAGGAGATAGCAGGAAGATTATTTGGGTCTATAAAGTACAGCAATGATTTTTCTGTTGAAAATTATCGTTGTTTGACATGAATCAACAAGTCTTTTCACTGGGGAGCAAGGAGCCTCGCTGGCTGTTCAGAGAGGGTTTCAAGGTTTGTGATGTAATAGCTGTTTTTGCTGTTCTACCCATGGCCAAATTTCCTGCACTGTCAGGGAGTTTTGCTCCGGGTTTGCTTCTGCCTTCTCAAGCATCAATACCAGCTTCCCACGTTTCTTCTTCCTGGCCAGGTCCAGAGGTGTCTGGCCATGGCAATCCCTGGCATGGATATCAGCGCCACTGTCGATCAGAGCTGGCACAGACCAAATGGCATTTGACTTGACAGCATGATGCAGCACCGTCTGGCCTATGCTGCTGGTAGCATGGATATTTGCCCCTTTACGGATCAGGAATTGTGCAGTCTTTACCATGTCCAGCTTCACGGCCATGTGCAGGGGAGTCAAGCTTTCAGCTGAAGTTTTATTAACATCCGCCCCTTTGTTAATCAGGACTTGAGCACAGTCGCTTCGGCTACACTGGGCCGCGAGATGCAGGAGAGATATCCCTCCCTTTAACTCATTGACGGAAATACCGGACTTTGCCCGCTTATCAATCAACAGTTCCAGGCAGTCTGGATGGCCATGGCGGGCAGCGTAGAAATCGGACGAAAGTCCATTGTTATCTGTGGCACTGATATTGGCATTGTTATCGATCAGGACTTGCATACACCGTATTTGACCGTTCATGGCAGCCAGGTGCAGGGGAGTCAGGCCCCGTGCATTCTTGATATTAATATCCGCTTTATAAGCCAGAAGGAGTTGAACACACTCCAAGTGGCCTGCTTGTGTGGCTATATGCAGAGAAGTCCATTCCCTGTTACTCCTGACATCAACATGCACACGGTCTTTATCATTCAACAGCACAGCCATACATTGAACGCTGCCAAACTGGGCGGTGATGTGCAGGGAGGTAAGGCCTCTATCATCCACGGCATTGATGTTTACCCTTTTATCCATCATCAGCAACCGAAGACATTCACTGTGATCCTTTTTGCTGGCAAAATGCAGGGGTGTCCATCCCCCGCCTCGTTGGGAGCTGACGATCAGTGCCTGGTGTTCAAGCAAGGCTTTCAGACACTTTACACTCCCTTCCCGGGCAGCAATATGCAGTGGCGTCAGGCCATAAACGGTCCTGGCATTGATATCAGCCCCTTGCCTGATCAAGGCCTGCAGATACTCCACGCTGTCGAACAAAATCGTATTATGGAGAGGGGTGTTGTTGCCCTCTGTGAGGGCCTGGGTGTTGGCACCATACTTGAGCAGGATGTCCACGGAGTTTCGCTGGGGAGTTATGACGGCTCTGTGCAGAGCGGTTAAACCATCATTGGTGGCCGCATTGACCTCATGCCCGGCACCAAGCAAAAGTTCCACACACTCAATATGTCCATTATCTACGGCACTGTGCAAGGGCGACCAGCCAGATTCTGTGGTGGCTTCAATAAATCCGGCACCATGAGCGAGTAAAAGTTGTACACACTCCAGGTGTCCCTGATAGACAGCGTTGCTCAGTGGCGACACGTTTCTGTTGTTTCTGCAATTGACGTTTGCCTGCCGGTTCAGCAGCCATTCGACGCACCGGGCGTTGCCAGCCAGGGCTGCCATATGCAGGGGCGTAGAGCCGTCGTTGTCCGTGGCATCCAGCAGGCTGGCATTGTGATTGAGCAACAGTTCCAGAAAGTTCACACGGCCAGCAAAGGCGGCAATGTGCAGGGCTGTCCAGCCATTGTCGTCTTTAGCATCGACAGCTAATCCTCTGCCAAGCAGCGCTTGCAGGAAATCCATGGGGCCACTTCGGGTGAGCACATGCAAGAGCGTCTTGCCCTTGTCCAGAAGGGCATTCACATCGGCACCGTGATCCAGCAGCATTTCTGCACACTTGCCGTGACCATTCAGAACGGCAAGGTGCAGTGCCGTATGGTGGTGATCACAGGTGGCATCTATATTCTCTTCATGCTTCACCCAACTCCTCACGCCATGCTTCTCTCTGGGCCCGGTGAAGAGCAGTGCTGCCACACACCCATCGTGTCCCATCATAGCGGCGAGATGCAGGGGGGTGGTTTCAAACAGGTCAATTTCATTGCCAATCGCCCTGAATTCAAGAAAACGCTCCACGCACTTCACCTGACCCTGCTCTGCAGCGCTGTGCAGGGGCGACCGGCCCATACTGTCCCGGATATTCATGTTGGCACCATTGCTGATCAATGTTTTGACACACTGCTCGTGGCCAAATTCGGCAGCAAAATGCAGGGGCGTCACGCCTGAAGATGAGACGGCATTGACATCAGAGTGATGGTCAATCAGCATCTGTACACACGCCTCATTGCCTGTCTGGGCTGCGATATGCAACAGCGTGACATGGCCACCGTACCACGCTGAGTAGAAGCTCTGCCGGGCCAGCACCGGTTCCCGCTCAAGCCAGCCAGACAACGCCTCATTATTTCCGGAACGACAGCATTGCAGGGGCAGGGGTTCATCGGTGGCCTGGTCAGACAGCGGTTCAGCTGTACTGCCCTGCCGGGGTGATGATTGCTGCACAACATCGACACTGCGCTGGTCAATCCCTTTAGGGTTGTTCAGCCAGGGAGTGATGCACTCTTCATGATAACGATGCTGACAAGTGGCAACGGTGGTTTTTTTTTGATCAGCAAATGCATGCAGGCACACCGGGCAGGCATCATTTTCAATAAAAGGAATAGCGGCAGGGACTGGCGAAATGGCAATATTCATCAGAACTCCTGACTAATGGTGGATGGCCATCGGCAAAAGAAGCGTCAATGATGCTAGCAGAGATAATTCTGGCTGTCAGACTCCTGAGAGCCTTGTTCCTGGCGAATCCGGAAAAACATCAACATCCCGCTGGTGATGGTCCGACATCTATGGCTTCTTATGGCTTCTGCCATTTTTGATTCAGATAACATTGGCTTCCTTTTTATTGCCAACTCGGTTATTGCCAACTCGGTTTTATTGACGCAGATCAATTCTTTTGTTTCGGAAAATACGTAATCTATGCCTGTGCATTGAGTGATTGCCGAAGTCGATAACGATTGTTTCGGGGCCTGGTAATAAGAACACCAAATACTCACTCTCTGTTTAAGAATAAATACCACCCAAATAATAATAAAAACGGCTTACAGCTGATGGATCAGCACTTACAGCCTTGCTTTTGGCGAGGTTGTTTATTGTTAGGGAAGAGGTGTTCAGGTATCACAATGACGTGAACCGATGGAAGCCTCGAAAAACCAGGCAGGACGCACAGGAAAACCCAACGACGCTGTTCGTTCTCTACGGTCCTCGCTTTATGCGGGGTTTTTGTTATTGTATTTCGTGTCGCCCTTTATGAACATGAAAGGTGGCCTGGGTAATCCCCGGAAACTGTCAGCAGCAAACCATTCTTGTTAATAAAATCTGAGAGATTCGATGTTGATCTTCCCTGAAACTGAAAAAAGCTGAACGCCAGAATTTCCAGCTATTGTTGGGGATCAGCCAGGATCGTCGGGCAGACGGGATGTTAAGTCCGACAGGCTGCCAGCCTGGGCATGCTCTGCGTTTTCATCAGCATATGGCTCGAAATCCACGCGGTAAGGGGCGCAACAATCACCAAAGAAAAGCTTCCTATCAATGTACGGGCAATTTCACTGGCGACCAGCTTCATATTCAGGATTTGAAGCAAACTGGTGTCTCGGCTGATAAAGAGCATTAACAGTGTCAGGCAGCCGCCAGAATACGCCAAAAGCAAGGTGGTGGTCATGGTGCCGATCACGGCATTGCCAACTCGAAACCCTGAACGCATCAATGCGTTGCGTGTCATGCCCGGATTCGTCAGTTTAAGTTCTTCAATCGTTGCTGCCATCTCCATCGCTACATCCATCGCCGCCCCACTGGCACCAATCAATACAGCGGCGTATAGAATATCCAGCATATTCAGATGCATCCCGGTCTCAAATAACAGCGACTGCGACATAGGTTGAGACATGCCATCAAGCTTTAAGAGTTCACCACAAATCATACAAAGCACAGACGTGACCATCAGGCCGACCATGGTTCCTGCTAACGCGGCTTTGCCCTTATCGGTCCAACCTGCAACAGAAATAATAATCAAGGTGCTTAACGCTGCCAGGGTGAGGCTTGTGATCAATAACGGGGGATAACCCGCTAACAAGCCAGGGATCAGTAACTGCCAGATAATAACCATCGAACCCGTGAACGAGAATAGCGCCAACAAGCCAATCTTTTTGGCATATACCACTAAGGCTATCGCAAACAGAACAAATAATATGGCAAGGTATGGCAGGCGATAATGTGATAAGGCTTTGACCTGAGAGACTTGCCCTTGCGAATTGAGTAAGACAGCCACGAGGATCTTATCCCCCTGATGATAAAACTCATCATACTCCATGGTGCCACTGAGCAGGTTGTACGCCTTAAACCGGATTTCATCAGAGATGGCATCCTCAAGTTCCACCGTCAGTACTTGCTCGCCGATACGGTTACTGCCAATAACCGTCAGCTTACTGTTATCGACCTGAATAACCTCGGCCAACACTTCCATTTGGTTTGTTGTGGCGGTGTTTTTACTCAGCGAATAAAAACCAAAACAGAACATCACCATAAAAGTAAGATAGATACCGCGCATGACGTTTCCTCATAAAGAAAAAGCAGACACTTCGCAGTGCCTGCCTGGAAATAGAACAGAGGATTAACCTTGTTTGCCGATTTTCACCTGCATGATATCCGCAAGCGTTTGTGCAACTTCGGTATTGTCTTTAAAGCCACCTAGCTCATCGGCCTGAACGCCGATCGCAGACAGCGGTAGCTGTGTGGCCGTATGGGCATAAGATGTCCAATAAACACCCGCACGTTTCGAGGTCACATGAGCCACCGCGATCGCAACAGGATCATAACCGCCATAGTTCACACCTAATTGTGGATCTTTGTTATCCACGGCATCCATCGCGCGTTCAATCACAATTTTTTCATCCGACTTCAGGTCATTCAGTTTAAACTGCTCGGCAATGTGACGATAAAACGCTTCGCGATCACCGCGATAAATGTTTTGCAGCTTGTCCTCAACCGACTGCCTGGCATGGTTAATTTGGCTAAGGGTCATAAAATAGTTCTTGCCAAAGCCCATCCCCATACCACCTGTCTCGTGGTCGCCGGTAATGACGACCAGGGTATCCTCTGGGTGTTGTTGATAAAACGTGAGGGCTTTTTGTACTGCCGCATCAAATGCAAGGGTATCGTATACGACTCCGGCAATGTCATTCGCATGCGCAGCATGGTCAATACGACCCCCTTCAATCATCATGAAGAAGCCATTTTTGTTTTTTGATAGCAACTCAATGCCTTTTTCGGTCATCTCTGCCAGCGACGGGGTGACATCGCTTTGCATGCGGTCCAGTTCATAGGGCGTATGCGATTTAGTAAAAGCGGCGAATACCTTATCGCCGACTTTAGGCTGATAGCCACGGAAACTATCGACCGACTCCGTGCCGACAAAGGTACGGTAATCCTGTTGTTCCATATTCGCGACCAAGTCTTGACCGTCAGTACGTTTTGAGTCTTTGCCGACAACAAAATGACGATAACCCCCACCTGCAACATAGGTCACATTCGCCGTTGCATAGTCATCCGCGATCTCGTTTTCATTACCACGACTGATGTTGTTGGCAACAAAGGCTGCTGGAGTAGCATGAGTCAAACGGGTCGTTGTAATAAGACCGGTTGACTTACCTTGTGCCTGGGCACCATCCAGTAACGTCGCAACTTTTGTACCATCCGGCAGCATACTGATCATGCCATTATTGGTTTTTACACCTGCCGCCAGTGCGGTACCAGAGGCTGCCGAGTCGGTCACCAGTGAGTCGGCTGAGTGGGTGGTATTAATACCAGCCACAGGCAGTGAGTTCATGGCAAGACGGGCATTTGGGTTACCCGTTTTCTCTTGCAGGTAGTATTCCGCCACCTGACGATGAGCAGTGGCCATGCCATCACCAATGAGGTAGATAATATTTTTCGGAGCATCCGCCGCAATAGCGGATGAACAATTGACGATCACAATAGAGGCCGCAATAACCGTACGAGTAAAAATAGACATGGTATGAATTCCATTCGGAGTTTATTAAGTGTTCGAAGGAAAAAATAACGATGGAATATGAACAGGATCTGTCAGTTATGTGGCAGTTTGATGATAATGGGTGGTCAAATTGATTTAAATCAAACAAGATACAAGCCAATCATCACGACTTCATCGCAAAGGTTGCTTCCCCAACGCTGCTGATAAACCCTTAAACCAAATCCATCAATACTGGGGGAAAGGAACTGCCAATGGAACCTTACTTGCTGTCCACGGAGACGACCAGCCCAAAAAGATCAGCGCCAATGACTTACCGGAAGACATGCCGGATGATATGAAGCAATCCATCCTTCAGCAGTCAGAAGCCAAAGCGTTTGTAGACTGGCCTCAGAAGGATCGCCGCACCCCATGGAAGGATGTGATGATGCGTGCCCGCACTAACCCCGGCTGGTCCTGGATGCCCTGCGCCCCCGCCAGAAAGGCGAAGTGACGGTGGTGGATGAAATCGTCCAGCAAGCCGCCGAAGCCGCCAACAGCCTGTTGGTGCCAGAAGGCCTGCAGCGCGAAAGCTGGCAGGCCATTCGGGGCATTCAGCGCTTCTATCTGCGGATGATGGATATGGAGTCCGGCACCGGTGCCTCCAAGCTGGATAACTACCAGAACTTTGCCAAGGCGTTCCGGGTGGGGGATTACACCAGCGTAATGGCCAGCATGACCACCAATAAGGCCCGACTGAAAACTGTCCGGGAGTTTGCTTCCCGTGATCTCTCTGACAGTACCGAGTCTGGCCCCACGCCCCTTGGCCGGGTAGTGATCGCCCTGCAACAGTTACTGGCAGAAACCGCCCCACAGGTGGTGATTAACCAGATGCAGGAAGAGTTGCCGGACTTTCTGGATTCCCGACCACTGCTGATGGATCTGACCCATTTCATCAGCAACAAGGCGCTGGATCAGGAGGTACGGGACGCTGCAGAAATACTGGCCGGTCGGCTGCGTAATTTGCGACTGGCATAACCAGCAGACTTTTGGCAATGAGATGCCGGTGGGGATTGGCGGCGAAGGCCGCCATAATCCTTATTCAGGTAGCATGTTAATTGTTGGCGTTGGGGAGAAGCTGGCGGATCAGGAGTTCAATCTGATCAAAGCGCTTGTCGTGCTGGTCAAAGCGCTTGTCGTGCTGGTCAAAGCGTTTGTCGTGCTGGTCAAAGCGTTCACGGGTTTCTTTTACAAATTCATCGTGTCGCTTATCGGCTCTCTCGAAACCCGCACGGGTCGCCTCTGCCAGTGCAGCAATGCTGGACTCAATTTTATCCATACGGCGATCTTGCTGATCGAACCGGACGCGGTTTTCACGCTGATTTTCCAGAACAACCTGGTGCGTTTCACCAGTAATTTTGATAAGACTGCGAACCGCACTATCCAGAGAGTCAACGTGCGATTCCAGCCGTTCTACCCGTTTCTCCAGACTCATAATGACTTCTCATTTTTATTGATTGGGTGTTGAATATAGCAGAAGTTCATGCCGACAAACCGGCAATAACCCGTTGTTTATGAGGCCACCGTGATCAAACGCTTTTCTTCCCGCATTCACCCACTGGACAGAACCTTTCTGGCGGAACACCTCAAGGGGGCAAGAAGTTACAAGCGCATTGCCGGGTACTTTACCAGCTCACTGTTTGAAGTGGCCCATGAGTGGCTGGAGACCATTCCTGAGGTAAAAATCGTCTGCAATGTGGATATTCACCCCGATGACCTGAAAGCTGAAAGACTTTCCGGAGAAAGAACGGAAGCTCTGGCGCATCTTTGATACCACCCCGTATGAAGAACTGCTGGCCATCGAGAATGTGGACGGTCAGCAGGTTCTGTCTTTGCTGGATTATCCCTCTTATTTCGAGCTATTGTCGCTGCCGCTTCCAGACAACAAGTCAGGTATTCTGGAAAAGCTTGAGCAGGAGGAACTGATTCAACCTGGTAAGTCGGGAAACTGGGATATCACCAACCTGGGAGCCCTGCTGTTTGCCAAAGACCTTGAGCAATTCAAGACGCTTAAACGAAAGGCTATTCGAGTCATTATTTATAAAGGCGTTAATCGTCAGGAAACCGTTCGGGAGCAGGTGGGCGGTAAAGGCTATGGGAACGGCTTTGAAGAGCTGATTGGTTTTATAAATACCTATGTCCCCCGCAATGAGGTAATGGGAAAAGCCCTCCGTAAAGAAGTACCCATGTTCCCTAACCTTGCAGTTCGGGAACTGGTGGCTAATGCGCTGATCCATCAGGATCTTTTTCTCACCGGAACCAGTCCGATGGTGGAAATATTTTCAGACCGGATGGAGATCACCAACCCGGGCATTCCATTGGTTGATACCCAGCGTTTCCTCGATAGCCCACCACGGTCCCGTAATGAGGCAATGGCCTCTCTCTTGCGCAGAACCGGCATCTGCGAAGAGCGAGGCAGCGGTATTGATAAGGCCATAGCCCAGATCGAGTTGTATCAATTACCGGCCCCCCTGTTTGAAACCAGGGATGAATCGACCATTGTTGTTTTATTTGGACATAAAACATGGACTGAAATGACTCAGGCTGACCGAACCAGGGCCTGTTACCAACATGCTTGCCTGAAGTGGGTGGAACGGAGTCAGATGACCAACGCCACCCTGAGAGAACGGTTTGGTATCGAATCGAAAAACAGTGCTGCCATATCCAGGGTGATCAAAGACGCTCTGGACGCCGGACTAATTCGTCCCTTTGATGAAGAACAGGGCAAGCGTAATGCGAAGTATGTGCCGTTTTGGGCGTAAGCCGTTTATGGCAGGCATATTTTATTTGATGGATTCGGTGATCATCATGGTCACCCCTGCTGCACATAACTCTGAACGCCTTGAAAAACAAGGAGTTATCAGGATGACCTTTATTTGATGGTTATTTGATGGATTCGGTGATCACCATGGCCATCCTGCCTGTAAGTAACTCTGGATGCTTTGAAAAACAAGCAGTTATGAGGATGGACTTTATTTGATGGTTATTTGATAGCGCGATGGGCAGCCTATCATGTCCGGCAGCCTGCCAGTGTCAGAATCGTCGATAAGCTGTGTCTAATAGAGTGTGCTTTCTGGACACGTTTGTGATGACTGGCAAGTGGTTGAGCTGTCGTGTCTAACAAACTCGATGTTGGTCAATTGGACAGGGTGTAAATCAGGGTTTAGTTTTTCCTTTACTCAAACAAGATGTAAAAGGAAGCAGTAACGTGAAAGGCCAGAACGTCGGATACATCCGGGTTAGCAGCATTGACCAGAACACCAGCCGCCAGCTTGATGGTATTGAGCTGGATGCCACCTTTGAAGACCATTGCAGCGGCAAAGATACCAATCGGCCTCAACTGAAAGCCTGTCTGCGTCATTTGCGAAAAGGTGACCGATTACATGTCCATTCTATAGATCGTCTTGCTCGCAGCCTGAAAGATCTTCAGTCTCTGGTAGAAGACTTGACTGAACAGGGTGTCAGTATCCAGTTCCATAAAGAGAATCTGGTCTTTACCGGCGACAGCAACCCGATGCATAAGCTGATGTTTCAAATGATGGGCGCTTTTGCTGAGTTCGAGCGAAGCATGATCCGGGAGCGGCAGCGGGAAGGGATTGCAGCAGCCAGAAAGCAGGGCAAGCAGATCGGGGCAAAACCCAAGCTGACCGCTGAACAGGTAGAGGAACTGGCCAGGCGCGTGGCTGCCGGTGAGCCCAAAAAGGCGCTGGCTCAGGAGTTCTGTATTAGCAGGCAGACACTTTATAACTCGCTCGACCATACTTGAATAAATGGTGAGCGATTATTATGAAATAGTCTGGTCGACAAGGTATGTTAATAAAGAAATGTTGGCAGTAGTTTTTAGGCTCATTTCTCTGCCAATAGAGAGTGCTGGATAATAATTATAAGGTGATTCTATGGTTTATCGGGGGATGCTTCTCATTTCAATGCTGCTAATACCCATTGCTTCACAGGCTCAGATATACAAATGCATTAACAATGGTAACACCGTATTTTCGGATCAACCCTGCGGGGACTCCCAGAAGACAGTGACTCTTGATGAGATATCAATCATGGAGGGAATGAGTGAGGAGAAAATCCAGCAGGCAGGCAAGAAAACGAAAGAGGTTCTGCTCCAAGACCAAATAAGCCGGACCCAGGAAAAGATAAAAGCCTTGCGTAAGAAAATGAAAAAGGAAATAGCCTACCTCCGTCATAAAAAGCTCTATTCCCGTAATAACCTGGCTGGTGCGACCTGGGAAGAATCAATATCCACTGAAATGGAGGCAGTAACTTCTAAATATAAGATTCAGATTGATCTGCATCAGGAAGAAATAAAACAGTTCCGTGATGAGATAAAAGAACTGAAAAGCAAAGATGCCGATTAGCTGGGGAGCTTTACAGATAAAAAAGCAGAACCCCATGACCATGTATTCGTTACCAACCACAACCTCCCATACGTGCAACAGCAGGCCAGCACGAATTTCCAACATAGGGCAGTAGAAGTAGGGGCTGCGGGTTTTTCCTTTCAGGGTGCTGACCCATTCAAAACCGATCACCTGCTCCCTTGTCTCAATTTTCCCGGCATCATTCCAGACCGGGTACTCAACATGCAGACACTGCTCCCAGCCCCAGAACCGGGTCTTGCATTTCATCCTGATGGCGAACGACTTGCCAAACCGGATCACTGTTTTTCTTCCGGGTTCCAGTAATCCATTCCGGTAAAGCCAGCAAATGTCCAGGGTATAGTAATCCTCGACATTTTTTTCGCCGCTGGCCTTTCTGCCACTGTTGTAACCTCCCATGGTTACCTCCCTGTAGAACCTAAATCCCTATCGAAAAATGCACCTTGAAGTGAAACTGTTACACATAAAGATCCCACCAAACGCACTATTTATTGCTCGTCGTCTCGTCATTTATATATATAAGCGACGAGAGACGACGAACAAGCACTTAGCCCTTATTGACAGGTATCAATGTATCTCCATCAAAACGTATCAGCCCTTTTGAAACCAGTGCTTCAAGCCATTTGGAAAAATTAGAGATGGCCAATCCCTGTGCCTTAAGATCATCCCGAATAACAGCCACTGTCGTGGGTTCCCCAGAAGCTGTTCTTGACCTGACAGTCTGATACAAAGCTTCCTGATTTTTCGACAGGGTCAGGGGCTTATCATCAGCATCACCTCCTTCAGGAGGCTCACCATTGTTATTCGTCATTTTCCAACCATGGGCTCGCTTGGCGGCACCGAAGCCGCCTTCAGCCGCAATATACATAGAAAGGGCTACCAACACCCTCGGGAGGAACTTCAGAATCGACATCGGTATGATCATCGCTCTGGTAGTTCTTGCTTTCAGCCTGGAGCCTTTCCACGTTAGTAAGGTTCGGGGTCATTTGTTCCCGCCTTTCAAGATCAGTTTCGGGTATGGCTTCACTGATGCTTGAGAGTATGTTTTTCAGTACATCATTACCCTTCTCTTTGGAAGAAGCATCTTTAGAGGTCAAGCTGCTAATGTCGTTATCCTGATCAATCTGAATGACTGCCGCTTCAAGGCCATGCTCAGCCTTTGCATTTTTATCAGGCATAGCTGCCCCCCTTCTCTGGACGCTGATAACGTATGGTTTGGGGTTTATTGATCTGCTTAACGTCCACTGACCTGGCTCCGGCCTGAAGCAGTACACTGATCAAGATGCCGATATCGGTAAGTGCTGAATCATTAAAATCAATCACCACAACAGGGCAATCATTCACGGGCCAATGATATTTTTTGGCATCAGTGATCAACGGCAAAACAAGATGGTTTTGTTGAGCGAGCTGTTTGGCATTATTGGCTGCCTGCCAGCATTGAGGGCTGCCAACGTACAGCATGACCAATCGTATAGGGCGGGGGATTACTAGCTGCCTGCCGTTTGGGGGGTAGTACTTTCATTCGTTAAAAGACTCCATCCAATGGACCTGATCAAGGTGTTTTTTTAGAGGTTCACTTTTTGCGGATTGATCCACCGCCCGGATTTGAGTGGTGGATGGTGGTTGCTCAATCAGGCCCGTCGTGACTCCCAGGCTTCCAGTTCCGATTGCAGCCAGCGAACGCAGCGTGGTCCTAAGTGATGTGGTTTTGGGAAACAGGTCTGTTCGTCATTAATCCAGCGGTACAGCGTTGTATTGCCGATCTGGTAGCGTTTACGCACTTGCTGGTTGGTGAGGTAGACGACGCCCTGTGGCAGACTCTTTTGCGGCTCAGGCTTGAGTGCCGGTGTGCTGGTGTCACTGCTTTGGCTGGCAGCAGGTTTCTGGTCAGCAGTGGTAACCGGACAGGTTTTGCTTTTTTTGAAAGGGGTGTTGCTGGTGGTCATATCCCTGACTCCTGTAAGGCATTTTTTGGAATGGCTTGGGAGTCAGGTTATTTGGATAGGGCGTTAGAACTGAAGGTAAAAGGTTTGCGGCGCAAGGAAAAAGCATTTTCATACGGAAAGGCTAACTGGTTTTCCTCAGCGAAACTGAGAATGTCTTCTTTTGGGATGGTCGGGATATTTTCCCAGTCGTGATCTTCTACGAACTTCTCATGTAGAACCTGACTGATAACGGCGGCTTTCTCGGCGTATGGTATTTTCGCATAGAGTGCATTATTGACATTCAGATTTACATCATAGGACTCAACACCAACGAATAATAAAGCAGCTTCATCACTGGTGTAGGCTGACTTTAATAGCCAATGCTTCAGATCGATTGCCATTGTTATTCCCCCCCGCTCAAACAAACCAATCAAGACAGCCGTGAAACCTGTCCTTTCGGGTACAACCCTATACTGGCCAAAGAAAAAATCAGCGGTAAACCGCCTTACGGTGACCGACTTTGATTACTTCGATAATTAACTGTCCGTTGTCTATCTGGTACACCAGACGATAGTTGCCTGTCCTGACCCGCCTGGTATGTTCCGTGCCGGACAGCTTGCGGCAGCCATCGGGAAATGGATCATCCACCAGCGACTCCGCCAGTGCCACCAGCTTGCCCACCGTGGTCTTGGGCAGCTTCTCCAGCTCCTTCAGGGCGAAACGCTTCCAGCGCAACGTATAACGGCTCATAGCTTGCCGCTGGCCTTCAGGTGCTTAAGCACATCATCGTGTGAAATGGATTCTTCATCCCGGCGCTCGGCGACGGCGGCAAGGTCTTCAAGGTCATCCAATAGTTCTTGGTAGTCGTCCACCGATAAGACGACAGATACCCGGTTGCCCTGATCGTCGGTGATGTACTGGGGGCTGCTGTCTGGTTTCATGGCAGTGTTCCCTTTAGTTGATTATGAAAAACTGAGTTCTTTTTGCTGGCGGTAGATATCCATATCCACCAGGGTGGTCTCTTCCCCTTTCAGGATTTTATCCAGCGGGGCATCGTATCGGCGGATACTTTCCCGCTTCTCTGGGAGATGCTCATGCCGGTCATAATGCTTCACGTCCACACCGCTCTGTGCGTGGGACTGAAGCAGATTTCTCTACTCCCGGTTAACCCCAGCATCAATCATCAGGTTTTTAACCATGCTGCATATACCGATCCAGTAAGTGCCTTGTTATAGCAGATAAATCGTGCTTCAGGGATTTCAGGGTAAGCGATCTCAACTCCCCCTTATTAGCTCCGCTACGATCTTAGCCCCTGAAGAAAACAGCCATGGGTATGAACAACCGGCTACGTCTCTTAAGGTATGCAAGATGGCCATTGCCCTGACTATCAGCGGTATAGCATACATCTTTACCATTCCCTGTCGTCCCTTTCGATCCTGTCAGGGTAACGCAGTTTCGCTGAAAGTCGTAGCCCTCAGATCCGGCCAGAGCATTGGATCAGTCATAACTTTCCGCTGTAATCAAAACATTTTGCTTTCATCGTGGTAAAAGTATTTCCTGCAACAAGCTGGAAACAAGAATAGGCAGATGCGATGAAATTTTCATCGAATACGAAACGGGGACTAAACCTTCAGATAGCAAAAAGCCCGAAGCGCTTACTAACGCTTCGGGCTTTGCTGTGTATGGTGCCGGCACCAAGAGTCGAACTCGGGACCCA
>NZ_JAHHPP010000136.1 GCF_024606265.1 Endozoicomonas sp. SESOKO1
TCGGGGTCGCCAGGGTAGCACCTGCTGAGCTTGCATGACTGTCTGCCGTGGTGACTGCGGTTTGCTCCTGAGTCTTGCTTTGCCCGGCAGAAGATGTCGGAGTTGCCAGGGAAGCACCTGCTGAGCTTGCATGACTGTCTGCCATGACAGCTGCGGTTTGCTCCTGAGTCTTGCTTTGCCCGGCAGAGGGTGTCGCGGTCGCCAGGATAGCACCTGCTGAGCTTGCATGACTGTCTGCCGTGGCAGCTGCGTTTTGCTCCTGAGTCTTGCTTTGCCCGGCAGAGGGTGTCGGAGTTGCCAAGGGAGCACCTGCTGAGCTTGCATGACTGTCTGCCGTGGCGACTGCGGCTTGCTCCTCAGTCTTGCCTTGCCCGGCAGAGGGTGTCGGGGTCGCCAGGGTAGCACCTGCTGAGCTTGCATGACTGTCTGCCGTGGTGGCTGCGATTTGTTCCGGAGCATTGCCTTGCCGGGTAGTGGCTGTCGGCGTCGCCAAGGGAGCACCTGCTGAGCTTGCATGACTGTCTGCCATGGCGGCTGCGGTTTGCTCCGGAGATTTGCTGTGACGTGCAGTGGATGTTTGGGCTGAAAGCTCTTTGGGTGCCACCGCCGTTTGCACGTTTGACACATTGCCAATAGCTTCCTGCAAAGTGGTGCTTTTGGGGGCGTAAGAGGCAGCAGCCACAGTGCTTTCTGCCCGGATGGCCGCAGTACTGTGCGCAGTACTTGACCATGTCTCGCTTGCATGGCTGATAGCACCAGCTTCTGGCTTGCTTATCGATGGCTCTGGCAAGGTTTTGGCCACCGTCAGCATCGGGGTAATGGTTGAAATGGTGGAATGTTCCAGATCGGTACAAGGCCTCAGAACATGATTCAGATAATCTTCCCTGTCCTGGGTATCCAGATTCTTCTCAAGAAGTGCTCGAAAATCATCTAATTTCAAAAAGACCGTTTTAACCTGGCAGCCTCCACCCTCTACAGAGTGAAGAAAAGAAAAAGCAATGTCGTTCTTAAGCACTTTGTATGACTGATAGTGCCCATTGGCATTATCCGCACTGTGTGAATCGATGTACCCGGCAGGTGACGGGGTTGCAGATGAACTGATTTTATCCATTGTTCTATTCTCTTGTTTGGCAACGCTGTTCAGGGCTGTGCATGGCAATTGTGCTCATTCAGCCAGAACAGTCATGTGGTTAATACATTGCGAAGCTTTGCACTTGACAGTGGACGACATACTTGACCAATTTAGCCACTTGAGAGTCCATTAAATTCGGCAAACTCTTCTTCAAGCACATTCTTAACCAGGGACTGCCAATGTTCAGTGTTGTCAGACAACCTGCCCTTGAGAGCCTCCAGGCAAACGATGGCAACCTGTCCCGTCAATTCCTGTTGCAGTTGCGGATCGTGGATCGTATGACCAAATACCCGGGGAAACTCGTCTTTAACCTGTTTTTTGATGGCTGAGTATGCATCCAGCATACGGTCTATGTTGTCCCTGTTGAATCGGTGACGCTGTACTGGGGGCTGCAGGCTGTCTACACTGCCAAGCTCGATTGAGGCTCCTTCGCTGGCGCTTGATACTTCGGGTAAAAACGCAGTGACCACCCGATTCAGCTCCAGGCCCTCATCATCATCGTCAGTCATCTGGCGTTGATTAATGGCGGATGAAAGCTGCACTCGGGCTAAAGCCTCTTGAGGGGCGCTGACCTTACAGTCGTAGAGATAGCTGAATAATTGCCAGGCTCGCTGCCTAATGGCAAACGCAGACCAGTCCGGCACACTCTGATCGCTATAGTGATCGCTATAGCCACTATTACACGATAATTTTTTAATATCGGTTTGCCACTGCGTCAGGTAATCCCTGGATTGATCGAGTCCCAGCGGGTCGGGTGCCCTGGCCAGTGACTGCAATATTGCCAGCTGTTGCTCTGGCAACAGCTCCATAAACTGCTGTCGGGTATCCTGATAATTACCCATATCAAGAGATTGTATCAACGGAATGGAGTGGATAGTTTCAGGTACTGGCTGGTGAGATGCTGCAAACAGCTCCGACAAGTGCTTGTCAAACTGCTGTTCTGCCTTGTTTTCACTGATGCCTAACCAATTGCCTAACTGGCTGGCAATGCTTTCATGTTGCTGGCTGCGCAACAAACGTGCCTGGCCCAGTACCTTTTGGCTGAAAGATGGCGATAATCCCTGAGTTCCATGTTTTTTCAGCTGATGTTGAGCCATGGCTTGCAGCATGCATCGGGCGAGTTCAATGGATGGTGAACCGGTTGTCGTTTTCCCTGTGAGACACTGTCGTAAAAAATGGATGACTGGCCATCGGCCCCAACAGCAACGTTGCGAACCGTTCCGTCACTGCGAAAAATATTATCAGGGCTTTCATGCTCCACGCCCAGTGTCCCGGAGGCAAGCACCGTCTGCAGAAAAGCTTCTGTGACAGAGGATGGATCTGAGCTTCCGGCAGTTTGCACAATAGCGATATTCAGCAGGTCCTCCGGTTGCCAGTCAGTCGCCACCTCAGCAAGCTCATTGCTGGTCAATGCCTGCGCAAAGTCAGTGACTTCGGCTTGCAGGCGACCGGCTATCCGTCTGCTGCCTTCTAACAATTTCATACCGGGAGATTGCCTGACCGGGTCGGATGGAAGGCTGCCAGCGCTATTGCTGTTCAAAACTTGATGATCAGCCGTTCGCAGGGGGCGGTCATTTATCGCAGCGGCCATGACATTGGCCAGGATCAGGCTACTGCTTGAGTTGTATGGTACAGTCTGAGTCCGCAATGCCTGTCCCTTCTGTCCTGATGAAGAACCATGGATTGACTCCTGATTCGGCGGCACATATCCGCTTCTGGCCAGATGGGCAGGACCATCCAACCCGGCGAATGAGGCTAACCCGGAGAGCCGGGCACGAATATCCGAGAATATGCCTGAATGCAAGCTGGAACCGGAACTGTGCGCAGGCTCAAGAGAATCCCGGTGGTCTGATTCTGCCATTGCAGAATCCTGCCAATCACTGTTGAGCAACATGTTCTCATCAATCATGTTCTCATCAGTACTGGCCACATCACGGCGTTTTCTTGTCTGATCATCGGATGAGTCAAGAAAATCGGCAGGTATCAAATCTCGCGTTTTATAAACTTCGGGATCATTGAAGCGAGTCTTAAGATCAAAAGCGATCTGTTTGAACAGTGAAAGGCATTTTGACACTATCTTGGTAGTTTCCTGAACAAGGTCACCTGCGGCCCGGGTCAGACGACGTTCCGTCGATGATTCGCGAGTTCCTTCTTGAGTCACTGGCAAGGCTTGGAGGTCGTTAATCATTGTGTTCCTGAGTTCCAGCAATGCATCCTTTCTGTCATCTATGTAAGTATCTATCTCTGTTGTATCCGCGGCACTGATACCCTCGATTGTCTTGCTTAATACCTCCCCGGTATCTGTTTTGAATTTTTCTGTGTAGTCAGCCACCTTATCAAGGTTACCGCTGCTAATGCCTGCGAGTATTTGCTGATTCACTGTCATATTGCTTCTAATGGTAAAGTAGGCATCGTACATTCGTTGCAAGCTGGACATCTGTTGATGCAGCAGCAGCTCCTTGACACCTAAAATTTCACGCATTTTCTTCTGCCTTTCAGCAGCCGGGGCAGAATCAAGCAATGCTCCGAGAAATAGCTTGCCAACGTCATAAACAACACTGTTGCCCTCACGCAATCGCTCAAGCGCATGTATTTCAAAACTATTCCTGAATACTTGAGTGCCGGAAATAATCGTGCCTTTTCCCGGGTTTTCTGCGTGGGCAGACTCTGCTTCAAGGTTTTGAACATAATCATCATACAATTGTCCAGCATTCATGGAATCCAGATCAAAAAGTTCTTTAAGCTCTGGCTGGCTGAAATTTTGCCGGTTAGCAGCAAGGCTGTTATTGAACAGGCTGTCTTTATTATGGTTTTCGAAGATTGGCATTGAGCTGCCGACACCATGTTCTTGCGTGTTGTTCAATTGATAACTCAGGGGAGTCCGGGTAGAACTGGTGAACTTATCATATATCTGCTGCATCAACTCAACGGACTTTTGGTACATGTCAGCCTGATAACGGGTGAAATCCACTGCTATTATATTGGGAGCCTTCATGATTTGATGGTTAATTCCTACGACCTTCTCGGTATTCCAGAAGTCAGTCCATTTATTCTCGAAAAGTGTTCTCCTCTTCTGTACCTGATCCATAATTTTATCAACCGCTATTGATTCCCTGCGGAATGCATTTAAGTCACTAATTAATATTGCATAACTTTCCCGGAGCTGGTGAACCATTGCACGATGATAAAACGGGTATTCAAAACTGTTTGCTATGTCCTTGGCAATATCTGTCTTGCTAACAGTGATATCAAAAAATCCTTTTTTTAATATAAAAGATGCACGATTGAATAAGAGGTTACGAATTTTGTGGGCATCGCTGGGTTTATCAGGAATGTAACTGTACGATGGTATTAAATCAATTTCATTTCTTTTAGGATACTTAATTTCAATAAATGAACTATTACTTTTAGCCATCAAAATCCTGTTGTTCTGTAAAGAGTCCATAGTAGCGTCAGCTAACATGAGTTGTTTTAAGGTGCATAGGTCGAAATTTTGGTGAAGCTCAACAGAGGATGGCCTATGGTCCTCTCTTGCCGATCCATAGTCGTTCAATTTCAAGGAATCAGTGATTATCTGGTTCTTCTGTTCGCACTCTTTGTATAAATCGACCGTTATATTATTGAATGTGTTGGTTATTCCCTGCACATCGAAACGTCCCTCAATATCAGAAGAATCAGGCATGGACGGAGTCGTGGTTGCCTTATCTGCCGTGGAGCTTTCCGGTATCGCTTGTACTGCCGTGGGGGAGAGTTCGCTATCAACAGTGGCCGTAGCCAAAGATACATGGCTGGCATTTGCAGTGGAATCTACAGCAAGTGCGGATGCTGTGCCCTGCTCGATGGTGCCCAAATCTGAACTCAACAATTCTGTGTTAACACCGGCTAAAGCTGTGCCAGAAGTCTTTAGCCCATTTGAACCTGAGTTTGCCAGGAAGCCGGGAGGTTGTACCCCATCCGGGAATGAGCCATTCAAAGGCAAACTGGAGATCATCGGGCTTTGTGCTCGACTGAGCGAATGTGTAGTCATTCCTTCCATGCTGCCCAAGGCCTGGCTAACTGTAGAGCCACCCGGGGTTGGAGTATCTGTGTGCATTAAGCTTATTGCAGAACTGGTTTGACCAGCTGCAAGAATGCTCAGCGTTGAGTTTATTGCAGAACTGATTTCACTGGCTGTAAGAGTGCCTGGCATTGAGTTTATTGCAGAACTGGTTTCACTGGCTGCAGGAGTGCTCAGCGCTGAGCTTGTTGCAGAACTGGTTTGACTGGCTGCAATAGTGCCCAGTGTTGAGCTTGTTGCAGAACCGGTTTCACTGACTGCAGGGGTGCTCTGCGTGGAGCTTGTTGTAAAATCACCAGCAGTTGAGCCTAATGTCAGAGATCTGGTTTCCGGCACGCCAGTAACAGCCGCAATAATTTCCGAACGACTGAGTATGCCGACGGGTCCGCCTGATGGAACATTTGGTTTGTCTTTACCACCACCATTTCCACCAACATTTCCACCAACATTTCCATCACCATTTCCACCTGGGGTTGGATCCGTTTTAGGTGGTGGCAGTCTTCCTCCCCCTCCTCTAAAGAGGTCTTTAGAATTTTCTATTATTCTCCAGACTGCAATACCAATTACGCCGAACAAAAGACTGATTAAGAACTTACACCAAAAAGTACAGCTAAAACCGGCCCCTCCGCCTCCGCCTGGTGCATTACCACCACCCGTTCCCGGATTTGGTTGTGAGCCACCCGTTCCCGGATTTGGCTGAGATCCACCCGTTCCCGGATTTGGTTGTGAGCCACCCGTTCCCGGATTTGGTTGATTACCACTACTGCCTGCCAACTCCTGCACTTGCTGATTCGAAAACGTGCTTCTTCTGGCAAGTAAAGCAGCTAACGCTGCACCTATGGATGCTGCTAATGCCACCGCAAGAGCTTCATAGCCTGATAGTTCAATTTTAATATCATCTTCTATGTTTCTTCCACCATCATCAAAATCTGGTTCTTTGCTTCCCTCTACGGGCTTGTCAACATTCGGTTTTTTAGCTTCTTTATCAAAGTCTGGCTGCCCGTCTTTATCACTTAACTTCCTTTTTAGCTGATGGACACCTGAATCAAAAATATCCAAAAAGTCTCTGATAGCCCCCATCTGCATCAGAGTAGTCATATCAATCGGTCCGGACGGGGGATTATCTGGAATATTTAACGCCTTAAGAAGCTTGCTGCCCCCGCTACTGCTGGAGGGTTGGTCAGGGGTAGATGTCGATGGATTTTTAATAGCGTCATTCACCATATCGACAAGAATATGGGAATTCAACAACTTGATGTGATTTGGAATGGCTTTGCCCGTTTGCGCACTATCTTTCATGGCAGCAATTACTTCCCGAACTTGACTGATCAAATGATCTGAACGATCGATCTGTGTCGTTGAGGCAGGCACATTGGGTAGCTTGTCCCCCACATTGTCCAGCTTTAACCTTTTCTGGTTATCAGGGTCGGTCAGCAGTTTGGTATACTCTTCGAACATTGATTTTATGGCTTTCTTATCAAGTTCTTTCAGTTCAGAAATGTCGTGGGTAACCACATCTTTTATTGTCAGTGCAGAATCTGGAATTATCTGAAGCTGCCCTATTCTATCCAGTTGAGCCTGTGAATTAAGAGTATTGGTGACTGTATTAGATGAAGGCGGTGCGGAGTACGCATCAGCATCGGTCAGGGGTATTTTGTAATGAATAAATACCTCCCTGAGTTTTCTATTTGCTTCTTCTATCAGAGAAGACAAACTTTTTCCATTGACTACTTTCAGACCCGTCCGTATATCCTGAAATGTCAGGCGATAGCCTGTGTCTACACTCTTGACTTCCATGTAAGCAACATGATTTTCTGCGGGTCTGATAAAATGCTGAACGGGGTGTTTCAGATCATTGTTTACACGTAAATGATCTCTGTATCCTTTAACGATTGTTTTTCTCAATAAATCTTCAGCAGAATTGAAAGTAACTCTCTTTTCTGAACGGTAATGATCATCAAAAACCTGCTGGGCATTTTTTAGCTGAATACTATCGGATTTTAGTCCCACTGAAATAAGGTCATTATTCAAACCTCTGACAGCATCAGAGTAGTAATTTTCTTGCAAGATAAACCTCAGTTGATAAGGATATTTTGCATAGCCAACACCATTAAAAACAGACTGCACCAGGCTATCCAGCGATTTCAGCAAGTTACCCTCCTGACCTGAAATAGCTGACAAAAGCGAATCTGCCCTGCAAAAACCTTCGCCAACTGAATTTGCCAAACGGGCAATTTGTATAGGGTCATAAGTGAAAGAAAAATTCACCACTTCATTCAATGGCACATTGGCATTCATTCCAGAGGGTAGATTCTGAAGATTTGAATATCTCTCTATCAGCTCACTGAATGTATTCTTGCAGGCACCATCAATTTCTGTTTTCAGTTCATTTATAACAGAATCAACTTTGTATGACTCTGTTAAAAGATTTGCTTTAAAAGCAAGCCTGCCAACACGATAGTAGTTTGATTCTGCAAGCAGGTTGGCAGTTTCCTTATTTACCTGTTCCATTAACTTCACAAGATTCTTACCACTGCTTTGTAAAGTATCTATCAGAGTTCTCAGCTCCGGTGATAACGAAAATCCAGAATGAACAGCATTGGTCAGCTCAACCCGGGTATCTTCAAAACCTTTAAAAAACGACAACATCTCTGCTTTCATGGGTGCAGATTCAAATTTCACCAGATTTTCCAGTACTTTAGCAAATATCCATGGTGATCTTCTGGTTCGGTCCGAAGTGGATTTTTTATCATAATGCTGATTGATGGTGTTCAGCAGTGTCCTCAATTGGTTTTTATAGTAACTGGCTGCTTCCGGATGGGCAGTCTTAATGCTATCAATAAAAAATGAAAGCTTGGTCACCAGGCTAACAAACTTATAAAAGGCCAGAGTCTCATCAACAGCGTCGAGTAAAGTGGAAATATTTGCCCGGGGATGCGCTTTTTGGAATTCTACCAAATCATTCCTGAGTCTCCCGATACTGGTCGATGCTACCGCCGCAGAGAGAAAATCATCAACCATATTCACCGTTGGCGGTACTGTCGGTGCCACCAGTATTTCACTTGTCAGTGTGGCATTGCTCATTGCTGGAGTAATATTTTCAGCGGTCGGCGTGCTACTTTCTGTCGTTGGAGCAATGCTATCTACTGCTGCTTCGGTAGCTTCTACTGTCGAGTTGATACTTCCTGCTGTTGGGGTAACGTTTTTTGAAGATGCAATTGTATAAAGACTGGAAGGTGATAGTGTTGGTGGATGTGATACAACATTTTCAGTAGCGTCAATCATTTTATTTTGAGAGCTTTCAGTAATACCTCCATCAGTACTCAAAACAATAGTCGGCTCCCTGGTCATGTTTGTTGTGAGTTCGCCTGACTGACTGGCCGATTCGGCTGGATATATTTTTAATGTGGGAGTAATAATTGAAACGACCGAATCTCTCTGATTAATACATTTTTCCGGAATAGGCTCAATATCCCTGTCACCATTAGTATCAACATTATTTTTAATTAATTGCCGCAACTCATCCAAATCAAAATATACACTTTTGTTCTGAGTTTTGCCGTCACTGGTGAGTTTATAATATGGAAAATAGACTTTTCCTTTTTCAAGATGATATGCGTTAACACATCTATTTGACCGATCCATCGTCACGGTAGAATCAGAACGTTCATTCTCTTTATCTTTAAAAGCAGGCAAGTAGCTTGAATTTCTGACTGGAGCACTAGGTGTAATTAATTTATTCATAATAAAAAACGCAATTATCCTTTCAAAAAACATTAAAGATTTCAGGCAACTTTATTTAAGTCATATTAAAATTAAAAACACTGAATCATTTGTCATTTACCCTTATCTTTTCTGAGAATCAATATTTTGGCTGAACGAGCATTTACTTTTTGTTTATCAGAAACAACATAACTTATGAAAACCATCTTTTTATACTGAACTAAACATCCACCGATATTTCAAAACCAGCATAGTTCGCAAGAGTCAAATTAACAGATCATATTAATAAATATAAGAAAAATTGATAACCTGAATTCAAGAAACCTGTCTCGTTTAAATTTTACCGACCTTTTTTCATGTCCGCCCAACAAAAAATTAAGTTTTTAATTATTAATCAATCATAAAAACCAACTATAAACATTAACTATCAACATGGTCATTATCAGTTTTCCAGAAATGGAGGAGTTGGCTGAGGGTTAATATGTGACCAGACAAAAATCGGGGCTAACAATCCAGTAGTCTGGAATCGGCTTCAACAGTATCGCTCCAGTGACTCTGATAAACACGTTTAATAACAGTCTGAATGCCCCGCTCATCCCTGCATTGAACAAATGCCGACGGCACCTGACAGCGCCCTGACAACCCGCTACAATCCCTGGAAATCATACACTGGCAGATCAGGAAAACCATGCGCGACTTTATTATTGCCCCGAGTATCCTTTCCGCAGATTTTGCCCGTCTGGGCGAGGAGGTCGATCATGTTCTGGCCGCCGGAGCAGACTGGATTCACTTTGATGTTATGGACAACCATTACGTCCCGAACCTCACCCTGGGCCCCATGGTTTGCAAGGCACTGAGAAATTTTGGCGTCACCGCCCCCATCGACGTTCACCTGATGGTAAGCCCGGTCGACCGTATCATCGGCGATTTTATTGAAGCTGGCGCCAGTATGATTACCTTCCACCCGGAGGCATCTGATCATATTGACCGGAGCTTACAGCTTATTCGCGAAGGTGGCTGCCAGGCTGGACTGGTACTCAATCCGGCAACATCTCCCGATGTGCTGGAGTATGTGATGGACAAACTGGATATGATCCTGTTGATGTCGGTCAATCCAGGTTTTGGTGGTCAGAAGTTTATCCCCTCGACCCTGAAAAAACTGTGCCGGGTACGCAAACTGATTGACGACAGTGGACTGAATATCCGCCTCCAGGTGGATGGGGGTGTTTCTGCTGGCAATATCCGCCAGATTGCCGAAGCTGGTGCTGATACCTTTGTTGCCGGTTCAGCCATTTTTGGTGCTGACAACTATCAGGAGGTCGTGACTCAAATGCGCTCCGAACTCGCTGGGGTCGTGGCTTTATAAGCCATGAAAACACCACGCTTCAATAACACCAATAATGGTCATCCGTTTCTGGACAACCTTTCCCTGGTCATGTACGACCTGGACGGTACGCTGGTTGAAAGCGTGCCAGACCTTGCCATAGCGTTGGATAAAACGCTGCTCGATATGGGAATGCCTGCAGCCGGGAGTCCAAAACCCGCTTATGGATTGACCTCTGCCGTCAATTACCTGGGTGATAATTGCCCGGTTTCTGATGTTTATGGTTTTTGCAGCGGCCTGTATTCTTATGCGGCAAACCAGGAAGTTTATCCCCTTAATCAGCAGATTCTGGATCGGTATGTCAGTCAGGAATCCGGTAAAAAACTGAAAGCTCAGGAAAATCCGGCCAATGTTGACCCAGGACTCCTCCCTGAGCCGAAAGATTAATTCCAATCAGGGCAGCCCACTTGCCGGTTTGCAACCCCCCCTGTAGTCGTATAGTCTTGACGCAGACGACAATGACATAATGTAGTAATAAGTAGTAACAAAGAGCCTGGAGAGATCCTGCCCTGTCCCTGCGGAGTTTGCAGTGAAGCCCTGTCAAAGCCAAGAGCGTTATCACCAATATAGCTTTCGACTCAGATACAACGGCCATAACGTCTGTTCCGGTGTACCCTTGTCTTCAATCCCTCTCCTTTCAGCCTCCTGGCGCTGCCAAAACTGGCCCTGGGCCTGACCATTACACTCAGCCCGACGGCAACATGGTTGTTGCCAGGCACCGATTATCTAAATCAATAACACCCTGTTAGCTTATTTGAGAGAGCTGTTATGACGCCAGAAGCATTTGCGCGTCTGACCAGAGAAGGATACAACCGCATCCCCGTGGTACGTGAGATTCTGGCAGACCTTGACACACCATTGACCACCTATCTCAAGCTTGCCAATGGCCGCTACTCCTACCTGCTGGAGTCCGTTGAGGGCGGTGAAAAGTGGGGCCGTTACTCGATGATTGGGCTGCCTTGCCGCACCCTGCTCCGGGTCAATGGTGATCGCATTCAGATCGAAACCGACGGCCAGATTGTAGAAGAACACACCACCAGCGACCCTCTGACGTTTATCAAGACATTCCAGCAGCGTTATCAAGTGCCTGAGCTGTCGGAACTGCCCAGATTCACCGGAGGCCTGGTGGGCTATTTTGGTTACGATACGATTCGCTACATTGAACCTAAACTGGTACAAAGCACCCCAAAGGACGAGCTGCATACACCGGACATCCTGTTAATGGTGTCTGACGAACTGGTGGTATTCGACAACCTCAGTGGCAAACTGATACTGATTACCCATGCCAATCCTGACGAGCCAGCGGCACTGGAAAAAGCACAGTTCCGTCTGGACATCCTTGTGCGCCAGCTACAAACCAGCCATATTCAGCCTCCGGTCCAGGCATCCCTGAATCCCGCCAGCGAAGATGATTTTCAATCAGGATTTGGTGAAGCAGCCTTCAAAGCTTCGGTTGGTGCAATTCGGGATTACATTTTGGCAGGTGATGCCATGCAGGTTGTTCTCTCCCAGAGAATGACAATCCCTTATGACAGTTCACCGCTGAACCTTTACCGGGCTCTGCGCAGTACCAACCCTTCACCTTACATGTATTACATGGATCTGGGTGATTTCCATGTGGTCGGCTCTTCCCCTGAAATTCTGGCTCGGCTGGAAGATGGGGTGGTCACCGTAAGGCCGATTGCAGGCACCCGAAAGCGGGGTGATACCGAAGAGAGGGATAAAGCCCTTGAACAGGAGTTGCTCAATGACCCCAAAGAGCTGGCAGAACACCTGATGCTGATCGACCTGGGAAGAAACGACGTTGGACGAGTAGCAACCACAGGCTCGGTAAAACTGACGGACAGGATGGTCATCGAGCGATACTCCCACGTGATGCATATTGTCTCTAATGTGACGGGCGAACTGCAAAGTGGACTGGATGCCCTTGATGTACTCAAAGCTACGCTACCCGCAGGGACGTTAAGCGGGGCTCCCAAAGTACGGGCCATGGAAATCATCGATGAAATGGAGCCGGTAAAACGGGGGGTCTATGGCGGCGCCGTGGGCTATCTGGCCTGGAATGGCAATATGGACACGGCTATTGCCATCAGAACAGCGGTAATCAAGAATCGTCAGCTCCATATTCAGGCCGGTGCCGGTATTGTTGCGGACTCCTGCCCTGACCTGGAATGGAAGGAAACCATGAATAAGGGACGCGCCATATTCCGTGCGGTAGCCATGGCTCAAACCGGATTTATTAAAGGGGTGAAACACTGATGCTGTTAATGATCGACAACTACGACTCATTCACCTTTAACCTGGTGCAATACTTCTCAGAGCTGGGGGCCAATGTCGACGTCCACAGAAACGATCACATCACCATTGATGATATCGAAAAGCTAAAGCCAGACCATATCGTTATTTCCCCGGGCCCCTGCACACCAAACGAAGCAGGCATATCCATGGAAGTTATACGACACTTCCAGGGTAAGATTCCTATCCTGGGCGTCTGTCTTGGCCATCAGAGTATTGGCCAGGTGTATGGCGGCAGGATTGTTCGTGCGCGACAGGTGATGCACGGTAAAGTTTCTCCGGTCTTTCATCGGGATTTCGGGGTTTTCCAGGGTTTGGCCAACCCGGTCACCACAACCCGTTACCACTCACTGGTGATTGACAAAGAGAGCCTTCCTGACTGTCTTGAGGTGACAGCATGGACGCAATTTGCCGACGGCAGCAATGACGAAATCATGGGTGTTCGCCACAAAGAGCTGCCCGTTGAGGGCGTACAGTTTCACCCGGAATCCATTATGACCGAACAGGGGCATGACCTTCTGGCCAATTTCCTCAAACAGTCCATATAACCATTGATCTAAGGGAATGAAGCAATGCAGATAAAAGAAGCCATCAACCAGGTCGTGCAACATCTTGACCTGAGCCGGAATGAAATGGTCGAGGTCATGCAGCAGATCATGACAGGCCAGTGCAGTGACAGCCAGATTGCCGCCTTTCTGACTGGCATGCGGATGAAAAGTGAGAGCATTGAAGAGATCACCGGGGCGGCCATGGTTATGCGACAGCTGGCTACTCACGTTGAGGTCAGTGCTGAGCATCTGGTGGATATTGTCGGTACCGGAGGTGATGGAGCCCACCTGTTCAACGTCTCTACCGCGTCGGCATTTGTCTGCGCGGCTGCCGGTGCCAACGTCGCAAAGCACGGTAATCGTGGGGTCTCCAGCTCAAGTGGCAGCGCTGACCTTCTGGAACACGCCGGTGTCAACCTGGACATCAGTCCCGATCAGGTTGCCCGCTGCATTGAGGAGGTCGGTGTTGGTTTTATGTTTGCACCTGCCCACCATTCAGCCATGAAAAATGTGGTCGGTGTGCGCCGGGAGCTGGGCATTCGCACACTGTTTAATATTCTTGGGCCGATGTCCAACCCGGCCAACGTGAAAAACCTGTTGATTGGTGTATTTACCCGGGAGCTATGCCGCCCCATGGCCGAAGTACTGCGAGAACTCGGTAATGAGCATGTGATGGTGGTACATTCCGTCGATGGGCTGGATGAAATCAGTATTGCCAGTGAAACTCACGTTGCTGAGCTGAAGGATGGCAATATCTGCGAATACACCCTGAAACCGGAAGACTTCAATATCAACTCCCAAAGCCTGATTGGGCTGGATGTGCAAGACAGTAGTGAATCACTGGCATTGATCAAAGATGCCCTCGGTAAACAGCAGGGAAAATACGCTGAAAAAGCCGCCAGCATGATCGCCCTGAATGCCGGCGCAGCTATCTATCTTTCCGGTGTTGCCAGTCACCTTGAGGAAGGTATTCTGATGGCCCGGGACGCCATCGATAGCGGTCTGGCGCTGGAGAAAATGAAAGAGCTTGCCAGCTTCACCCGTGTTTTTTCGGCAGAAGCAGCCACCTGGTAAGTGAGGATCAAATTCCATGTCGCTACCGACAATTCTGAATAAAATCATTGCGCGCAAGCATGATGAAGTTTCTGAGCGTCGTAATACCAGGTCGCTTGATGAAGTGAAAACGCTGGCCGAACAAAACACCCCAACACGGGGCTTTGCCCGCAACCTGCTGTTACGGGTTGCAAAGCAACAGGCCGCCATTATTGCGGAAATCAAAAAAGCCTCTCCCAGTCAAGGCGTTATTCGGGAACACTTCGAGCCCGCAGAAATCGCCAGAAGCTATGAACGCTCTGGAGCCAGCTGCCTGTCTGTGTTGACCGACCAGGATTTTTTCCAGGGGAGTGACCGTTTTTTACAGGCCGCCCGGGATGCCTGCTCTCTGCCGGTGTTGCGTAAGGACTTTATGGTCGATCCGTATCAGATATATGAAACCCGGATGATGGGTGCTGACTGTATCCTGCTGATTGTCTCCGCGCTGTCTGACCAACAGCTCAGTGAGTTTAATGCGCTGGCACAATCCCTTGGCATGGACGTTCTGGTTGAGGTACATGGAGCCGATGAGCTGGAAAGAGCCCTGCCATTACCGGGCGCTATCCTCGGCATCAATAATCGCAACCTGCATACGTTTGAAGTCAGCCTGGATAATACTTTTGAACTGCTTAACCGGATTCCTGACGGTCGGCTGGTGGTTACGGAAAGTGGTATACACACAAAGCAGGATGTGGAAGCCATGGTCCGGCACAATGTGCAGAGCTTTCTGGTGGGTGAGGCTTTTATGCGCCAGGAGGATCCGGGAGAAGGGCTCAGCCAGTTGTTTGGCCGTTATTTATGATCAAGAGCCGCCCCAAAAGGGTCGCGGCCAGTCTTTATAACGTCAGCTATTGAATGATCCCACAGGCTATTCTGGCACCACCACCGCCCAGGGGAGGGTTGTCAGAATAGTTATCGGCACCAGCATGAATCACCAGCGAGCGTCCCTTCAGTTCAGAGAGTGACAGTCGTGATGCTTCAACAGGGCTAACCGCCTTGCCATTATCTTCAACCCTTAATACCGGCAAATCCCCCAAATGCCCATGACCTGCAGGTCCCTCGTGCTGGCCGGTGCTGTCCGGGTCATAGTGACCACCTGCGGCCAGGGCAGCTACACTCTGGCCATCCTTTTCTCCCGGCGCGCAGGAGGGATTTTCATGAACATGAAAGCCATGCTCCCCGGGCGGCAGATTATGAAGCTCCGGCTGCAATCTGACCCCTTTAGTAACATCATCAGCAGGATGGATAAACACGCTGCCTACGGTTGGCCCATTGCCTGTGGGAGTCACCTGGAACATCACAACTTCCAGCTTTTCCTCTGCCCCGTTCTTACCCTCAACATGACTTGAATTATCTGAACACCCGGATATCAGAACAGATAAAGTGATCGGCAAAGCCAGAAACCTGATGCCTCTATTAACCATGTTACAAAACCCCTGGGAAAATGAATCAGTCTCAGTATAGGTTCATTGACACTTAATAAGCGCTGATCATGATGGCTAACGCCTCCAGGGTGCCTGTCGGACTGAGATCACTCACCTGGCGGTAATTGTTTTAACACCGTCGTTTGTACCCAACAGCAGCACATCAGCAGGACGACAGGCGAACAGACCGTTAGTGACCACACCAACAATCCCATTGATCGTTTGTTCCAGTGCAACCGGGTCCAGAATCTTCATATTCCAGACATCCAGAATCACATTGCCATTATCGGTCACAACCCCTTCACGGTAGGCAGGATCTCCCCCCAGTTTCACCAGTTCCCGGCCAACATGGCTGCGAG
The DNA here is from genome assembly GCF_024606265.1 of Endozoicomonas sp. SESOKO1. GTDB lineage: Bacteria > Pseudomonadota > Gammaproteobacteria > Pseudomonadales > Endozoicomonadaceae > Endozoicomonas. The sequence goes on from NZ_JAHHPP010000136.1 coordinate 16,015, forward strand.
CCATGGGAATGACTTCCACCGGCAATGGGAATTCACCCAGCACACCCACTGCCTTGCTTTCATCAGCAATGCAAATGAACTCCCTGGCGACCGCCGCAATAATCTTTTCCCGGGTCAGTGCGGCACCACCACCTTTAATCAGGTGAAGATGTTCATTGGTTTCATCAGCCCCATCAATGTAAAAACGCAGGTCAGACACCGTATTCAGGTCATAGACAGGGATACCATGGGATTTCAGCTGCTCGGTAGATGCCTCAGAGCTGGAGACACAGCCATCAAAATCGTCTTTATACTCAGCCAGCGCATCAATAAAAAAGCGCGCGGTAGAACCGGTACCAACACCAATCACCATATCTTTTTCAAGATGGGGCAGGATGTAATGCAATGCGGCTTCAGCAGTGGCCTTTTTGAGCTGATCCTGATTCATGGGGTTACCTTGAGCGGTTAATAGGGCTGAAAACGCGCCGTATATTACACCATTTTCCGGCAAATTGGATGAGTGCCAACCTGATGCTTATTCCTATACAATGGCAGGCTTCGCAGCACTGCCTGCACTCAATAAAACCAATCGTGAACGCCAGCAGGACAGCATGCCACACCGTTATATTCGAAAAATACTGGAAGCCAGGGTCTATGATGTCGCCATAGAAACCCCGATTGATGAAGCCCGCTTCCTCAGCCAGCGCCTGGATAACCGGGTTCTCCTGAAGCGTGAAGACTTACAACCGGTATTCTCCTTCAAAATCAGGGGCGCTTATAACAAGCTGGCTCAACTCACGAGTGAAGAAAAAGAGCATGGCGTCATAGCGGCTTCTGCAGGAAATCATGCCCAGGGCGTAGCCCTGGCTTCCCGGGAGATGGGCATCAGGGCCACCATCGTCATGCCGGTCACCACCCCTGAGATCAAAGTGAAGTCTGTTCGAGCTTACGGAGCTGAGGTCATACTGCACGGCGACGCTTTTGACCAGGCACTGGCTCACTCTTTCGAGCTGGTGAAAAAGCACGGTTACACCTTCATTCACCCTTATGATGATATTGATACCATCGCCGGTCAGGGCACTATTGGCATGGAGATCCTGCGTCAACAGACCGGTGCCCTGGATGCGGTGTTCATCCCTGTCGGGGGCGGTGGTCTGGCGGCAGGTATCAGCACCTATATCAAATACCTGCGGCCCGACGTCAAAGTCATCGGTGTTGAGTTTGAAGAATCAGCCTGCCTGAAGGCGGCGCTTGAAGCGGGTGAGCGGGTTGTCCTGCCCCATGTGGGCATCTTTGCCGATGGTGTAGCGGTGGCACAGATCGGTGAAGAGACATTCAGGATCTGCCAAAAATGCATTGACGAGGTCATCACCGTCACCGCCGATGAAATCTGTGCCGCGATCAAGGATATCTTTGATGATACCCGCTCTGTCTGTGAGCCCGCCGGCGCCCTGGGCATTGCCGGTATGAAGAAGTATGTAAGCCGGGAAAAGGTCCGGGGCCAGACTCTGCTGGCAGTGGACAGTGGCGCCAATATAAACTTTGACCGTTTGCGCTATGTCTCGGAACGGACAGAACTGGGAGAAAAGCGGGAAGCAATCATCGCCGTTACCATCCCGGAAAAGCCCGGCAGCTTTAAACAGTTCTGCGAACTGCTGGGCCGGAGAAATATTACCGAGTTTAACTATCGCTACCATAACCCGGACAAAGCCAGAATCTTTGTCGGTGTTCAGGTTCACCCGGACCAGATGCCCATCGACCAACTGGTTAATGAACTCCAGCAGCACGGCTATCCCGTGGTTGACCTGACCGATAATGAGATGGCTAAACTCCATGTTCGGCATATGGTGGGCGGGCATAGTAAAGCCGTCAGCAATGAGCAGGTTTACCGGTTTGAATTTCCGGAACGCCCCGGAGCCTTATTAAATTTCCTGAGCAAACTGGGTCAACGCTGGAATATCACGATGTTTCACTATCGTAATCACGGGGCTGCCTATGGGCGGGTTGCGGTAGGCCTGGATGTGCCTGAAGAGGAGCACCAGCATATTCCGGACTATCTCGATGCCATTGGCTACCACTACTGGCCTGAAAATGATAATGAGGCTTATAAGGCCTTTCTGGGAGACTAGGAGCCTGTCCAAAACCCGAAAGCGAGTCTCTTCGTGCAGGTCGGCTCCTTCAGGAGCCGACCTGCACGAGCCAACCTTCAGGGGGGGACATTCTTCAGGCTTTCGCGACAACTTCGGGACCTTGGAAACGAGTCCAAAAATCCAATAAATAGATACCGCTCCAAACCATCCTTGCCTGCAACAGCAAACATCACTCTTTCCTGAGCTGAGGGATAGCCGTGGAACTTATTAGAACTTTTGTACTCTAAAAGTTTCTAGCAAATTAATCATGATAATAAAACAAGGGATACCATGTAATGGATCAAATCAAACTTGGTGTTTTGCCAGCACTGTCACATTCATGGTACAGACATTCAGAATCCTTACTGCCAATCAGGGCCATAAAATGCCTTATTAATGGCATCAAGGCATTGTTTGGTGGTTATTCTGTCAGCGTTTTAGACAGTAACACCCAAAAGCTGATGAAAGAACACCCAAGTGCATGGTTCACCAAAACACTCCATAAACCATTAAGTGCTTATAACATCAGCATCCCGTCAGCCTGCAAGAGTTCAACCGGCTATGTTTCCAATAAGATAGATAAACTGCATGATGAAGGGCGTAAGCTTCAGGTTAAACTTGCTTTCAAAGAGGATGGCAGTGTTGCTCCAATCCCCATGTATTACTCCATTAAACCCTGGGAATCGAAGAACCTAAACTGCAAAGTGCCTCGCTCTGATACTGATACCGTAGCACCTGGACAAAAAATAGTCTGCCGACATTTCGCCTGGGCTTATGCCACAAAAGTGTTTGGTCGGGGAAAAGAGACTTTTAAAACAATTGATACCCCGGAAAAAATACAATCAACCTTTGCAAATACATCTTTTTTTCCATCGGTACATGCGCACTTTTATCCAGAAGGATTTGTAAACTACCGAATTACTATTACTGACAAATCCTTTTATGCCGATGGATATTATTTCCACGAAGGAGCGTTTTCTGAGGCTCTTACGGGGTTAGTAGAAAAGTATTGGAATATGCCTGCTGGCGATGAAAAGAATTTTATTTTTGAGTCAGCAGGTGATACAGGATTTAACCACACAATGGCCCTGAGATTAAAGAAGCAGGATGGATGCATGAAGGTTATTTTTTATGATCCTAACAAAACACTTATGCACAGAACATTCCTGCTCTCGGAGCCAGGTTTGGCAGCACACATTAACGGCAAAGATCTTCGAGCCAGCCACCTCTTTGATGGAGCACTTATTAATATTGATGACAGGAAGAAATCTGTTGATGAATGTGATGTCCAATGCTTTGGTGGCTCACCTGACGCCTTGCGATGTGAATCAGCAGCCGGGCATGGTGATCATCCCAGAGCACCATCTATCTATATAGAAGATAGAAGACGTATTGGTTGACAGATCACCCCATAACTTACCTGGCATTTTTTATATACCGGTCACTGTACTGGCTGTGGCAATTTTCCAGGCGAGCCATAACAGATAAACAGACCCAACATACTTCAACCCCGTTTGCGGTTGCGGGTACCTTGTAAAGACACTCCCCAATCCAAACGCAACAGCAAGAAACAGAATAAAGAACCCAATAGAAACACCCAACATATGGGAGATACTCCTACAGAAGCCATAATTGACCCCGCTGGCTGCCAGCATAATATTATTGGGTCCCGGTGTAATACTGGAGCTTAAGGCAAAGGTTACCAATGGTAACCAGAGTATCTCTATCTCATTCATTTTTTTCCCGGTATATTTTAAACACACCCTGACCCATCCATCACTCGCTGGTTTTCTGGTAATGATGACAACAGACAACATAAAACTGGTTACTAATTATCTGCTGTTCCAGATTGGCTGGTTTGCCTGCGTTCTCGGGGGCAACCAAATTGCCCTGGCCGCAACCGTGACAGTCCTGTTAATCCACCTGCTATGGATAGGTAGCTGGCACAGGGAAAAGCAATTACTGGCTATTACCTTTTTACTGGGGTGCGCTATTGATAGTTTTCTTGGAAACCTGGAAATCCTCCGGTTTCACTCTCAACCGGATGACGGTGGACGTATTTTACCACTCTGGCTGGCCTGCTTATGGCTGATATTCGCTACAACGCTTCAACACAGTCTTGACTGGTCTCGGACCCACAAACTTTATGGAGCCTTACTCGGCTTCTTTGGGGGACCATTAAGCTATTTAGCGGGGGCAAAAATGAGTGATGTAACACTTGCCCAGCCCCTATGGCAGACAATGCTGATCCTGGCCATTATCTGGGCAATTGTTATCCCGATGCTTCAGTCCTTTTCGCAGGCATGGCTTAACAAAACAAAAAGCTTATAATGTTCCATGTTAATCCACAGGTTTTGCGTTATTCTGCCATCACCTGCAAGGAGTCAATCAATCTCTGCCTCGAATTCTTTATAGGCAAAAATTTGATTGATGTGCTGACTCCTGGCCAGCTTCCTGAACCAGTACAAACACCACTGCTCAGGAGTTATTGAGCCTGATGAGGTGAGATTACCCGCCTCAAAATAGTCAATCGGAACGCCCTTGCCCTCATCATCCTGCACACTAAACAATATTCCGGGACCGGCGGTAGAGCCGTCACCCAAAAGCCGCACCTTTGGATGAAAAACCATATCGACACTAACCCGCCAGATATCACGTTTATTGCACATCATCAGGCGAAAGCGTGCAGTATCAAACCGGGCACCTGAACCTGCCTTAATGAACCGATCAGACTCAAGCCAGGAGGGAAATTTACGAATAACCAGACCATCAATCTTTCGACCACCGCTGGAAAACCACTGTCGTATAGCTGCAGACTGTTGCTGCAGCACATCATTGATAGAAGAACAAGGCAAAGTTAGTGCTCCCATCCGATTCTCCTAATCCATCAATAATTATCGCTATTCTTTTTTCGTTTTGGATCAATCCGATCAGATAAGTAGCTGTGCCTATGACATCAAAAATTGATGGTTAGCTACTTATCGCTGACTGCTACCTTTTATCACAGAGATAAGACATTAGAAACCTTTGTTTTCTGTTGACACCGGGGCAGTACTTGATGAACGATCTGAAGCGCTCCCTGATAACCCTGCGTTATCTCAACCTCCTGCACTCATGCAGCGGTGCGCTTCGGGGATACAGCGTTTTTGCAAAAAAAACCCGGCGAATGCCGGGCTTTAAACGTTAAGTCATATTGGTCTGTTACCGTATTCACCGGAGGGCTTTTTCGGTGGATCTGCAGTAATGTTCGATGGAACCTGTTCTATCTGGCCTCCTTTCTTCAAAAACTCTTCTATCTGGGAATCCAGACTTGCCCTGAGTTTTTTACGAGACTCGACGGTCCTTTCTTCAGCAGGTTCGTCGCGGCTCCCCAGAAAACCTATATCAGCGCCATCGAAACCAGCAGCAGCTTTTGTCGGCTTTTTCCGTGCCATAGCTATATCCTCTAGGTACTGGTTTTCGGAATATCCATTCCGAAATATTGAGATTGACTTCTTGTCCGATTTTTATAGTTATAGTCCAGCATTTTTAAAATGCCAGTTCGGCCTAACCCTCCCTTACAGAAACCAATTAGTAATAACTGGTTTTTATAATTACGTATAACATTCACCTTGTAAAGTGATGATTAGTTGACGACTTCCTCAACGATCCCAGTGCTCTCCCTGCCACATTCCCTGCCACAATGCGGGATCAGCAAACCATCAGCAATTGGAATCATTACATCGGCAACAAACAGGCCGGATTTAACAGGAACTGCCATATCATCACTTCACCTCTGTCAGATGGAGAAAATACTCTTAATTTTCAGGAATATAATGATTACTGAATGCTTCCATATCCCAGGATTCATTTTTACCTCTTATTA
>NZ_JAHHPP010000011.1 GCF_024606265.1 Endozoicomonas sp. SESOKO1
GTGAACTACTCGCCCCTAAAGGGAGCGAGCTTCCAATACTAAGCAGCCACCAAAGTGGTTGCCGTTCTTTTCTTTTTGGCTCTTCGCCGTTTCATATGGATTTCAAGATATCTGCCACAGGGCTGGAACGGATGGTAATTCATTGATGCAGTAAAATAAAAACCTATTTGTATAAAAAAATATCAGATAATATTTTTCTGCTATGGATAACTGAGGGTAAATTGTGCTTGACGCATTTCATCCCAAAAACTATATTTCACAGTAACACACCCGCCATGCCTAGGTAGACTTCGGTCTTCAAGCACAAATCGAGCGGGTTTTTTTATGCGTCTGTTTTGAGCAAATGGATGATTGAGTCCACCAAGCCAGCGTTGACTGTAGAACAACAATTTGAACTAACTGACCATATTAAGCAACAACGTATTGAGGGTAGAAAAAAAGAAAACTATCTGCGTTTTTATCCGTCCCAATACGACTCTCCGAGGTTGCTGCCTAACTGGGCAATGTTGGAGGAGCTAAGTTTTGGGAATCTTTCTCACTTGTATCAAGGTTTAGCTAAAGATTCTGATCGAAAACAAATTGCTAAACGCTTTAATACGCCCCACTCCGTACTGGGCAGCTGGCTACATACACTGACGTTTATCCGTAACTGTTGTGCTCATCATGCGCGGCTCTGGAACCGGGAGTTGAGTGTACCGCCAAAGCTATTACGAGCTGGGCATTGGGAAAGTATTCCTGCCCGACTGCAGCCACTTGATATACAACCGAGTCGTCGCATTTTCATCGTAATCCTTATTCTTGATCTCTTAATAAAACAGGTGAGTCCCGATAGTAAATGGTTGGAACGCCTGCATGAACTATTGCAAAAATATCCCAATACTAACAAAAAAATTATGGGCTTTCCCAATAACTGGCAAGACTTGATGAGCTTAGCGAGCTGAACATTTTAGGAACTGTCCTGAAATAACTTCCACATTTCTACAGACACTACCCGCTCCCCGAAAAGCTGACACCGCTTGTGCTTTTGCGGGTAGCGGTTAGCGACATTTTTCGGGCTGAGTAAAATGATGAAGTTAATCTGAGACAAATCAATAGGTTAGTCATTAAGGAATTCATGGCAGAAAACCAGTTACTTTACTCCGCTGTCATTCCGTACAGGGATTGTACGGAACCCACCTTGCAGTGAGAGCCATCTTGCCGGGCATTCACCTCCCTGTGGGATGGGTCCTGTACAGTCCCTATACAGGATGACAGTGGAGTGAGCCGGTAGATTTTCGGAGCTAATGCTATCACCGGTCAAAGGGCATCCAACAGCCAACCATAACCAACACGCTCCTGTTCCAGACGCAGGTTTTTACCGAAGGTGTTATCTTTCAGGGCCTCAAACACTGGTAATTCATCCGGGGTCAGCCCCAGCAGTTCACCGGTAAAACGCTTACTGTCCATTTCCTCTGTACACAGTGCCAAATGCGCTTGCAGGGTGGCCTCGTCCATCAACAAGGAGCGGGCCTGCGGAAAATGCTGGCGCAGGCGGGAGAGAATGGCAAAACCGTGAGTGTCAATATCGCCCCAATAAATAATTTCTTTTTCCTTCAGCCAGCTAATGGAAGACAATGACTGAATACCATAGCCCAGCCCAAAGATCACAATGGCATCCGGCACCGGTGGAAACGCAAGACCATTGACCTTGTTTTCTGTGATAAACACCTTGCGGGTTCCCGGGTCTATAAATTGCGACACCGGAACCGTGATATCTGTCACCGGGCCGGGATGATCCAATAGCCGGTAGCGCACCAGCGGCTCATCAAACCGCAGGCCAAAGCGGCGCTCAAAACCGTTTTCTGCCAGACCGGCGATGGTCCCATCAAAATCCTCCGGTTCAAGTGCCAGGCTCAGCAGCTCCGAAAGAATGCCCTTGTTGTTTTCAATAAATTTGCTGTCCACTCCCTGAATATCCAGCTGGCGGATATAACGCCCCGGTTTCGGGTTCAGCTGAAAATATCGGCAGACCTTCAGTAACCGGGGCCAGCTGTCTACCAGCTCCAGGGCTTTTAACGGCTTTTCCTGCAGCCAGGGCATTAACTCTGGCAGCTGTCGTCTGGTTGTGCCCGCCAGTTCATCAAATTGGCGAAAGGCTTTGATCTTGCCGATAAAAGCCAGCCAGTCTTCCCGCTGTTCAAACACAATGCGCTGGGGCAGGCGCTGGGTACCGAGCTGTTGATGGTTGATGTTGCGATAATCCAGCCGATAGCCACTGCCTTTCACTGCCTTGCTGTTGCTGTGTAACAGGGCGATCCAGTCCCGCACTTTGGCAAACTCCCGGCTGAGTACTTTGCCGGAGGGTTTGCGAAACGTAATTTCCATCGGAAACAGGGATTCCCCCTGCAACACACTTCTCAAAAACGCCCCGGAACTCCAGGGGCGCAGGGATTTTTTCTGCAGTTCGGTGACGGTAATCATTTAGCTATGGCTTGTGCCCGGTTTTGGCCCATGGTTTCCTGCAGCAGACGCTCCTGTTCTTGCTGTTTCTCTTGTCGGTATTGTTCAATGGTCAGGTTACGGAGCATCGAGTGGTTGCCACCCTGGTTATGAACAAAGTGGACAGAGTTCACATAATCTTCAATCACATGAATTTTCTGCAGGGGGGTGACAATCAATAATTGCAGGTTCAACCGGCGAAACAGCTCCAGCCCGTAGCGGGCGGACTCGTCAGAACCCCGGCCAAAGGCTTCATCGATCATGACAAAGCGGAAGGAACGGGAGTGGTTCTCTCCCCACTCCAGGCCCAGCTGGTAGGCCAGTGCCGCCGCCAGGATGGTGTAGGCCAGTTTCTCCTTTTGCCCACCGGATTTGCCACCGGCATCGGAATAAAACTCTTTCTCTGAGTCATCTTCCCGGTAGCGTTCCGAGGCATTGAACAGGAACCAGTTGCGTACATCGGTGACTTTCCGGGTCCAGCGTTTGTCCAGCTCGCTCTGGCCCTCCCGGCCATTAAATCGTTCGACAATGGTTTTTACCTGCAGGAACTTGTTTTCCGCATAGGCATCATCGCTGTTGTCGGCGGTCAGTGTATCGCCGAGGCAGTTCCGCAGGTCGATTTTGAACTGGTTGATCTCCGGGTCCCGGTGATTGTCCGCCACCAGTCGTATATAGGTGCCGTCGCTGTAGTCAATGGCGGCCAGGGAGCGGTTAATGGTGGCGATTTTATCCCGGATGGTTTGTTGCTGATGGTCCAGCCAGTTCTGGAACATGGCCATATTGTGGATGGTGCCTTCATTAAGCATCTGTTTAAACCGTTGCTCATGGCGGGGCAGGTCCTCTCCTTGCAAGGTTTCCAGCATGGTGGTGAATTCTGCCACTGAGCCCATGGAGGCATCCACTTCCCGGGTTTCCTGGGGATAGGCATTTTTGTAATCCGCCATCTGTCCGGTAATCCGGGCCGCCAGTTCCCGGGATTTTTTCTCCCGGCTATCCAGGCGATTCTGCAGCCAGCTGCGCATGGTTGTCTGGGAGCTGTCGCA
>NZ_JAHHPP010000137.1 GCF_024606265.1 Endozoicomonas sp. SESOKO1
CCCTGTTACCGCCGTGAAAGGGCGGTGTCCTAGGCCACTAGACGAAGGGGACGCAGACCTTCGTGCATTGCTGCAGCGCGAGCGAATAGTATGCCCATAGTTTCACGGAGTCAACCCCCCCCCTGCCTCCCATAAATGCTTTATCAATGGTTCCACTTGAAAAAAAGGCTCTTTAACGATTATATGGGCTAATCATTGCTCGGGAATTGGTGGGAGTGAGTTGTTTGTGGACAGTATAGAGCTTTTGCTGGAAAGGGTGTCGACACCCATGCTGACGGAACCGGCGCCCAACGATCAAGAACTGGATATCATGTTCCGGGCAGCCCTGAGAGCCCCGGATCATGGTCGCGTTCGCCCCTGGCGTTTTTTGAAAGTCAGTGGCAGGGCGCGCGAAGCCCTGGGCGAGTTGATGGCACAAGCAGCCCTGGAAGACCAGCCGGACCTTTCAGAAGATGCCCTGGCACGCTTGAAGGGGATGCCGCTCCGGGCACCGATGCTGGTTCTGGCTATTTGCGCGGTTAAACAGCATCCAAAGGTGCCGGAGATTGAACAGAAAATGTCACTGGCGGCGGCCGTTCACTCTCTGCTGCTGGCGGCTCATGCCCAGGGGGTAGGGGCAATGTGGCGAACCGGGGAACTTTGTTACCACCCTGCCCTGGCGACAGGTCTGGGCCTTGCCGGCAATGAACAGCTGATGGGCTTTATCTACCTTGGCAAGCCTGCTGGCGCTAAAAAGAAAGTGCCGGTATTAGATGTTAATGAGTTTGTTTCTGAATGGGTGCCCAAAATCTGACCGGGAAATAACAAGGTATTGAATGTCAAATGAAGCCTGAACTGACAGGCTGGCTGGCGCTGTTTTTTTTATAATTTTTATAAGCGGATATTATGCCGGCCATTCCTCCTGCCGAGGTCAGCGCAAACAGCAGTATTGGGCAAGCGTACCCGGTGATATAGGAAGCCGCGGAGGGAGTCATGACGAACGTTGACAGGTGCGAAAGGAAGTCAGCCAGCAGGGTTGCGCTGGCACCGGTAAGAGAACCATAGAAATAGGCTTTTCTGACACATTGGCAAAACGTTTCAGGCAACAGGTTCATCACCGGGCTGATGCATTTGTACGTACTATAACCAAGTAATCGCAGAATATTATCGGGCTGTTGCTGATGCTCGTTAATATGCTTTCCACAAGAATAAAGGCCATCAACAATGCCAATAGCCACCATGGCAGAAATAATAGCCGCAGCGCCTTTTGCCTGGTTTATATAGTCCAGTGCATCGGCAGAAATGGTACCTGCTGCCCCATTCCATAATACCCTGGCGGCAAATTTTTTCAGTGTGTCGTCATGCTGGGCGGCATAGTGAGAATATACTTTTCCGGGATTGAGGGTTTGCAGGACTTCGGAAAAAATATCACCGGCAGAGGCGTGCCCATTCAATTCACTGCTAAACGCGGAATCGCCGTCAATAGCCATAATTGCCTCTTTGCCGGTATTACCTGTTTTATCTTCTGCAGGCAGTAATGGCGATTTATGGGTACTATCTTCCACCGCAATGGCAAGCATAAACGGTGGCTGTGCAGGTTTGCCTTCTACTTCCCTGGTGACAATCTCACAATTCTTCAGTGCATTTTCTGTGACAAGGCCGGTGCTTTCGGAATTCTGCCTTTCTGGTTCGTCAACCATGCTGATGCATCGGCCTGTCGCGCTTTCAACCGTGCTGCGCTGGGCACGCAGTGGGACAGATGGCGGTGAGATCACTGCTTTCGGTGTTTGAGCATGGCTGGTTGAGCAAAACATAAATAACGTCCTGTCATTTGAGGAGGTTATCTGA
>NZ_JAHHPP010000138.1 GCF_024606265.1 Endozoicomonas sp. SESOKO1
AAGAACTGATCAATAATTACCGGCAGACCATTCTGGCTGCGAAAAAAGAAGGGGCCACCGACAGTGACATTATGGGAGCAGGCATTGCCAGTGGTCGTTTGCCGGATGAATTAAAAAATCTTGCCAGCTTGCAAAGTCAGTTAAAGAGTCTGAAAGCCGAGCTGGATACCCTGACAGCCAGACCGCAGGCAATTACCATTGACATTAAAGTGCCAAAAAAAGAAAAAAGCGTCGGTGGTGATGTTGTTGGGAGTAATGGTAATCATGTAATTGCCAGCGTCAAAAAAAGCGCCGACGCCGTCATCAAGGAAAACCAGCGCCTCCTGGACAGCCTGACCCACACCTTTGCCACCCAGGAACAGCTGATCAATCAGAATTACCTGAAGCAGGTTGAACAAATCAACGCGCTGCAATTGACGAGGGAACAGCTGGAAAAAGCCGGTTACGACAGCCTGCTGCAATTGCAAAGCGACTATTTGCTTCAGGCTGAAGCCGTGCGCGAAGAGGCACTGACCCGGCTAAAAGCGCAGACCGAAGCGGCCAACGACGAACAGGCCACCAGTTTTGACAGCCTGGCCAAGGCCATCAACGCCAGCACCGACACCATGACCATGGCGGCCACCAACTGGGCCAACAGCTTCAGCACCGAGCTGGCCAACATGGTTACAAAAGGACAAATGGACTTTGGGCGACTGGCCGAAAGCATCATCAATGACATCCTGCGCATTGCCATCCAGGCCAATATTACCCAGCCATTGCTGCAGGGCATGGGCCTGGTCCCTGGCAAAGCCACCGGCGGCCCGGTCATGCGCGGCCAGACTTACCTGGTGGGTGAAAAAGGCCCGGAGCTGTTCACCGCCAGCAACAGCGGCAACATCACGCCGAACCACAAACTGGGTGGCAACACCCAGGTTAACATCTACACCCAGCCCGGCGAAACCGCCGAAACCCGCAGCCGACAAACGGAACAGGGCGACATTATCGAGGTGTTTATGAAGCAGGTGGACAGCCGCATGAATGAACAAATCAGCCGTGGCCAGGGTCTGGCCAGGACGCTGGAAGGGCGGTACGCCCTGAGCCGCAAAAGTTATTGAGTAACGGCCAGACGCCACAAACCACTTTGTGGAGCTTGAACGACCATTTTCCTGGCACCAGGTAAATGCTAACAACAGCAAACCGCTTTTACGGGCAACGGGAAACGGACAACGGGAGACGATCTTTTATGGCTTACTACCCACCCGCACTGCCCAACCCACTATCCGGCAGCACCTTCGAAACCGCCGAACACCGCCTGACCAGCGAAGGCGACATTGCGCCACGCAATCGGGTACTCAACCCGAACCACCGCCAGACCCTGCAACTGAGCTGGACCCTGACCGAGCAGCAATTTCGCATTTTTGAAGCCTGGCACCGCTGGCGGTTGCACGACGGCGTGTCCCGGTTTGATATCGACTGGTGTGGCCGACAGGGCAGGGCACGGTTTATCGCGCCGGTGCAGGCCAGCCTGAACGGCAGCAGCTGGTCACTGTCCACCGAAGCCGAGATTGATTATGCTGTTTCCGCCGTCTATTGACCTGTGCCGCAGTGGCTACAGCCGCAACCTGAAAGGTGAGCAGACACCGCAGACCTTTGACGCCTGGCAGCGCCAGCGCCGCACGGTGCGCAAGCGCGGTGTCACCGACACGGTGTGCTGGGTGGTTAACCAAAAGCAATGCGGTCAGCTGGAGCAGTTCCACCGCCAGGCCAGCGGCAACTACTTTGAGATTGACCTGCCTGCCTACCACGGCATGACCACGACTATTGCAAGGTTTGACGGGCCGCTGACCATCAACCCGATGCGTGATTTCTTTGAAGTCACCGCCAGCCTTTATGTGCCTCAGCCACCGGTCATGTCCAATGACCAACTGGCCAGTGAACTGCTGGGCAGCATTGGCATCACCGACGGCACCTTTGATGATCCGCTGCACGACTTTATACACACTGAATGGCCCTTACAGTGGAGTTCAGCGCCATGAGCCGACAGATTGACCAGGAAATCATCCAGGCCACGGATGAACTGAAAAACGACGTGGCCCTCACCACCGAGATCATCACTGGCAACGAAAACACTATGGTGGAAGTGGCACCAGGCAACACGGTGCGCTCTCCGAAAAAGATGATTGAGGACTGTTATCAGGAAACCCAGGAGGCCATTGAACAGAAGTTTGGATCGCTGGATCAGGCGGTGAATGATGCCACCGCTGCGGCGGATCGTGCCGACAGCGCCAAGCAATCCGCATCGGACAGTGCCGGTGACAGCGCAGAGCACGCCAGTGATGCTTTGGCATCAGCAACCCTTACTGAAAAAAAACTGCAGCAGATCAATGAGCTGATTGCAAGTTTTGATCCGTTGGCCAAACTTGGCCCGCAGCCGGTCAGTATTTGCATCAGTTACCTGGGTACGTTTTTGCAGCCGGTCATGTTAACCAAATTGCAAATAGCCGAATCAACAATATTTGCCGCCAACGTGGTTCACTCATCGGCGTATTGCCAGATCCCGGCTGCCCGGGATTTTACCGTGCATTGTTATCGCAATGATCAGGACATTGGTCAAGTACTGTTTCTGGCCGGTGCCGATCACGGTGATTTTCACTGGCCAGCCAATGTGGTGTTGCAACCGGGTGATGTATTTTCGGTCCATTCGCA
>NZ_JAHHPP010000139.1 GCF_024606265.1 Endozoicomonas sp. SESOKO1
AATCCACTGCCATCCAGCCATTGTCTGGGATGAATTCTGCGGCTTCTGGATAACCATGATCGCCGCCCCGGCAGGATGGCAGTGGATTTTATTGGGCTTTGTGCTGTTCAGGCTGTTTGATATCTGGAAGCCATGGCCGATCAGCTGGCTGGATAAAAAAGTTCACGGTGGTATTGGCATTATGATTGATGACCTGGTGGCCGGTGTCTTTGCATTTATCTCCCTCCAGGCCATTCACTGTTTTTACCTGAAGCAAGTTGTCACATAGTTTGAGCCAGGACCGGGATTCTTTATCTGGCATGAGTTTCCTGAAACACGTCAAACTCTCAGGGCATCGTGGAGTCATGCAGATTGAGGCAAATTATCAGCCTATTGATCCAGGTCAGCCTGTAGATCTCTCTATCTTTCTGCTTCATTACCATACTCGCTAGAAGCTTCACAGACTGATACAATCCGGTCACGAATTACATAAGGAGCAGTGAGTGTCTGTTAGTTTTGTTGCAGAGTCTCGCTTACCCACGCCCTATGGCGAATTCATCATGTATGGCTTCGAAGACGGTGGTACGGGCAAGGAGCATCTGGCATTAACCATGGGGGATGTCAGTCAGGGGGGACCGGTACTTGCCAGGGTTCACTCTGAATGTCTGACCGGTGATGCACTGTTCAGCATGCGCTGTGACTGTGGCCCACAACTTCAGGCAGCCCTGGAGCGTATTGCTGAAGAAGGTCGGGGCGTATTGCTTTATCTCCGCCAGGAAGGCCGTGGCATTGGTCTGCTGAACAAGGTTCGCGCCTATCATCTTCAGGACTGTGGCATGGATACGGTTCAGGCTAATGAAGAGCTGGGTTTTGAGCCGGATATGCGCAAGTATGACATGTGCAAAACCATGCTTGATCATCTTGGCGTTTCCAGCCTGAAGCTGATGACCAACAATCCACGCAAAGTTGAATCTCTTACCAAACTGGGCATTCAGGTTGTCGAAAGAATTCCTCACCAGACCGGTCAAAACCCTCATAATGAGCGTTATCTGGCCACTAAGGTGTGGAAACTGGGGCACATGTACAATACGGCCTGAACCCATCAAATAACATCAACAAGGGAGCCAGCAGGCTCCCTTTTTTTATCATCTCGACGTTGTCGTGGGAAGTATAGAGGCTCAGGACAAACGCTACCCCTAAGCCGGTGTTGCTGCCTTACCAAGGTGGAATGACTTCCGTTCTATCCGCTCCATCCGATCATGAACCGAACGAATAATGCCTTCTTTATCCAGACCACACTGAGCCAGCTGTTCCTTATGGCTTGCCGCTTCAATATAGGTATCAGGAATACCGAGATTCAGAACCGGTACATTAATTTCCTGCTTCTGCAGATATTCAATAACCCCTGAGCCAGCACCACCAGCAATGCAACCTTCTTCGATGGTCACCAACAGCTCATGGCTGGCAGCAAGCTCTTTGACCAGAGCTTCATCCAGAGGTTTGACAAACCGCATATTGGCAACCGTTGCGTCCAGCGTCTCAGCAGCTGCCAGGGCGTTCCCCAACAAGGTTCCAAACACAAGCAGCGCGACCCGACTTCCCCTGCGGCGAATTTCACCTTTACCCACCGGCAAAGGCTCAAGATCAGGGCAAATCTCGACACCAGGCCCCGATCCCCGTGGATAACGAACCGACGCAGGCCCATCGTAATGAAAACCGGTAGACAACAATTGCCGGGTTTCATTTTCATCCCCCGGCGTCATCACCAGCATATCGGGGATACAACGCAGATAGGCAATGTCATAGCAGCCACCATGGGTTGGGCCATCTTCCCCCACCATACCCGCCCGGTCGATGGCAAAAAGCACATCCAGCTTCTGCACAGCGACATCATGAATCAGTTGATCATAAGCCCGCTGCAGGAATGTCGAATAGATCGCAACCACCGGCTTGAGGCCTTCACAGGCCATGCCTGCCGCCAGTGTCACCGAGTGCTGTTCAGCAATCGCCGCATCAAAATAACGCTCCGGAAAGTGATCCGCAAAACGAATCAGGTCAGAGCCTTCTTTCATGGCTGGCGTGATCCCCATCAACCGCTCATCCACTGCAGCCATATCATACAACCACTGTCCAAAAACATTGGCGTACCTGGGCTTCCTGGGGGCAACCACTTTCGGGTTCTCTGTTGCCTGAGGTTCCAGCTTGGTGATGGCATGGTAGCCAATAGGGTCCTGCTCGGCCGGATTGAATCCTTTACCTTTCTGAGTCACCACATGCAAAAACTGAGGTCCATCCAGGTCTCTCATGTTTCTCAGGGTGTGAATCAACATGGGCAAGTCATGACCATCAATAGGGCCGATATAGTTGAAGCCCATCTCTTCAAACAACGTTCCGGGAACCACCATTCCCTTGACGTGTTCTTCGGTTCGTCTTGCCAGCTCCCAGGCATGGGGAATGACATTCAGAACCTTTTTACTGCCTTCGCGAATGTGGTGGTAAGTCCGGCTGGCAAGGACTTTGGCCAGATAATTGGAGAGTCCGCCAACACTTCTGGAAATGGACATATCGTTATCATTAAGAATCACCAGCATATTGGCCTTGACATCAGCGGCGTGATTCATCGCTTCATAAGCCATACCCGCCGTCATGGCACCATCGCCAATAACGGCAACAGCGCGTCGCTTGTCACCTTTGGCACGGGAAGCGATTGCCATGCCAAGCGCTGCGCTGATCGACGTACTGGAATGTCCCACACCAAAAGTATCGAACTCACTTTCCTCTCTTTTCGGGAAAGCGGCGAGGCCATCTTTTTGTCTCAGGGATGACATTCTATCCCTGCGCCCCGTCAGAATTTTGTGCGGATATGCCTGGTGACCAACATCCCAGACCAAACGGTCTTGTGGTGTATTGAACATATAGTGAAGCGCAATGGTCAGCTCCACTACGCCAAGCCCGGCGCCAAAATGCCCCCCTGTCTGCCCAACGGAATACAATAAAAACTCCCGCAGCTCCCGAGCCAGTTGTGGCAGCCGGGATTCGTCAAGTGCGCGAAGTTGTTCCGGATTATTTACCTGGTCCAGTAACGGAGTATCAGGCAGTGTCTTGGGTATCTCGTGAAACATGTGCTCGTAATAACGTCCGGGATGATCAGCCGGTTGGCATTGTACACCCAACCTTAAAGAAATAGCATCGCACAATCTTGCTGTGCAGCCTAGCATTGACAAATAGGTAGGTTGGGTTCCTGAAGAAACCAACAGCAGCGTTAATAGCTTCTTCGAACAATGTAATCGGCAATCTGGCGAAGAAAATCAGCACAATGGTCAAACCCGGAAAGAGCACTGATCGCGCTATGGTGAAGCTCTTCTGCGTAAGCTTTCGCCGACTCCAGCCCCATCAGAGAAACGTAAGTTGGTTTGTCCAGGGCCACATCTGCCCCCTGAAGCTTGCCCAGCGTCGCCGTATCAGCAATAACGTCAAGAATATCGTCCCGGACCTGGAAGGCAAGGCCGATTGCTCTTGCATAATGATCCAGTGACTGCAACTCATCGTCCTGCAACGGTCTGGCACACAATGCTCCCATACGGACACTGGCCCGAATCAGAGCACCGGTTTTATGGGTGTGCATCAACTCAAGCTGCTGCTGGTTCAAAACACTTCCGGTTGCACACTGGTCCATCGCCTGACCACCAGCCATACCAGCCAATCCCGAAGCCTGACTGAGAATAGTAACCAGCTGCAATCGAACACTGTCCGCCAGGATTGATCCAGGGCATAAACGGGCATTGCCCAGCACTTCAAAAGCCTGGCTCTGCAGCGTATCGCCTGCCAGAATCGCCGTTGCCTCATCGTATGCCCTGTGGCAGGTTGGCTTACCCCGGCGCAGGTCATCATCATCCATCGCTGGCAAGTCATCATGAACCAGTGAATAGGCATGAATTAACTCAACGGCGCAGGCTGCAGGGTCTGCCTGCCTGACATCCCCTCCCAGGGCATGACAGGCTGCATAGGCCAGCGTTGGACGAACTCTTTTGCCGCCATTGAAGACACTGTATCGCATAGCTTCCAGTAGAAGGGGGCTGACCTTACTGTTATCAGGCAGTACGGTAGAGAGTGCATTATCCACCTGTAAACGACACTGCTCGATAAATACGGAAAGCGGCACAGGGTTTGCCATTTTCACTGCTCTCTATCTGCTGATGGCTCTACAACTGCCCCATCAAACGGCTCTGAAGTCAGCTCACCATTTTGCACCAGCAGCTTTTGAACTTTCTGCTCAGCATCGGTCAATGCTTTCTGGCAGCCACGGGTCAGTTTAATGCCCTGTTCAAAGGCCTTGAGGGATTCTTCCAGGCTCATATCCCCGGACTCCATTTTCTGAACCAATGTCTCCAGTTCGGCCAAAGACTGCTCAAAAGCAAAACGCTCAGTATCCACCGTATTTTTTGACATGAATGAGCCTGTTGAAGAAAACATTCAGGGCACGTTGTCAACGCGCCATGACGAGAATAGTTGGCAAAAACGATTTCTGGACAAACCGCTTCAAACCATCCGCAATGATCAAACCATTATCCCGTTGGCCGATATTGAAAGCAATGCCCAAGCAGGATGATGGCCCTTGGTGATGAAAGAACAGAAACCGCAAGCAGCTTATCACAACTCAAGGCTGGGCCAGATCCTGATAACCAAAGGGTATATCTCGCCAGAGCAGCTTGATGAAGCCATTCAACGATCAGTAAGCCATGACAAGCCTCTTGGAGAATACCTGATAGAACACCGCATGCTGTCACGATGGCAGTTGCGCAGGGCACTTTCCAGCCAGAGCCGACGTCGTTTATCCGCATCTCTATCGATGGTGCTGCTTACCCCGGTTTACCAACGGCTTTCGAAAGAAAATGCTGAACCCATTGATAGCACTCTGGAAACGCTGCTCCAGCCTCTCTTCAGGGCAGGCTCTGCTGCCCCCTTTGAATTCAATCCTGATTTATCAACGATTGAAGTCAAACACAACGGCCTGCTTCGGCTGCGGATTCCAAGCACTGCTGGAGAGCTGAACTTTGTCGGCCTGCGATTGATAACCGATGGCAGCAAAAACCATCTGGAACTGTCACTGGCAGATCTTGAGTTGACAGGTGCCAGGTTATTTATTCGCACCATCCATAACAGACTTGCCCCAACCCTGCCCTGGGTTCCTGTATGAGTACCCGGTCAGCATGATCGTTTTCCTATTTAAAGCAGGCAGAACATTTCTGCCAGCGAAACTTTTTTCCGGACCGGGACTCTTAAGAAAGCAGGAAAAAAAGGACATTGATTATGCTTCAAGGCAATACAGTTTCACCTCAAGTAAAATCATTCATTCTTAACCCTCAAATAGCTGATTCAGATATTCCATTCGCTTTTTTTGGTCTCAGAACCGTGCAAAAAGTGCATTTCCAACCTGATAACTGCCTTTTGAACAAACTTTCTGACGAAACACTGCAACGCATTGCCCGTCAGTTGAGTTTTTCTGATTTCGTCAATTTCAGCGCGACGCATACACGTCATGTGTCGTTCCTCCGGTCAGATTCCCTGATTAAAGAAATTTTTGACCGCGATACATCCATGACCTTGCTGCTTCTGGAAAAGGCGAACCACAAAGCGAAATGTTACCTGGGCTGCCAGCAGTGGAATGACCAGTGGCTCACACCGGATGCCGTGATTGAGGCGTTCCCGGATTGTCCACAAAGCAAGATGGGAATAGCGCACTTCAAGGCAAAATGTTGCCTGAGGGGCCTGACGCTGAATGGCCAGCCGGTCACCCCGGAAGCGGTGGTTGAGGCTTTCCCGGACACTCCGGAAGGCCAACTGGAGCTAGCGTACTTCAAATTAAAATGTTGCCTGCAGGAACAGCGGCTTTATGGACGGACGGTCACCCCGGAAGCAGTGTTTGAGGCTTTCCCGGATACTATAAAAGGCAAGACAAGTAGAGCGTGCTTCATAGAGCGGTATTGCCTGAGGAACCTGCGGTTGTATGGCGAGCCAGTCACACCGGAGGCGGTGGTAGAGGCTTACACGGATTGTCCGAACGGCAAGATACTGGTAGCACGCTTCAAAGAGCAATGTTACCTGCA
Organism: Endozoicomonas sp. SESOKO1; assembly: GCF_024606265.1. Taxonomy (GTDB): domain Bacteria; phylum Pseudomonadota; class Gammaproteobacteria; order Pseudomonadales; family Endozoicomonadaceae; genus Endozoicomonas. The sequence continues at coordinate 6,087 of NZ_JAHHPP010000139.1, forward strand.
TGGCCTGACGTTGAATTCTGAGCCGGTCTTATTAGATGTGGTGCCAGGAGCCTGTCCGAGAATAGACTGCCCTACCGGCAACTGCTCCTGCGTTGCTCTAGCTCCT
>NZ_JAHHPP010000012.1 GCF_024606265.1 Endozoicomonas sp. SESOKO1
ACGCTTCCCCCATCTTGATGGACAGGCCTGGCTGCCAGTTTTCCAGCCACTCAATCTGATGCTTGCCAAACAGTACAATCGCCGTAGAGCCGAGCTTGAAACGACCCAACTCATCACCACGGCTTAACTCAATGGATTCACTGGCATCACCGTAGCTGGTGGTGGCAACCTGCCCTCTGTGTGGCATTACCAGACCGGCCCAGACGGTCTCAATACTGGCGACATTGATTGCGCCAACCATAATGACCGCCATGGGACCGTATTGTGTGTCAAAGATACTGACCACCCGTTCGTTGCGGGCAAAGAGATTGGGGATGTTCTCAGCAGTACCCTGGTTGACAGAGAACAGGCGTCCGGGCACATGGACCATCTTATGCAGGGACCCGGCCGCCGGTATGTGGACACGGTGGTAGTCTTTCGGGGACAGGTAAATGGTGGCAAACTTGCCGCCCATAAATTCCTGTCCAAGCTCCAGGTCACCACCAAGCAGTTCCACCAGACTGTAGTCATGGCCCTTGGCCTGAAAGATTCTGCCGTTTTTGATGTCCCCTATCTGACTGATGACACCATCAGCCGGGCTGACAATCATTTCCGGGTTTTCTGGTAAAGGACGGGCGCCATCCTTCAATGACCGGGTAAAGAAGTCATTGAAGTGGAGGTACTCTTCAGCGCCTTCGCGTTTTGCTTCACCCATATTGACGTGGTAGTGATCAATAGCCCAGCGAATCAGGCCATTTTTAAACCATGGAATCCGGCATTCCACAAAATAGTAGACAGCTCTGGAGATCAGGTGATGGGGAAGTACATACTGAACAGCTGCAAACAGTTTCTCTTTCACGGTGATGGAATATCCTGTAGTTAAAATAGGTACCTGACAAGAGTCTGATGTCTATTGGCAACGGACCATAACAGGCTCTGGGAATTCTTGAAATACCGCTCCTGGCCTTTGACTGTGAGGCACTTTCATTTGAAACATTGCCTGATCAACATCAAGGCAATGACTCGCGCAAAACAGGAAATTGGCAGCCATTGTAATTCATGGCATCACTGCCTGCACCTTCGGTGATTATATCGGTGATTGCTATGTTTGCTTATTGAACTACCGGTGTATGAGGCAGATTCCCCCATTCAGACCATGAGCCGTCATAGGCCCTGACCGATTTAAAACCAAGGGCTTTGGCCACAAGATAAGTAAACCCGGAGCGGTGATGGGCCTGACAATGGGTGATGATCTGTTGATCTCTTTTAATGCCAAGCGCATCAAGCTCTGCAACCAGCCCTTCTTTAATTCGATAATTCTTTTCCGGGTCCATGGCCCGGGTCCACTCAAAATTAATGGCGCCGGGAATATGGCCGGCTTTCTGTGCCATGACCTTTTCTCCGAAGTATTCTTCCGGCGAGCGCGCATCCCAGATGGTGAACTCCGGGCTTGTCAGTGCCTCAAGGATGAAGTCGCAGCTGGCAATAACACGGTCATCAATGGTCAGGGAAACATCTGTGGAAGCTCTCCCGTTTGGTCTGGACTCTCTTGGATGGCCCTCTTTCAACCAGGCATGGATGCCACCATTGAGATAAGAGTACTTCCGGTGACCAATAACATCGAGCGTCCAGATGAACCGACCCGCCCAGCCACCGCCTTCATCATCGTAGACAATAAAGTGCTCGTCGCCGGTAAAGCCCAGCTCACTGAACAGCGATTCCAGTTGGCTAAGCGCCGGGAGTTTGCCGTGGGCAGGCTGGGTTCCTGCGACCAGCCGATGGGGTTGCACATTGATGGCCCCGGGAACATGGGCCTGCTGATAAAGCTGGGGATTACCAAGATCAATAATCATCAGTCGTTGTTTTACTGACGCATTGTCTTCAGCAGTGAGTATGGATTCCAGCGCCTCTGGTTCCAGGATAAGTGGCAGCTTGTTATTGTCAGTCATATTACGTCCAGCTTCTTATGTTGAACGCATTGTAATGGCATTTGCTGGTTTGATCATCTCGATTAGCCATGCCTCAGGGCGGTTTCTTCCCGGGCGATAACACCTAGGAGGCCAACTCACTGGTGATGCCTGGAGTCGTAGGGTTGTCCACGGTGCATGACCTGAGAATTATCCCAGATAAAAAAACCGGTATCAGGCCTTGAATCTTGAAGGTGTTCAAAAAGAAAGACCTGCCCACCAACTCCCTCCCTGTGCCTCCTTCGGCAGGCAGAGCGGATGCTGGCTATACTGGACGCTGATCTTAAGCATCACACTCCGAACCTGTGATTACCATGGCTTGGTCGGGGTCATTTGCACTACAACATTGATTTTGGGTCAGTGGGAAACATGAACGCAGTAGCCAGCCCCCCAAAACTGCCGCTGATGGGCAGTGCCTGTGGTCCAGTTGCGGATATTTACAGCAACAAAGTGTTGTGGGGCGGATACCACATTCGCAATGTGGAGGCTTTTCCAGAAGAAAATAAAGAGTATCTCCATTCATTACCGAGGAGTCTTTGCTTTGATTGTAAGGGATTGGCACGCAACGCAGTACAAACAGCTTGCGTCTCCCTTCTGTGTCAAGACTGCAGCGAATACAGAACCCTGACAAACCCGCCAGGTCGTTTATGTCATAAGTGCTCAGATGATGGAAAACCTGCCACGCAGGAACACATAGATGCTTGCAATTTGATCAAGCCTTTTCCATTCAAAAGACGTTTGATCGACAAATTTTACCTCAAGTGTCCATTTACCGATTGTCGGTGGCAAGGTACGGTGGCTGAACTTTTCGGCATGCACGAAAGTGAACATCTGATGAATGCTTCCCCTGTCTCTTCTCTTAAACATCTGTGCAGGTCGGCCATTCAACGTCGCTTTGGTCATAATACTATTCTGTTAAGCGAATGCTGCACTGTCTTGTGCTTACCTCAGGGGTTACAACAGTATCTGGCTGTTGCGCCACCGGGTTACACGCCCAGCAACCGCTCAGCCATAGCGTATGTAGAAAAGTACTTTGTGACATCACCTGGTTTGCTGGTTTGCCTGTTGCTCAATAATAAGAACCGGGTGATGGCTACGTGGTCTACGGTCATGGAGGATCCCTCTGATGCCGACAAAAAAAGAGCTGTAAAGCGCTTTGTCCGCGAGCAGGCATTGGACCGCAAAGCGGTCTACATACAGTTTTACTACTACCCGAAAAAATGGGATCCCGCTTGTGAAGGTAAAGACACCGTAGCTGAATCCCTGCGGTGGAATTCTGTGCATTGGTACGATTGCGAAGATTTGGCGCATATTGATGGTGTGACACTTTGGAAAGTGGTGATGAAGCCATTGAAACACAGGGTTGGCTTTGCCAGAAAACCCTCTGTGCCAGGTACAAACCTGCACAGCCTGTAGTTTGAGAGTGTCGTATTCGTGCAGGGCGACCGGGAAGTCAGATTACCCGCATCACTGGCGATGCCAGGCATTAGCATTCTTCAGGCTTTCGCGACAGCCTCGGTCCCCGAGGAGAAACGAAGAGGGGTACCTTAGGGGGATTTGCGCTTTTCTGTACTATGCTTTTTCCAGAGAATTCAGGATGTTCTGATAGCTGTCCATTCTTACCTGAAGAATATCGCCCTTCAGAAGAGCCTCGCGGATAGCGCAACCCGGCTCCTGGTCATGACTGCAATCCCTGAACTTGCAGTGCCCGATAAAGGGGCGAAACTCCTTAAAACCGTGCAGCACATCCTCAGATTCCATATGCCACAATCCGAATTCCCGAATCCCCGGTGAGTCGATCAGCATACCACCGGCCGGGAAGTGGAAAAGCCTGGCTGAAGTAGTGGTATGGGTGCCTTTACCGGTGCTTTCAGATAGCGGGCCTACCTTGGTATCAACCCCTGGCAGCAGTGTATTGACCAGGGAAGACTTTCCGACACCGCTCTGGCCGACGAAAACACTGGTATGTTCATTCAGAAGGCTCTTGAGTTCGTTCAGCCCGTCTTTCGTCCGGGTGGATGCTTTAAGTACCCGGTACCCAATGCGCTCATAGTTAACCAGCATATCGTCAATCTTTTCAGCAAAGGATTGACGGCTCGTTCCATCTTCCAGCAAATCGGTTTTATTGAGCAGGATGACCGGTTCAATACCAACGGTTTCCGCAGCCACCAGATAACGGTCAATCAGGTTCGGATGAGGAACAGGAACCGGAGCGATGACCAGAACAATGTAGTCAATATTGGCGGCAACCGGCTTCAGCTGTCCTCGCATATCCGGTCTGGATAACAGGCTGTCACGGTCCTCAAGTGCCACTACAACACCCATACCGCCTTTGCTGGAGGCCTTCCAGACAATCCGGTCGCCGGTAACCAGCGGTGGCAGATTGGCCCTCAGGTGGCAGCGATAGGTCTCACCGGGTTTGCCGATGGGTTCGATATCCAGCTGTGCTCCGTAGTGGGCAATAATCAGGCCCGGTTGTTCTGGCCCCAGGGCGTCATCCTGAAGTTCACGGTTAATCTTATCCTCACGCTTCTGGGCGCGGGCTTTACGTTCGTCCTGGATTTTCTCGATGCGCCAGCTTTGTCTGCGCGTTAGTTTGCGCTTACTCATGGTGTGTAGTGGGAAGTTTCAAATATAAGGTTGGAAAGTATCATAAATTTGTATTGAGCTGATTTCGCTGCAATTATGAATGAAGTAGACTTATTATGTCAGCTCATTCGTTATCTGCCCTTAAATTAATCCATCTTTTGTCAGAAGCACGGCAAGGGTAGTGCAGACGTCTGCGATGCACTGAATAAGCTGGTTTTTCCTGAATTGCAGGTAATTAACGAACAGTCTGAATTTTCTTAACTG
>NZ_JAHHPP010000140.1 GCF_024606265.1 Endozoicomonas sp. SESOKO1
ACTTACACCTTAATCGTTAAATTACGATGAACGATAGTTTGTAGAGGTTCAAATCATGGGTATTTTTGAACGTTATTTAAGTGTCTGGGTGGCTCTGGCCATGGTGGCCGGGCTGGTTGGTGGAACACTGTTTCCATCACTCTTTACCACCCTGGGAAGCTGGGAGTACGCCAGCATTAATTTTGTTATTGCAGTGCTGATCTGGTTGATGATTTATCCGATGATGATGCAGATCGACTTTACCGCGGTAAAAAACATCCATCGTCGTCCAAAAGGCCTGATTGTCACGCTGGTCGTCAACTGGTTGATTAAGCCATTTACCATGGCGCTTCTGGCAATTCTGTTTATTCGCTATTTTTTCGGTAGTTTTACCGGTCTTATCTCACCAGAGCTTGGTGACGAATACATTGCCGGAATGATCCTGTTGGGTTTGGCGCCCTGTACCGCTATGGTCTTTGTCTGGAGCCAGCTGACCCGTGGTGATGCCAATTACACACTGGTTCAGGTGGCGGTTAATGATCTGGTGATGGTGGTGGCTTTTGCACCGATCGCTGCGTTTCTGCTGGGAGTGACCGATGTTATCGTACCCTGGAGTACGCTCTTTCTTTCCGTCGTACTATTTATCATTATCCCGTTACTGGCTGGGTTGATAACCCGAAAGCTTCTGCACTCTGAGCAGGCGTTACAGAGCTTTGGCCACCGGGTAAAACCGTTATCAATCCTCGGTTTGATCCTGACCGTAGTGCTGCTGTTTGGTTTTCAGGCACCACGGATTCTGGCCAATCCTGTCGATATCGTACTGATCGCTATCCCGTTAATTATTCAGACAATACTCATTTTCGCCATTGCCTACTACTGGATGTACAAGTGGAAAGAACCGCACAGCATTGCCGCACCTGGTGGGATGATTGGTGCTTCCAACTTCTTTGAACTGGCCGTTGCCGTAGCGATCAGTCTGTTTGGCCTGAACTCCGGGGCTGCACTGGCGACAGTGGTTGGTGTATTGGTTGAAGTACCCATCATGCTGGCGCTGGTGGCTTACGCCAATCGTACCCGTGATCGTTTCCCGGTCGCTCACGCCAGTTAATTATCTTCACGTTTACTCGACTACCGGCAGGTTCCGGTAGTCATCCAATCCCCTGGAAATGCATTAAGAGATCAGGAAAAAAATTATGTCTTCTATTACTGTGTTTGATCCTGCCATGTGTTGCTCTTCTGGCGTTTGTGGTCCAAAGCCTGACCAGAAGCTGTCTGTTTTTTCAGCAGATCTGAATTACCTGGAATCACTGGGACACCGGGTTACCCGTTATAACCTGGCTCAGGAGGCAGCTGCTTTTGCCACCAACCTGACGGTGAAGGCCATGCTGGAAGCCCATCAAACGGAAGCACTGCCCATCATTATGCGCGACGGTGAAATGGTCAGTTACGGAACTTACCCAACCCGTGAGCAACTGGTTGCCATGGCGGCTGGGGAACCGATTGCAACAGCGGAAGCTGAATCGGCAACGACTGCTTCTGGCGGTGGTTGTGGTTGCAGTGGTGGCTGTTAAGGAGTGACGTGATGAAATTCCTGGAAAATATGCCACGGGTGCTGTTCTTTACCGGCAAGGGTGGCGTAGGTAAAACCAGTACGGCTTGCGCTACCGCTGTCCGTCAGGCCATTGCCGGAGAAAAAGTATTACTGGTGAGTACCGATCCGGCATCCAATGTGGATGAGGTACTGGAAACCCGGTTAACGGGTGAACCGATCGCGGTAAACCAGGTTGAAAACCTGTTTGCCCTGAATATTGATCCTCGGGCGGCGGCCGCCGCCTATCGGGCAAAGGCTATTGATCCATACCGGGGTGTACTGCCTGATGCGGTTCTTGAAAATATGGAGGAGCAGCTGTCCGGGGCCTGTACCCTTGAGGTTGCTGCTTTTGATGCCTTTACCGAACTGCTGGCTGATGAGCAGGTTACAACAGGGTTTGACCGGGTCATTTTTGATACGGCACCCACCGGCCACACCCTGCGACTGCTTTCTCTGCCCAGGGCATGGACGGGCTTTGTGGAGGACAATACGACAGGGTCATCCTGTCTTGGCCCCCTGGCGGCGCTGGAAAAACAGACAGCACTGTATGCCCGGGCCGTGGAGATTCTTGCCGATGAAAGCCAGACCCGATTGGTGTTAGTCACCCGCCCTGATGGCGCAGCCCTGAAAGAAGCTGCACGCACCAGTGGCGAGTTGCTGGAGCTGGGGATTACTAATCAGCATCTGGTGGTGAACGGAGTATTCACAGCGACGGATGCTAATGATCCGGTTGCCATTGCCCTTGAGAGTCGTGGCAGAAATGCGTTGAGTGATATGCCAGGGCAGTTGCGCCACCTGCCGGTTTCGACCATTGCCATGTCGGCCAATCCTCCTATCGGTATTGAAGGGCTGAAAACGTTTTTTGATCACAACCCTGGTAAAGTTGCAGCGGAACAGGAACGATCAGACACAACACCGGAAAGTGCTGATCTGAACCAGTTTATTGATGGTCTGGCAGCCAGTGGCCGTGGCATTGTGATGACCCTGGGTAAAGGCGGGGTGGGCAAAACCTCCATCGCCGTTATGATTGCCCGAAAACTGGCTGAACAGGGCTTACCGGTTACGCTCACGACAACGGACCCGGCTGCTCATGTACACGATGCTGTTGGTCAGGTGACGGATAACCTGGTGGTTGAGCGTATCAACCCTGTTGAAGAGATTGAACGCTATCGAACAGAGGTGTTGGCTGACGCAACTCATCTTGACGACGATGGACGTGCGCTGCTGGAAGAGGACTTGAGATCCCCCTGTATTGAGGAGATAGCGGTCTTTCAGGCATTTGCCCGTACCGTGTTTAAGGCCGATAACCGTATTACCGTCATTGATACCGCTCCTACCGGGCATACAATCTTACTGCTGGATGCCGCCCAGAGCTACCACCGGGAGGTATTGAAGCGTGGCGATGCTCACTCAGAAGAAGTGACCGGGCTGCTGCCACGATTGCGGGATCCGGAGTTTGCCAGGCTGTTGATTTGTACCTTGCCGGAAGCGACACCGGTTCATGAGGCCGCCGAACTCCAGGAAGATCTGGCCAGGGCCGGAATCAAACCAGCGGGATGGGTAGTGAATCAGTCACTGACACCGCTGGAGGTAACCGATCCACTGCTGGTATCCCGTCGGAGCAGGGAGGCAGAATATCTTAATGAGATTACCTCCAGCCACAGTGACGTTATGTATCTTCTTCCCTGGCAGGAAGGTGGGTTGAATTAATTAATCGTTCTAAAACTGGAGCCATCGCAGAAATATGCTGGTGGCTCCAGCCTTGCACGGCCAGCCCCAAAACCCATTTGAAATAACTTCAATCCCTTCTCCCATCGGTATTCCAGGGTTATCAATGCCCGGTTCAAGGCATTTCATCAGCAAAGGCAGGTACAAATATTTCTATAATTTTAGAATAATGGTTGAATCTGTTTTTTCATTCACCTAATATACGCCCACCAACAAGCTGCATGCTGATGATCGCGTAAGGGGAAGCGGACACTGATCTTATATTCATAACAGGTCAGACAGATCGGCAAGAGAATTATTATTTTTAAAACTATATTTCTATTTTTCTGGAATTATTGATATGAGTATACAACAGCAGATAACCGATGCTATCGAGCCGGCCATAAAACCGGCACTGGAATCCAGCATGGGCGCTGATATGGCCCAGAGTCTGGTAGATACATTGGGTACCTTTATTTTTCTGGCCGGTGAACTGACCATTTTGTTCCTGATTGTCAGCTTTATTATCGGCGTGATTCTGGAGTATATGCCGGCAGAAAAAATTCAGAAGATACTCGGTTCCAAGGGTGGCAAAGGTTATGTTTCTGCAGGCCTTCTGGGGGCGCTGACACCATTCTGCAGCTGCTCTACCATTCCGATGTTGACCGGTCTGCTTAAAGCCCGGGCAGGGTTTGGTCCGACCATTACGTTCCTGTTCACCTCGCCACTGATGAACCCGATTATCATGGGGCTGTTGCTGGCAACCTTTGGTGTGAAGGTAACGGTCATTTACTTCACCATTGCGCTGACCGTTTCAGTAGCCGGAGGTTATATTCTGGAGAAAATGGGCTTTGAACGTTATGTTCGTAAAGATGTTGTCTATGGTGAAACGGCTGCAGCCAGTTGTTGTGGCAGCAAACCTGCACCCAAGACCAGCTGTTGTGACAGCAAACCAGCGCCAAAGTCCAGCTGTTGTGATCCCAAACCAGCTCCGGTGACGTCTACTGGCTGCGCAACCGCCTGTGGCGACAGCAAGCCCAGAAGTGATGACCGCTGGGGCCGCATCTGGGGTGAAACCTGGAGCCAGTTCAAGCAGATCTTCCCGATCCTGATGCTGGGTGTGGGTATCGGTGCCTTTACTTACGGGTTCATTCCTGCGGACTTTATTGCCCAGTATGCCGGCCCGGATAACCCTCTGGCGATTCCATTTGCAGCGATTATTGGTGTGCCCCTGTATATCCGGGCTGAAGCGGTAATCCCACTGGCTTCTGCCCTTGCGGCCAAAGGCATGGGAATGGGAGCCCTGATGGCGTTGATTATCGGCAGTGCCGGTGCCAGCCTGACGGAAGTGATTCTGCTGAAGAGCCTGTTCCGCAACCCGATGATTGTTGCCTTCCTGGTGGTGATTTTCACCATGGCGATCTCTGCGGGTCTGGTTATGAGCTTTATCTGACACCCATGCCGTGGATGAAGTTGCCGTTCGTCGTTTAATGACTGTAATATTGTCGTTTCAGAAGATTCCTGATGACCTTCAGGTGGAAATTATCGGACAGCGTGGTGAGTGGGAGCATTAAAAAAGATACTTCGGTAACCCAGGGGTACTATTTTAAGTCTATGTAACTATGCGAAAAAAGTCGTGTATAACTTGGAACTGCCTTAATACTCGAGGAAATGGCATAGGGGGGGCGGTAGCGTGAGTGCGGTTCAGAAATGTTTTATTATTTTTTATCAGCGATCAACCGGGCTTAAAACCGCTTTACCACCGCGATTGAGTACATGGGTATATATCATTGTTGTATTGACATTGGCATGACCCAACAACTCTTGAACGGTTCTGATATCGTATCCGCTCTCCAGCAGATGTGTCGCAAAACTATGCCGGAAAGTGTGACAGCTGGCATTTTTGTTCACGCCTGCCTTCCTGACAGCGTGTTTTACGGCAGATTGAATCCCCCTCTCATTGATGTGATGACGGCCTACATTGCCGGTTCTTGGGTCTTTACTCAACTGAGTACTGGCAAAAATATATTGCCATGCCAGCTCTTTTCCCGCATTTGGGTATTTTCTGGCCAAGGCATGGGGAAGATGAACAAAGCAGGCACCGTCTTCAAGGGCTTTTTGGTGAAGTAACCTGGATGACTCGATCTGAGTTCGTAATGGTTCAACAGACACTTTGGGCAACAGAGTCATTCTGTCTTTGCCACCCTTGCCATGGCGAACGGTAATTTCCATACGGCCAAAGTCAACATCCTGAACCCTGAGGCGGAGCGCTTCCTTCAGTCGAAGACCGGCACCATACATTAACTGGGCGACTAATAACGGTGTCCCATTGAGATAGGACAAAACAGAGTTGGCTTCCGTAACCGACAACACAACAGGAAGCTTTTTTGGGCGTTT
>NZ_JAHHPP010000141.1 GCF_024606265.1 Endozoicomonas sp. SESOKO1
CAATTGATTTACTTGCGTTGCAATACCTAAAAAACAAAATGATTTCAAAAGTTGGTGAATCTGCCACATTATTTTCATTTTGTTTTTTAGGTATTGCAACGCAAGTAAATCAATTGGACAACGTTGAAGAAAAAGATAACAAACTGTATACCTTGGCCAGTATGATTGAAAATGAGGAAGTGGATATAAAAAAACTTAACAAAGCGTTTTTTTTAAAAGAGGCACTCGCTTTAAGTAATAAAGATGAATTCGATTGGGACATGTTTCTCAATGGGCTGCGCTCCGAAGAATCACTCCTTAAAAACACAGATGGTAGTAATGTGCCAGAACTACTTTCATAAATCACAGAATGCCACGACTGGTCACGGTATTGTCTCTCAATACCTCATACTTCATTGATACCTCGGTCAACTTGTCCTGCTTTTTGAACTTTTTAAAAAAACCGTGCTCAAAAAGTAAATCAGAGAGGCTGTTATGGATATTACACCATTGGCAAATGCATTAAACTCATTACAGGTAACTACCACAACTAATCATGGTCAAGTCAATACAGAAGTAACACCAAACACCACTAATAGTAAAACATTGGATACCATAACAGTTGACAATAAAATACCGGTGAGTGACAAAATTTACTCCCAGGCATTAAATACTCCCTGTATCAGTGATCGTTTAATTCAGTACCTGAAACTTGATGAACTTCGCCGACTTGGTGCATCATTAATAATCAGTTCAGAGTTTAATCCTTCATTTTCCAGCATTAAAGATAGGGTGAAAAATATTGTATTTACTCCACTGGAGATTGATGAGTCGTCCTGGAACCTTGATTATGCATGGTCTTCCTATTTAGCTGATATAGGTTCCTGGGAGACCAGGGGAACACCGCAGCCCGGTATGACTGCATACACGACTGACTGCAGAGAGATTAAAAGAGTCTTCTCTTACCAGGAGGGAGAAAATGATGAAGACAGTTGGATTATGTTTGGAGAATTCCAGGATGGCAGCGTATATAAATTCAGGGGAGATTGTGGTTATACCGGATTTGACAGTAACAACGACAGTGGCGGGGAACTGTTAATAGCGCCTGACTGGAAAAACTTATTTGACAATCTCACTGAATATGACATTGGCACTTTTATTGAAAATTTGAACAAAAATTCCGTAGAACTGAAACAAGCCCTGAATAATTTTTCCAGTTTTAAAGATCTGGATCAAGCATTGAAGCAGTTGTTTTCTGATAACACTGTTCCAAGCTCTTTTCAGCTAAGGTAGATTCTGAAAAATTAAGCTCCATATACGGTCCATCACCTTTTGCAAGAAAAAGTTCTCCATCGTGACTTAAGAGTAATGCTTCCAATCCCTGATCCCTGATAGAATCACATTTACATTATTTTCAGGTACAGATTCGTTTATGCCCCCGTATGAGGAAAAGCGGCTCCCTCCCGCCGTATTTTTGATGGGTCCTACTGCGTCAGG
>NZ_JAHHPP010000142.1 GCF_024606265.1 Endozoicomonas sp. SESOKO1
CTAAATGAAAATAAAACTGAATTCCCAAAAATTTTTGACCGATACCAGTTTCGACAAAACATAAAAATGAGATTAAAAACACTTGACAGCCTTGACCAGAAAGAATCCCTGCTAATGACACTTATCAAATACAATGAACAAGCGCTACTGGAAGCATTGATGGGTCGAAAAGATTTCAATATTGATGAATTGAGGATTTTTGGAGAAACACCACTTGTTTATGCCATTAAACAAAGAAGCCAATGGGTTATCAACTTATTAATAAAAAAGCAAGTCATCGACCCAACGTGAATGACAATGACTCTAAAATCGTAATCTGAAATCTGGCCTGAGTCAGGGCAGTCTATTCTCGGACAGCCTCCGTAACATCCACTTTTTCCATATAAGGTGCAGGCGCAGTAACTTTTTCAGCGGTAAACATGCATAGAATACCGAGTTCATGTAAGTGCTTCTGATTTGAAGGTGCAACGAATACCCTTCTATCGTCCACAACGACTTTATCAATCACCTCTTGTTCATCATGATCTGGCAATCGATCCCTGCCATTTATCAAGCACCGGTAGTGACGTGTTCCTGCCTCTCTATTCTCTACATAAAACACTTTGGTCGCAATCCTGTACCTTTGGATAATTTCTTCCGGTGGGAGAATTGCATCAGGACTGGCTTTTCTACAGGTTAACTGAAATTCCTGAGCTGTATCACGGGCTAATTTTTCTGCGACTTTTGCCCGGTCAAAAGGTTCCGGAAGTATTTTCAGCTGTATAGTGATCACTTCCGGAGCATCTTCCACCAATAATACCTGCCGCTCCTGGAGAACATCCCATAGATGATCTCCTGTTCCCGTTTCTTTTGCCCTGGAAAGCGGGGTTGGCAAGTTGTTTATGGCATGGCGGAAATTATTACTATCAATGGTTATTTTCTGGTGCTCACCTGCAGGTATGTTTTTTAAAGAAAGTGCATCATCCAGAATCATTTGAATAGAGAAATCATCCCGTCCAGCCTGCTCAACAGAAACCGGAACTGAGTAAATCAAAGTGTCTGATTGAACAGTATCATTTATTGGGGAGACCCCAGGAATATTCCCCATAGTTGGCCGTGGATCATCGGTTATCATGACTATATCGGAGCCCCTCATAATCCGTCGTTCAGTTAACAGTCTGAATGCACATTTATTTAACTGCTCCCTGGGGATGACTAATTTTAACAGTGGCGATAGAAACTCTGCTGAATCCTGTTGAGGTAACTGATTAAGGGGTAAAAGTGGTAGCCCATTTTCTTGACCCACTCCTTCAACAACCGTATTTTTTTCAGTTCCTGTGCCTGCTGCCTGTTTCTTTAGAAGTTGGGAATTTATAAATTTTATATACCTTTCATGGAAGCCTTCGAAGCCAACAAAAATATGATCGGAAGCACACACTGAGCATAACGTTAAAAACAGTTCATAGGTTTTTTGCATTTTCGGGTGCTGCTTTTTTCGATACTGCCTTTCCATAGTTATCAGGCACTTTCTGATAGCGTCAATTGAAAGCCGTGTTTTTGTATCTATGTCCAATTCTTTTTTGAGTAATGTCAGGCATACTTCAGGAGAGAGATTTTTCAGAGGGATGACTTTTTCTCCTGAGGTCCGGGATATATACCTTTCATCATGATCCTGCTCCCTCTCAGGGTCGCACTCAATAGTCGGTGGATGAGAGGTAGCAGACAGTAAATGAATATAGGGTGAAACCAGAATTTGCCAGGTGGACACCGCAGCAAAACATGTGTTGCTGAAGTTGGTAAAGCCTTCCATAGAGACTACCGGCGAGAGGTAAGCATCCAGTGGGCGATGAGTGAAAAGCTTAAACAGCCGTTGCCGCTCTCTTCTCTCATACCTTTTCTCCGCCATTTCCTGTATGACTTTTGGATCAAAGCCAAGGGCTGCCTCTGTAACGGTAATATCATTTTTCAGCTTCCGTAAAACAGGAAGACAGGCTAGCTCTGCTGCGCTTGGGGCAAGCAGTTTCTTCAAGGTAACGGGGATGACATTAAAGTTATAAGATATTATGTCGTAGCCATGCGATGGATCAAACCAGGTTCTTTTCGTGTAGGTATCAGGTTCCAATATCAGCCAGAATAATGCTTCACCAAACCTTCGGTAATACTGCTGCAAGACGCTTTGTATGGCTCTGTTCAGGCTATCCAGTTCCTCATTTTTTTCGTCTGCCATTGAGTAACGATGAATTGTCTTCAAGGTAACGAAGATTATTTCCTGTATGAGAATACGCATTTCTCTGGGGCAACGCTTCCAGTATTTTGCTGGATTATTATCAACTGCCTGAATTTTTTTACTCAGATAATCAAGCCACTCTTCATCCGTTGTCCATTGGTCCGTGTCGGAGCAACACCTGATAAATGAGTGTACGATTTTTTCCCACACTCCTTTTCCACTGATGATGACCTTGAGACTATTTATTATTCCCAAACTTCCGATGCACAGTTCTTTCTCAGGGGAGGGGTTATTGTCTTTTATTGATTGGGATTTTTCTGTTGATGCGACCGAATCACAAACCATTAATTCTTTACGGGGTATATCTACAGGAGGCGGGAATATTTCTTCATGCTGTGATGATGGCAATCGAGGTCCACATGCCATTTGGCTGGTGGTTAAACGCTGGCAACGTCGGGAATGAAGCGTTTCTTGCAACTCATTTACATCGGACAGGCTGCTTGTTTTCCTTAAACAACACGCTTCATCACTCAGTTTTAATGAACGTTTTGGATGGAATACGGTTGCATCCCCGGCCAGGCGCTGTTTTCCGGGGAGCAGGCTATCGTGTGAACCGGAGGCATCACAGGAACATTCCGGTAAAATATGGTAATCCATATGATGGTTCTTTGTTGGAGAGTCCCCCAGTGTAGTTCTGTAATGAGTTATTTCTCAACAAACGCCCTTTCAATAACGTAATCAGCCACATCCCCGGTATGGGATGAGGCAGTGAAGCCGAGGTTATCCAGAATCTCACAGGTATCATTAAGCATGGCCTGACTGCCACAGATCATGGCCTTATCGGTTTGTGGGTTCAGTGGTGGAAGGTCCAGGTCATTACACAGTTGACCACTGGTAATCAGATCCGTCAGCCGACCGGTATTTCTGAATAGCTCACGGGTAACGGTTGGATAGTAAATCAGCTTCTGTCGAATTTCCTCCCCCAGGTATTCATGGTCAGGCAGATCATCCAGAAGGTAGTCATGATAAGCCAGCTCACTGACGTAACGAACACCATGGACAAGAATGACCTTCTCAAACCGTTCATAGGTTTCAGGATCTTTGATAATGCTCATAAAAGGCGCAAGACCTGTGCCGGTAGCAAAAAGGAACAGGTTCTGGGCCGGCTTCAAATCACCCACCACCAGGGTGCCGACCGGCTTGCGACTCACCAGCACAGAATCACCCGGCTTTAAATGCTGAAGCCTGGAAGTCAGAGGCCCATCAGGCACTTTGATACTGAGGAACTCAAGGTGCTCTTCATAGTTGGCACTGGCAATACTGTATGCCCGCATCAACGGTTTCCCCTCTACCTCAAGACCCAGCATGACAAAATGACCATTATGAAATCTGAGCGATGAGTCACGGGTTGTGGTGAAGCTGAACAGGGTATCGTTCCAATGCTTCACGGTTAATACGGTTTCTTGATTAAATGCTGACATACTCTGCTTCTTTTTCTTCGTTGTTTGCTTCCTTAGCAGGATGACTTCGGAGTCCATATCCGACGGTTGAGCCAGGTCCTTTTTATCAGCGACCTTAAAACCAGGGCTAACTGTAGCAAAATTTGGACAAAAATGCTGGACTCGCTCTCTGCTTACAGAAAATGGGCCTGAATGAATGGCAAAAAAAAGGGAGACCTGCAAAAACAGATCTCCCTTTTAACAACCGGTATAAAAACTTAAGCCAGAGCAGCTTTCGCCTTTTCAACCAGCTGGCCAAAAATCGCCTTGTCGTGAACGGCCAGATCAGCCAGAACCTTACGGTCGATTTCGATAGCCGCTTTCTTCATACCAGCGATGAAACGGCTGTAAGACAGGCCATTCATGCGAGCACCGGCATTGATACGGGCAATCCACAGAGCGCGGAACTGACGCTTACGCTGACGACGGTCGCGGTAAGCATACTGACCAGCTTTGGTAACTGCCTGCTTGGCTACGCGGAATACACGTGAACGTGCACCGTAGTAACCTTTAGCCAGCTTCAGAATTTTCTTGTGACGACGTCGTGCAATGACGCCACGCTTAACACGTGCCATAAGTTATCTCTCCTGTAAAATGATCAAAAAAGCGATTAGTCGCGCAGCATACGCTTAACGAGACCATGATCCGCTGGAGATACCAGTGAGGTACCACGCAGCTGACGCTTACGCTTGGTGGTCATCTTGGTCAGGATGTGACTCTTGAAGGCACCTTTACGCTTGTAACCGGAAGCGGTTTTCTTGAAACGCTTCGCGGCTCCACTGTTGGTTTTCATCTTTGGCATGAAAAACACTCCGCATTCGCGACCACTGATCTGCGAAACCAGCGTCGGGACAATTAAAAATAGTGCCGCCAAAAGCCGAAGCCATCAACCGGCACGAAGCACTAAAAAAACCGGCCAGGCTCCCTACCCTCAACGAGTACCAAACCCAAACGCCGTTTTTTTAATTACTTCTTCTTTTTAGGGGCAATCACCATGATCAGTTGACGGCCTTCCATTTTCGGATGCTGTTCGACGGTTCCGATTTCTTCCAGGTCTTTTTCAACCCGCTTCATCAGTTCCATGCCCAGCTCCTGGTGAGCCATCTCACGACCACGAAAACGAAGGGAGACCTTCGCCTTGTTGCCCTCAGTAAGGAAACGTACCAGGTTGCGCAGTTTTACCTGATAATCCCCTTCTTCTGTACCCGGGCGAAACTTGATTTCTTTCACCTGGATCAAAGTCTGCTTTTTCTTGGCCGCAGCCTTCTGTTTTTTCGATTCGTACTGGTGCTTACCATAATCCAGGATCTTACAGACCGGCGGCTCACTGGTCGCATTGATCTCAACCAGATCCAGCCCCGCTTCCACAGCCATGCTTAACGCATCTTGTATATCAACTACACCGACCTGTTCTCCGTCGGCCCCAATGAGGCGGACCTCTTTTGCACGGATATTTTCATTAATCGGAGCCTTTACTGGGCGACGATCACGGAAGCTGTTGCGTCTGATGGTTGTATCTCCTGTGTAAGCAACATAGTAAGTCCCGCGAAGCCTCTTGGACTAAAGAGTTGCCAGACCATCAGGCAACCCGGGACAGTTTTCTCGGAGCGAATCAGAGATCGGTTTACCCTCTCAGGCAGTACGACCACGCTTGAGGACATCGGCCTGCAGGCGTTCCCGGAACGCTTCGATGGACATTACGCCCAGATCTTCACCGGTGCGGGTACGG
>NZ_JAHHPP010000143.1 GCF_024606265.1 Endozoicomonas sp. SESOKO1
GGGGGAGTCGTATAAGGCAGAGTTATTGTTTAAGCTTCAGTTCACCACCGCTGACCGTACCCCGCAGGGTAAAGCTATCGTCAAAAATAGCGAAGTTGGCAAACTGCCCAACCGCAATGCTCCCCATCTCATTGTCAACATGAATGGCTTTTGCTGCATTGACGGTAGCCATGCGCATCACAGCCTGGGACTCAATCCCTGCGCGAATGCTGTTGGCCACCGCTTCAATCATGGTGAGTGCGGAGCCGGCAAGGGTGCCATCAGCATTGGAGCACTTGCCATCCTTGTGGTAGATAGTTTGTCCCGAGAAGACAAAGGTTGCCATATCAGTGCCAGCTGGTGTGGTCGCATCGGTCACCAGTACCAGGCGATCCTGCATCAGACGATGGGCAATGCGCAGGTTTTCCCATGACAGGTGATGACCATCAGCAATGATACCGGCTCCCATAGAATGACTGTCAAAAATGGCACCTACCACACCAGGCTCGCGGCTGCCCAGGGGACTCATGGCGTTATGCAGGTGGGTGGCAAAGGTTGCACCGGCCTTTTCTGCCGCCCTGGCCTGTTCACAGGTGGCATTGGTGTGGCCGATGGAAACGATAATGCCCGCTTTACTCAGCTTTTCAATGGTTCCTTCCGGGCAGACTTCCGGTGCCAGTGTCACCATGGCAATGGCATCGGCATTGTCACAGAAAAAGTCGATCATTGCAGAAGATGGCTCACGGATGTAGTCCGGATCATGAATGCCTTTGCGCTGAAGACTCAGGTAAGGACCTTCCAGGTGAACACCGGGTACACGATCCGGATGCATGGCCATGTAGTCACGGGTGACATTAACTGCTTGTCGTATATCCTCATCACTGCTGGTAATCAGCGTAGGAAGAAATGCCGTACAGCCTGAACGGAGATTTGTTTTGTGGATGATATCCAGCGTATTGATGGAGATATCACTGTTAAAAAGTACACCACCACAGCCGTTTAATTGCAGATCGATAAAACCGGGGCTTAACGTAAGACCTCGGATGTCTACTTTTTTCAGACTGTCATCACCCTGATGATCACCGGCAATATCTTCTGCCCTGCCAATGGCCGAAATTCGGCCATTCTCTATGATGATGGTATCAATCGACGCCTGCCCCGGATTACCGGTTAACGGTTTGAAATTAACCAGGGCGTAAGTCTTTTCCGGGCTGATGATAAGCTCCGCAGACATATCAAAAGTCCTTGATATTCTCAGATTCGATATCCTGGAAGTAGCGTAGAGTGCGAACTTTCAGGTCCAGCGTTGCAGGATCATCACAGATCAT
>NZ_JAHHPP010000144.1 GCF_024606265.1 Endozoicomonas sp. SESOKO1
CCTCTGGGATGACCACCCAGCCCGAAACTATCCACCGAGAAAACTCTTTGGTTTCTACAGCCCTGAAAGTCTGACCTACCTGGTTCAACAACGTACGGGCTGCCGACCGTTAGCAGAAGTGCCGGTTGATACCCATATTGCGGGCCGTCTGTATCAGCTGGAAAGTATTGCCCGAGTCGGTGAACGCTTTACGGATAAGCACCGCAAGGCCCTGATTGTCCAGGCTACCGGTACCGGTAAGACCCGTGTCGCCATTGCGTTGACCAAACGACTGCTCGATGCCCGATGGGCCAAGCGGGTGCTGTTCCTCTGTGACCGGAAAGAGCTGCGTAAGCAGGCTCGCAATGCGTTCAATGAATTTATCAGTGACCCTATTTATGTGGTGGGCAGAACGGATAAGAAATACCAGGATACCTCCCGAATCTTCATCTCGACCTACCCAGGCATGATGAACATTATGGATCGGTACGATGTGGGCTATTTCGACCTGATCATTGCGGATGAATCCCACCGCTCCATCTATAACGTCTACGGTGACCTGTTCAAATACTTCGATGCCCTTCAGGTCGGTTTGACTGCCACGCCTGTGGATATGATTGGCCATACCACTTATGGCCTGTTTGGTTGTGAAGGGCGTATCCCCACCTATGAGTATTCACTGGAAGCGGCGATCAACGATGAACACCTGACGCCTTTTGAAGTGATCACCCACACCACCCAGTTTCTGCGGGAAGGCATCAAAAAAGACAACCTCAGCGATGAGCAGATTGCCCAACTGGAAGAGCAGGGCATCGACCCGAATACCCTGGAATTTGATGCCAAGGCCATTGATAAGGCGATCTATAACCGGGACACCAACCGGGCCATCATGCGTAACCTGATGGAACACGGCATTCGTGATCGGGATGAACAGCTTCCCGGTAAAACCATTGTCTTTGCCCGTAACCACAAGCATGCGGTTCTGCTGCAAAGCGTATTTGATGAGATGTACCCGCAGTTTGCCGGCAAGTTCTGTCAGGTCATTGATAACTATGACCCGAGGGCTGAGCAACTGATTGAAGACTTCAAAGGTGGTGACCTCAGTACCAACAAAGAACTGACCATTGCCATTTCAGTAGACATGCTCGACACCGGTATTGATGTGCCGGAAGTGGTCAACCTGGTGTTTGCCAAACCGGTGAAGTCCAAAGTGAAATTCTGGCAAATGATTGGCCGGGGGACTCGCCTTTGCAAAGACCTTTACGGGGCAGGGA
>NZ_JAHHPP010000145.1 GCF_024606265.1 Endozoicomonas sp. SESOKO1
ATTTTCTGCCATCCTCGCTACGGGCGCTATTCTCGACAGGCTCCTAGGGGTTGCTCCAAAGGGGTAAGTTCTATTCCAGGCGGCAACCGAATGCCAGATCATTGAATGGCAA
Source organism: Endozoicomonas sp. SESOKO1 (assembly GCF_024606265.1). Taxonomy (GTDB): domain Bacteria; phylum Pseudomonadota; class Gammaproteobacteria; order Pseudomonadales; family Endozoicomonadaceae; genus Endozoicomonas. The sequence goes on from NZ_JAHHPP010000145.1 coordinate 113, forward strand.
GTATCTGTCATAAGCAGAAATTTTCGGAAGCGGAACTTTTTTCCGGGCTTGGGTTCAAAACACTCCGGAATAAAAGACAAGGGTTTGCTTATGCATCAAACTACTGCTGTTTCACCTCAAGTAGAATCGTTCATACTTAATCCTCAAATAGAGGATTCAGATATTCCCTTAGCCTTTTTTGGTTTCAGAAAAGTGCATGTACAAGAAGTACGTAGCCAACCGGATACCTGTTATCTGGAGGCGCTTCCTGAGGAAATATTGCAATTCATTGCCCGTAAACTGAGTTTTTCCGATTTTGTGAATTTCAGCTCAACTCACACGCGTAATGTGGCATGCCTGCGATCAGAGTCTTTTATTAAAAAAATTTTTGACAGCGATGAAAGCATGAAATCACTGCTTGCAAAAAGAGCGAGAAACAAAGAAGAGTCCCTCAAAATGCACAAAGCCCTACTGAGACTTGCCCACTTTAAGGAAGCATGTAACCAGAGAGGGATTTTTTTGCCATTATAATGCCCGGGAGATCACCTCAAACAGGACCTGACACACCAAAGAAGGAACCTAATAATTATTTTCAGGTCAAATGGCGATATTTATATTCCAAGTGCGCAGGGTTTTATTCTGAAAGCAACCGCATCCACCCACTCCCGCCGAAAGCCTGCTGACCGGGCTAACCAACAATCCGCTTCAAATGGTATTCATCATCACTCCAGAAGCACATTTAACGGTAAAAGAGTCTCAAACCATCCGTCTTATCGAAGTACAGCTCTCCCGCTGAATGATGGCAAACGTGTTGAGAATGCCTTTTGGGAAAAAAAACCATTACGTGGACGTCAGATCTCTTCGGCTGATGTGATGAGCGCCTATGGCAATGATAAAACGTCCCTCAGGGGAGGTTTATTCCTGCAAAATCTCTGCTTAAAGAACATCCTGCTTGGCAATAGAAAAGTGACACCGGACCAGGTCATTCAGGAATTCCATCGGTATCCGGATCGAAATAAAAAATGCCAATTAGCAATAGCCCGCTTTAAGGAACACTGTTGCCTGAGGGGCCTGGTGCTGAATGGCCATC
>NZ_JAHHPP010000146.1 GCF_024606265.1 Endozoicomonas sp. SESOKO1
CTGGGCATCCTGAGGGATGCCGGAAGCCGGGGCATGCTGGATGATGAAGCGCTGAGCATCATTGAAGGCGCGGTTCAGGTCGCGGACATGCAGGTCCGTGAAATCATGATTCCCCGCTCCCAGATGGTCTGTGTTGAAGAAGACCAGAACCCGGAAGAATTCCTTCCCCAGGTTATTGAGTCCGCCCACTCCCGCTTCCCGGTTATTGGCGATACCAAGGATGAAGTCATTGGTATCCTGCTGGCCAAAGACCTGCTCCCCCTCTTGCTTAATAAAGCTCTCAACACGGGCAACAAGTTCAATATCAAGAATCATTTACGTCCAGCCACGTTTATTCCGGAAAGCAAGCGCCTCAATGTTCTGCTCAGGGAGTTCCGCACCAACCGCAACCATATGGCCATCGTTATTGATGAGTTTGGTGGCGTTGCCGGACTGGTCACCATTGAGGACGTACTTGAACAGATTGTTGGTGATATCGAGGATGAAACCGATGTTGATGAAGATACGTTCATCAAACCGGCGGATGATCTTGAGCATGCCTTTATCGTCAAGGCACTGACGCCCATTGATGACTTTAATGACCAGTTTGCCACCAAATTCCCGGATGACGAGTTTGATACCATTGGTGGTATTGTGATGCAGGAGTTTGGCCATATGCCAACCCGCAATGAATCTGTGGAAATTTCAGGCTTCCGTTTTGATGTACTCAATGCCGATGGTCGCCGGATTCGCCTGCTGCGGGTAACCCCCTGCTGATGCCTGTCCGTCCATCGCTACAGGTCGTGCGCTACCTGCTGTCGCTGGCCGCAGGTGCGGCCATGCCCCTGGGCTTCAGCCCTTTTGACGTCTGGCCAGTTCCCATGCTGGCCATTGGCATTATCTTTCTCCTGACCCGGACATTGCCGGTCAGGACATCGGCGATTTGCGGCTTTCTTTTTGGTGCCGGTATGTTTGGGACCGGAACGTCCTGGATATACGTCAGTATCCATGAATTTGGTGCCGCATCGCCCATGCTGGCAGGGCTGCTGACCGGCTTTTTTGTCCTGGGTATTTCTGCCCTGATGATCATGCCGATCTTCCTGATCTACAGCTGGCTTAACCAGCGAAAAGCCGGGCAAGGCAACGCCTGCAGGCTTTCACCCTGGCAGCAGGTACTGATGTTTTCTGGCCTCTGGGTCCTGTTTGAGTGGGTTCGCAGCTGGCTACTGACTGGCTTCCCATGGCTATTATCGGGCTACGCACTACTGGACACGCCATTTGCTGGTCTGGCACCAGTGGTTGGAACCTATGGCTTAAGCCTGCTGATGGTAACCACAGTCTGCCTGTTGTTTGCCCTGGTTATTCCAGCTAAACCGCAGCAGCGAGCAGCCAATATTATTGCTTTATCCATCGTCCTGGTGTGCTGGGGACTCCCGTGGCCGCTGAACCACATCCAATGGACAGAAAAAACAGGCGATATATCCTTCAGCGCTGTACAGGGAAATATCCCGCAAAACCTGAAGTGGGACCCTGACTATATTCACACCACCATCAGTACCTACATTGGGCTCAGTGAAGACCACTGGGAACAGGAACTGATTATCTGGCCGGAGAATGCCATTCCACTGTTTTATAACCGTGCCCTGGGCTTGATGACGCAACTGGACAGACTGGCCCGCCAGAATAACAGCACGCTGATCCTTGGCATGCCCGTGGATGATAATTCTGGCAGTGAAACCCGCTACTTCAACAGCATCCTGTCTCTGGGTGAAGGCGATTCACTCGCTGCTGGCTCTTCATCCACTGAAAGTCCTGGCCGCTACGACAAGCAAAAGCTGGTGCCATTTGGAGAGTATGTTCCCATGGCGTCCATACTGCGCGGGTTGATTGATTTCTTTGACCTGCCCATGTCTGAATTCTCCCGCGGAGGTTATGAACAGAGCTTACTCAAGGCTGGCAAGGTAAACGTTGCTCCTTATATCTGTTACGAAGTGGTCTATCCGGATTTTGTCGCGCAAATGGCTAAAGAGAGTGGACTGCTGATCACGATCAGTAATGACACCTGGTTCGGTAAATCCATTGGCCCTGTCCAGCATTTCCAGATTGCCCGGATGCGAGCACTGGAAACGGGACGCTTCATGATCCGGGCCACCAATGATGGTATTACCGCCCTGATTGATGAAAAGGGAGATGTGCTGGAAACCATTCCGCGCTTTGCCAATGGCGTTTTGTCATCAACGGCAGAGATTCGGGAAGGCCAGACACCGTTTATGATTTATGGTTCCTGGCCGGTGTTACTACTAAGCGTTCTTCTGGTTTTACTACCGCTGTATTCCAAACCGTTCCTAAGGGGTAACTGTCTTCCCAAGTGTCGTCTCCCTGGTTAAATGCATCTCCTGCTGAAATTGTTCAAACGCATCGGTAAGTTCAGACTTTATCGTTTTTATCCGACTCTGCCTTTCCGGTTCTTTCAGCCCTGACAACAATAGATATTCCTCAACATCGTCCATTAACTGATCTATCATCTGCCCATCAGGCCTGAGATGATCCAATGGCGTATTACCCCGGTTATCCAGCTTTGACAGACTCTGCCAGGCTCCCTCTGCCAATAGGATTGCAAATACTTTAGCCTTCTGGGGATGATGACTTCTGGCTGCATGATGAAGTGGCCTTGCACCGGCATTGGTCGGATGATTAATAACACTTTGGTAATCAGGGGCAGCCCTGAACATTTCACAGTACCAGCGCATAACCTCTTCCCCGCCACCGGCTGCCAGATTAAACCGGTTATTGCCGGTATTGTTGGGAGCCGCCCCCTTTAAATCACCGGGGATTAACATCGCCTTCATGGATCGAAATAATGCATAATATCCCTCCCGCATCGGTTCGGGAGCATTATTTAATAGAAATACCAGTATTTGATCAGGACAGTCCTTGTTGATTGCCGGACCAACTTTACCTGCAACTTCATAGGAGATTTCAGTGGCTGACCTTGCACCATTAGGTGCATTAAACATTGATACGATTCTGTCATGGGGAACTGAGTCACAAATCTCCTGAAATGCCTGAGAATCCGCAGCTGCAAATGCCCAGTGAAGAGGATTCATGCCTGAAATACATTCACCATCCCTGCCAGTACGCATTGCCTCAACAGCCAGGGAAACCAATGGCTTCGCCTTATCAGCAAAATCAGGTATGCGCTGGCAATTGGAAAAATCAAGCACCCGCTGATCCAGGGTTGAAGCCATGCCATCACTTGCTGCAGCCTCAACAGGCACATGCCTGTAAGGGGCAGTAAAATGAGTTCCAGCTGCGTCCATCAAAAGATCCTCTCACTGCAGTAGATGGCTTTACTTTTGATGACAAATCCAGCAAAAAGTTCCGTCTGACAAACCTTCTGTAAGCGGAAGTAGAGTATATGTTTGTCCCTTGCCCTGCCACGCCATAAACGGAACTTGAAAGTCAGTTGCAATAAGTCAGCCAGTACCATAAATACCCGGCGTATTCTCTGAAAGCACGTTCACTGTCGCTCAAATAACGGGCACTGGGCAACCATCGGCTGATACGGAAAGTGTCTTTTGAAGCATCGGCCAGCATGCCCGGTGCAGGAATCACATAAAAACCGGCCCGCTCAAAGCTGAGGACAGCCCTTGGCATATGCCAGCCATGAGTCACGAGTAATACCGACTGAATATCCTCAGGCAGCATTGCACGGGCATAAACCGCATTTTCCCGGGTTGTCGTACTTTGAGCCTCCCGCCACCGGGTTTCCACACCAAAATCACGTTCAAGGCTTTCTGCCATAACCGCCGCTTCCGGACGAAAACCGCCACCGCTGACCATAACCGGCAGCTCAGCCTGACGACTCAGCCAGGCGCCGTAGCGCAGCCGTTCCAGGGTATACATGGAAGGGCGGAAACCCGACATCTCGGGGCTGATACGAGGCAAACCACCACCAAGAATCACAATGGCCTGAGGCTCTACCGGTTGCGTTTGCCCCGGATTAAAGACCGGATAACGCTCAAGGCTCCGGATAAGCAGCGATGCAACCGGCTGGGTAGACAACAGATAAAAAATGGCCAGCGCCAGCCAGACAGTCCATGACTTAAAAATCAATCCCATGATGATCAGCCAAATCAGCAACATGAAAAATAAAAGAGTCCACTTGTGGTTATGAACGACCCGACAGGCCACCTGAAAAGAAAAAGCGTTAATGATGGCACTTTATTGTGACACGTTCACTGAAAATCGGGTAATCCAAACCTGTTTGATCAACTATCCTGAACAGTCTCACCGTTTTAACGATAAGGTTTACGCCGTGCAAGGACCGTTTGAGCATCTTGTTCTGGAAATGGCCGTCATCTTTGGGGGGGCGTCTTTATTGGGCACCCTGTTTGTCTGGCTGAAACAGCCTATTATTCTCGCCTATATCGGCCTTGGTATGCTGATTGGTCCTTATGGCCTGAATATGGTCATCGATGATGGACATATTGAAGCGGTCTCCACCATGGGGATTATTCTGCTGATGTTTCTGCTGGGGTTACACCTTCATCCCAGAAATCTGCTTAAACAGTTAAAACAAACGGCGCTGGTAACCTTTCTCTGCCTGAGCACTGTTGGTGTCATGATCTGTGCCGTTCTTGCCCTGCTCTTTGGTTTTCCATTGTTGGAAGCGTTCATCGCTGGCCTGTCCCTGGCCTTTTCCAGTACCGTGCTCAGTTTAAAGCTGATCCCAACCACAACGCTGCACCATAAGAGAACCGGCGAAGTGATGATCAGCATCCTGCTGTTCGAAGATATCCTGGCCATCCTGACCATTCTGGTTCTCTACAGCAGCAACGGTGGCGCTCATATTGAAGCGCTGTTACTGCCGTTGAAAACCTGTGCCTTTACCCTGGGGGCCTGGTGTTTTGTCCGATATGTCCTGCTACCGCTGATGGGGCGTTTCGACATTATCTCGGAGTATATTTTTCTGGTATCACTGGGCTGGTGCCTGACAGCGTCTCAACTGGCGGAGTACTGTGGCCTGTCCCATGAGATCGGGGCTTTTATTGCCGGGGTCAGTATCGCTACATCACCGATCTCTCTGATTATTGCCGAGGGCTTGAAGCCGTTAAGGGAGTTCTTTCTGATTCTGTTTTTCTTTTCGGTGGGTGCCCAGTTTGATCCACTATTGAAAGGCCATCTGCTGATGGCCATTCTGTTAACGTCAGCGATCATATTAATCACCAAGCCCATACTGTTCAAATTCCTGTTGAAGCATTTGGCAGGAGAACGAAACGATAATGCGGGAGAAATGGGATTGCGTCTTGGCCAGAGCAGTGAGTTCTCACTGCTCCTGGCCTATGGCGCCATGACGGCAGGAAGAATTCAGCAGGAGACCGCATTGCTGATCGAAGGGACCGCCATTCTGACCTTTATCGTTTCTACCTATCTGGTGGTGTTCAGACTGCCAACACCCATATCACCCAATAATGAGTTAAGAAGTGATTAAGGCTCTCCCGGGCTTGTTGCTGACTCCATTGGTTGATCTGTCTCAACCAGCGCTGGTTCAGCGGTAATCCTGTCCAGGATTTTGATGAAGAGCGGCGGTTGTGTGCTCATGCCGGTTGGGTGACGACGCTGGAAATAGTCTGACTTAAGCGCTTTTTTATGGGCTTTTAGCTCTTCAAGTTCCAAACGGGTGAGTCCACTGGCGGTCAGCCACAATACCCAGTCATGCATTGTATCTATGGGATGTCTGGCAAAGAACCGGAAAATTCTGGTTGGTAGCTGAAGGGATGGCCCTGGCTCTGCTCCAAAGCTGGCGATCAGGAAATCAGCCATCCATTGGTGATGGGAAGGTATACCTGTTGTTGAAAATTGCTTGAGGAACCACGCATGCAGCTGCCTATCGTATTTATTGGCAAGCGCTCTCACAATCCGATTACGCCCACTTATTGCACAGCCATACAGGGCGTCTGCTATTTCCTGAGTTGTTGCGGTGGCCGTGAATAACCGATTACCAAAGAGGTGGCTATAGGCGCAGATAGCGTCATCGGAAAATGGCAGGCGCTGGATATATCGGGAAGGAATGAAGTTGATGTTCGTCCCGTTATCATCATAGGGAATGGTCTTGTAGAATTCCTCCGGGTACTCACAAACATTGTTAATGTTTAAAAAACGCACACTGGCGTTATGATCTTTCAGCGTTTCCACCAAAGCGGTCATGGCCTCTTCCGAAAATAAGTCCAGACAAACCGGTAGCACCGGATGGTCCTGGCAACGTTTGAACTCGGCAAAACGCTCAGCTGATGAGAAAAGATTGCGTTCCATACCCTTGATATAGTTGTTGAACTGCCGGGCAATATCTGCGGCATTATCTGCGTTAACCTCCGGATTTTCCTCCTGAAAATGGGTGATCGCCCGGTTAAGTATCGCCATTTTGTCCCTGTGATTTTCTGGAGGGTTTGTTTCCTTTTTGCACTCTTCCAGCAGGTGAGTACATAGCTGAAGAGGCTTGGGATCACGATCTATCTGCAAAGTGAGATCACAACTGTCAGCCAATTCCGGCAACCCCTGGAACAAACCACCTTCGCCGACAATGATGGCAACCTGGAAGTCAGAGAGTGATTTTTCCGGGGGGAGCCGGGCGAAGGAATCACCAAGCCTTATCGCCTTTCGCACTGGATCAGGAGTCGGATATTCGTTGCTAAACCAGCAGTGCCGGTCAAGCGAGTAGGTAATACCAGGCCTGGGGGGAGGATAACTTTTCACCGTGTGCTGCCGAAACTTCGCCAGGTTATTCTCGATACCCTGCTGGAGTTTCCGGAGACCTTGCGCTCTCTGCGTTATGTCAGGGAAGACGCATGTGGCAGCCGTGTTGGTTGAAAGTGCCCCTGCATTCATTGTGAGTGTCCTTGGTTATTGCATCTTAATATTGGTCATTGAATATAGTCGAGGAACCATGAATTGAACCAGTAAGGCGATAATGGATAGTGGTGCTATCCAGCCTGTCAGAATTGCTTACTTCAAACCCGAGTTTCGCCCGTCTTTGTCTGCAACGCTTAAACAAGTGGCATCGGAACTGCTGTGACTTTTTCTGCAGCAGCCTGGGAACTTGCTGTGGAATCCACCGGTTGGCCTGTCTCTGCCAGCGTTGGTTCAGCAGTAATCCTGTCCAGAATTTTGATGAAGAGCGGCGGTTGTGTACTCATACTGGTTGGGTGATTCTCAAAATAGTCTGATGTAAGAGTATCTTTATGAGCTTTTAACTCCTCAACTTCCCCACTGGTGAGTCGAGCGGCGGTCAGCCACAATATCCAGTCATATTCTGTGTCTATCGGATGGTTGGCAAAAAACCGGAAAATTCTGGTTGGTAGCTGAAGCGATGGTCCTGTCCCAAATGTGGAGACATATTCGGAAACCAACTGCAGGTCACGGAAAGACGCACCTTGTGATCCAACAGCATTTTTGAGGAACCATGTGTATAACTGCAAATCGTATTTAAAGGCAAGCGCTCTCAGAGCGCGATTACGACCGCTTATTGCACCGCCATACAGGGCATCTGCCATTTCCTGGATGGTTGCAGTGGCCGTGAATAACCGACCACCAAAGCGCTGACTATAGGCACAGATAGCGTCATCGGAAAATGGCAGGCGCTGAATATACCGGGAAGGAGTGAAGTTGATGTTCGCCCCGTTCTCATCATAGGGAATGGTCTTGTAGAATTCCTCAGGATACTCACAAGCATTGCTGATGTTTAAAAAGCGCACACTGGCGTTATGATCTTTTAACGTTTCTGCCAAAGCGGTCATGTCCTCTTCCGAGAAGATGTCCAGGCAAGCCTGTTGCACCGGATGGTCCTGACAACGTTTGAACTCGGCAAAGCGTTCAGCTGATGAGAAGATGTTGCGTTCCATACCAGTGATATAGTTGTTGAACTGCCGAACGATATTTGACACATCCTTTTCGTTAACCTCCTGATTTGCTTCCTTAAAACGGGTAATCGCCCGGTTAAGCAGCGCTATTTTGTCCGAGTAATTTTCTGGATATTTTGTCTCTTTTCGGCACTCTTCCAGTAGGTAAGCACTTAGCTGAAGAGGCTTGGGATCATGATCTATCTGCAAAGTGAGATCACAACTGGCATCCAATTCTCGCAAACCCTGGAAAAAGCCGCCTTCGCCGATAATGATGGCAACCTTGTAGCCAGAGAGTGGTTTTGAAGTGGGCAGACGGGCGAAGGAGTCACCAAGCCTAACCTTCTCTGACATTGGAGTGGAAGCATGACGATCATTGCTAAACCATTTGATTTCAGGAAAATAGGTCATCCCATCCCCCCGGGCAGGATAACTTCTCACAGAGTGCTGCCGAAACTTCACCAGGTTATTCTCGATACCTTGCTGTAGTTTCCGGAGGCCTTGCGCTCTCTCTGTTACGCCAGAGGAGACGCATGTGGCAACCGTGCTGGTTGAAAGTGCCCCTACATTCATTGTGAGTGTCCTTGGTTATTGCATCTTATTGCATCTTAATATTGATCACTGAATATAGTTGGGGAACCATGAATTGACACGAGTAGCAAGGTGATAATGGTCAGACTTGCTTACTTCAAACCCGATTTTCGCCGGTCTTTGTCTGCAACGCTTAAACAAGTTGCATTGGAACTGCCGTCACTTCTTCTGCAGCAGCCTGGGAACTTGCTGTGGAATCCACCGGTTGACCTGTCTCAGCCAGCCTTGGTTCAGCGGTAATCCTGTCCAGAATTTTGATGAAAAGCGGCGGTTGTGTGTCCATATGGGTCGGGTGATTCTGGAGGTAGTCTGACTTGAGGGCTTCTTTATGGGCTTTTAGCTCCTCAACTTCCGGACGGGTGAGCCGAGCGGCGGTCAGCCGCAATATCCAGTCATGCATTGTGTTTATCGGATGTTGGGCAAAGAACCGGAAAATTCTGGTAGGTAGCTGATGGCTTGGCCCTGTCCCATAACAGGAGAGAAACCAGGCAATCATCTGCAGGTCACGGAAAGTCGAGGCTGCTGATGCAGCATCCTTGATGAGCCACGTAAACAGTTGCCCGTCATACCTGCTGGCCAACGCCCTCAGGGTGCTATCACGGCCGCTTATTGCACAGCCATAGAGGGCGTCTGCCATTTCCGGGATGGTTGCGGTGGCCGTGAATATCCGGCCACCACAGAGCTGGCTATAGGCGCAGATAGCATCATCGGAAAATGGCAGGCGCTGAACATAACGGGAAGGAGTGAGGCCGATATCCATCCCGTTATCATCATAGGGAATCCCTTCGTAGAACTCCTCAGGGTATTCACAGGCATTGCCGATGTTCAAAAAACGCACACTGGCGTTATGATCTTTTAATATTTCCGCCAGGGCGGACATGGCCTCTTCCGAGAAGTAATCCAGGTAAACCTGTTGCACCGGATGGTCCTGGCACCGTTTGAACTCGGCAAAACGCTCAGCTGATGAGAAAAGGTTGCGCTCCATGCCTGTGATATATTCGCAGAACTGCAGGGCAATATCTCTGGCGTTATCTGCGCCAACCTCCGGATTTGCTGCCTGAAGACGGGTGATTGCCCGGTTAAGCAGCGCTATTTTCTCCGTGTGGCTTTCTGGATAGCTTGTCTCTTTTCTGCACTCTTCCAGCAGGTAGGTAATGAGCTGAAGTGGCCCGGACTCACGATCGATCTGCAAAGTGAGGTCACAGCTGGCCGCCAATTCCGGCAACCCCTGTAAAATACCGCCTTCGCCGACAATGATGGCAATCCGGTAATCAGCAAGTGGCTTTGCAGCGGGGAGACGGGCGAAGGAGTCACCCAGCCTTATTGCCTCTTGCGACCGATAGGGACCACTTTGCACGCGTCTGGGAGTAGGATAATCATTGCTGAACCAGTGGTTCTTATCAGCCAGGCGGGAAATATCTGCCCAAGAGGCAGGATGACTTTTCACCGTGCGCTGGCGAAACTTCGCCAGGTTATTGCTGATATCTTGCTGAAGTCCGTGGAGACCCTGCGCTCTCACCGGTACTTCAGGCGAGAGGCAGGGGGAAGTTGTATTTGTTAACATCGTCCAAAGGTTCATTGTGGAAGACCTGAATACCTCCGCCACCGTTCACTCTTGATTCGCTCCCCCATCACGGAGCATCCGGGTCAGCCATATAATAGACACTGCCTTGATGTTCATACCACAGAACGCCCGGAGGCAGTTCAGCCTGATCATTCGCTACCCGAATCTCCCCGACAGCATGACTACTGATGTGTTGATCAATGACTGACAGCCGGGCTTGCTGATTACATTCGTTAACAGGACAGAAAACCATCAGGTTATCCAGAAGGGTCCTGGCCTCTACACCATAACTGGTTAATGTTTTGCCTGTGACGATGGTGCCATGGCAATCATGTTCCCCCGTTATTAATGAATCATCCCTCTCCATACAGGGTTCGCAGATCGTGTGATTACAGCCTTCAATCCGCCTGCCGTGATAGTTGATACCATGACACCGGACACACTCCAGACCTCTCAGTGTTGATACCTCCGACGAATGATGGGCGATGCTGACATCGACCTGGTGACCTGATGGTGTGACCACTGAAAACGACTGTAATATGCCGGGCATCATCAAAGCTCCTCAAAATCCTCTCAAACAACCCTGTTTAACAACTTATTGTTAGAGACTGCTGTCAGAGACTGCTGTTAGAGTCTGACTTTGACCATTACCTGTACTACTAAGTTCCACCCCTTAGCCGGTATTTTCATGAACCCGGTGACCGGGAAACTTCCTTACACAACGCCCCACAGCAAGACCGCCAGTATCTGCGGCGACAAAATTCTCAGACACATCACCAGCGGATAAACCGTTGCGTAGGACAGTGCCGCCGCTCCGGACCTTTCATGCAGGCTGTTGGCAAAGGCCAGCGCCGGAGGATCGGTCATGGAGCCTGCCAGCATGCCACAGATGCTGAGGTAGTTAAGCCCGCCAAACATACGGCTGGTAATACCTATAATCAACAGCGGTACCAGAGTGATCACGGCACCGTACATCATCCATTGCAAACCATCCCCATGCACCAGGATATCGACGAAGTTCTCTCCGGAACTTAAGCCAACCACGGCCAGAAACAGAACAATACCAATCTCCCGCAATGCCAGGTTGGCACTGGGCGGCATAAACCAATATAAACGACCAATACTGCCTATCCGGCCAAGAATCAACGCCACCAGCAGCGGTCCACCGGCCAGACCCAGCTTGAGCGCCGCTGGCAGGCCCGGGATCGTCAGTGGCACAGAGCCCAGCAGGATACCCAGGCCAATACCGATAAACACCGGCATCATCTGAACCTGTTGCAACTTCTGCTGGGCATTGCCCACCTGGTTGGCAACCGCATCAATGGATTCAGGGCGACCCACAAGGTTCAGAATATCACCAAACTGCAACGATGCATCCCGGTTGGGCACCAGTTCAACACCGGAACGGTTCAGGCGTGAAACCACCACGTCGTAGCGCTGTTTGAATTTAAGGTCGATCAGTTTTTTGCCCAGCACCTTCTCATTGGTTACCACCACCCGGGAGGTTCTCAGCTCCGTACCCTTGGTGGTCAGGGAAGCATCTACCTCTTCGCCGAGAATAACCCGGGCACTCTGTAATTTCTGCCGACTGCCAACCAGATGGAGAATATCCCCCAGCTCCACGGCCGTATTGCCTTTGGGGACAATCAGTTCCTCCCCCCGCTTCAGCCGGGAACAGACCAGTTCGCCGTCATCCAGTCCCGGAACATCCTGAAGTGCCAAACCATCAATGTTCGGGTTTCGAATGGCGACATTGATGGTATAAAGGCTTTCCTTTCCGGTACCGGACACTTTCTCAAAGGCTTCCGCTTCCTGGTTAACGTCTATGTTGAACAGCCGCCGGATAAACCACATGCTCAGCAGAATGCCACAGATACCAAACGGGTAAGCCACCGCATAGGCCGAACCCGGCAGTGCCAGCATGTTCTCTGGTGTTCCCAGCTCGGCCAGAATGCCGGTACCTGCCGCCAGGGCAGGCGTGTTAGTCACTGCTCCTGAATAAACACCCAGTACCACGGGCAGGGGAACATCAAACAGCAGATGCAGTACGGTAGCCACCACCCCACCGAGCAGTACCAGGGCTGTGGCAAAGGCATTCAGTTTCAGACCGCTGCTTTTCAGCGATGAAAAAAAGCCCGGCCCCACCTGAATCCCAATGGTGTAGACAAACAGAATCAGGCCAAACTCTTTGATGTACTCCAGAGTGTGGCTGTCCAGATGGATATCCATCTGGTAGACAAAATGCCCCACCAGAATACCCCCGAACAGCACACCACCAATGCCCATACCGATGCCGCGGATGCGCCAGTTGCCTATCCACAGGCCCAGCACAGCCACCAGCGACAAGATCGATATGGATACCGCTATATCGCTCATTATTTTTTCCAGAAGTTAAGAATAAGTTGAGAATAAATGGATGAAGACCAGAAAAGCATGACTACCTTACCAAACACTGACAATCAGGACGAATGATGCAGATCAATGGGGGACTATCTGTGTGGATAAATCCACAGGAAAAGTGCAGTTGGGCAGGCAGTGTTGTATCCTAGCGGGTCATTGGTTTCCCCGACTCTTTGATTGGTTTTTCATGAAGCGTTTCTCACCGGACGGCTTTCAGGAAAGCATCAAAGCGATCCTTTACACTAAGCCTGTTGAGCGATGATGGAAGAGCATTACCAACCGCATCAGATTGAGAGCGAAGCCCAGAAATTCTGGGAAGACAATGACAGCTTTGCTGTCACCGAAGGCATTTCAGAAGGCTCTTCACAAGAGAAGGGCAAAGAAAAATACTACTGCCTGTCCATGTTCCCGTACCCCAGTGGCCGACTGCATATGGGGCACGTTCGTAACTACACCATCGGTGATGTGATTTCACGCTACCAGCGCATGCGGGGCAAGAATGTCCTGCAGCCCATGGGCTGGGATGCGTTTGGCCTGCCTGCCGAAAATGCCGCCATCAAAAACAAGACAGCACCCGCACCCTGGACCTACGAAAACATCGATTACATGAAAGGCCAGCTCAAGCGCCTGGGCTTCGGCTATGACTGGAACCGTGAGCTGGCAACCTGTAAGCCGGAATACTACAAGTGGGAGCAATGGTTCTTCACCCAGCTCTACGAAAAAGGTCTGGTATACAAAAAAATGGCCACCGTTAACTGGTGTCCAAATGACGCCACCGTACTGGCCAATGAGCAGGTGGAAGATGGCCGCTGCTGGCGCTGTGATACCGTGGTTGAGCGCAAGGAACTGCCCCAGTGGTTTGTCAAAATCACCGCTTACGCCGATGAACTGCTGACCGATCTTGACAAGCTCGAACACTGGCCAGAGCAGGTCAAGGCCATGCAGCGTAACTGGATTGGCCGCTCCGAAGGCGTTCAGATGACCTTCAAGGTTGCCAATGTGCCTGTCGCTGCCGCGGGTGAGAGCGCCCCTGGAGAGTTCCAGGTTTACACCACCCGCCCGGATACCCTGATGGGCGTGACCTACGTGGGCATTGCCCCGGAGCACCCATTGGCCAAAGCAGCGGCAGTCAATAATCCTGCCCTTGCCACCTTTATTCAGGACTGCAAATCCAATGCGGTAACTGAAGCCGAAATGGCCACCATGGAAAAAGTCGGTGTCGATACCGGCATCCGCGCCATTCACCCAATTACGGGTCGTGAAGTCCCCGTATGGGCAGCCAACTTTGTACTGATGGATTACGGTACCGGTGCCGTGATGGCGGTTCCCGGCCATGACCAGCGTGACTATGAGTTTGCCACCCGTTTTGGCCTGCCCATCGAACAGGTTATCGAACCTGTCAATGGCGAAGGGATTGACCTTGGCGAAGCGGCTTTTACGGACAAAGGTAAGCTGGTGAACTCCGGTGAGTTCGACGGCCTGAGTTCAGAAGAAGCGTTCAATGCCATTGCCGACCGGCTGATTGCTGAAGGCAAAGGTGAGCGGCAGGTGAACTATCGTCTGCGCGACTGGGGTGTCAGCCGTCAGCGTTACTGGGGGACACCGATCCCGATGCGCTATCTGGAAGACGGTACTGAAGTTCCTGTTCCCCTGGAAGACCTGCCAGTGCTGCTGCCAGAAGACGTGGAAATGGACGGTGTCCAGTCGCCCATCAAAGCCGACCCTGAGTGGGCAAAAACCACCCACAACGGCCAGCCTGCCACCCGTGAAACCGATACCTTTGATACCTTCATGGAGTCCAGCTGGTACTACGCCCGCTACTGCTCGCCACAGTCTGATGACCAGATGCTGAACCCTGAGCAAGCCAATTACTGGCTGCCGGTGGATCAGTACATTGGTGGTATTGAGCATGCGGTGATGCACCTGCTCTACTCCCGTTTCTATCACAAGCTGCTGCGTGATGCCGGCCTGGTCAACAGCGATGAGCCGTTCAAGCGACTGCTCTGCCAGGGTATGGTACTGGCTGACACCTTCTTCAAACTCGACGAAAAAGGCGTCAAGCAGTGGCTTGCCCCAACCGATGTCGACAGCGAGTTTGACGACAAAGGACGTCTGGTTAAGGCCACGCTGAAAGCCACCGGTGAAGTGGTTGAGCATGCGGGCATGAGCAAGATGTCCAAATCCAAAAACAACGGTATCGACCCACAGGACCTGATTGATCAGTACGGTGCTGACACGATCCGTCTGTACACCATGTTCGCTGCGCCACCGGAGCAAACCCTGGAGTGGTCTGAAAGTGCCGTGGAAGGCGCCAACCGTTTCCTGCGTCGCTTCTGGAAGCAGGCCGCAGAGCATATTGCCGGTGGTGCTGTGGCCGCTCTTGATCTGAACGCCCTGACCAAAGAGCAAAAGGATCTGCGCCGAAAAGTGCATGAAACCATCAATAAGGTGTCTGATGACTGTGAGCGCCGCCTGACCTTCAATACCGCTATTGCGGCGATCATGGAGTTGAATAACGCCATCAGCAAGTTCCAGGTGAGCCATGCACAAAGTCAGGATCGCGCGGTAATGCACGAAGCCATTGAAGCCACTACGCTGATGCTGGCTCCAATTGCGCCTCATGCCATGCACAGCATCTGGCAGGCTTTGGGTCACTCTGAGCCGGTACTGGATGCTTCATGGCCAGTGGCTGACGAAGCAGCGCTGAAAAAAGAGGCCATCACTCTGGTGGTTCAGGTCAATGGTAAGGTGCGGGCTAAACTGGAAGTACCGGCAGGCCTGGATAAAGACGCTATTGAGAGGCTGGCTCTGGAGCATGATAACGTCACCAGATTTACCGACGGTTTGACAGTGCGCAAAGTGATTGTGGTTCCCGGTAAACTGGTGAATATTGTCGCCAATTAATCCAGTAGGAAACCTGCTTTCAAAAAAAACAATAAAGGGGCCATTGCCCCTTTATTGATCATTCATCATCAAATGGCTCAAACGGTTCATCATCAAATAGAAAAGACGTCCCTGCACCTTCCCTCTCTTTTTCTTCCTCTTCTTTAAGTTCTTTCCTGCTTTTCCTTCTTTTATCCGATCGGTTCCCGGGATTTGCAGTTGGCAAAATAATGGGAGGCAGATGCTTTTGGCCACTTTCCACAGCCAATGGTGGTTGTGCGGCGATATTGGCTAACCCCATTGAAGCAAGCAACTGGTTTAACGAACCCATTACCTGACCGGAACTGATGGGTGCCGCACTATTATTGATACCGGTATTAATACTGACCTTGTTACCTGGCTCAGCGCGACCAACCTCATTTGCACTCTTTTTCCCCTGGATTTTCCCCTGGGAAGCAGACCCTTCACCGTTTTTCTGCTCATGTTCGCCATGCCCGTTATTCACCCCGGGTTTTGCTGGTACTGATAGTCCATCATGCTCCATAACCGTGTTGAGCCGATTGATTCCCCCCGGTTTTAATAACTCTGGATTGTATTGCCGGTTAACCATGGCAGGATCATTCTGTTCAGCAGCAACTTCAGCGGCAAGGGCGTACTGATTGATAAGAGAATCAACTTCCTGCAATAAAGCAGGGTCTGCCAGCAAGTCAGCGTCTTTTAAAGCCAACGATAGTTTCGCCTCCAATCGGGATAAATCCATCGCTTTCTGAATATCTTCAGGACGCCCCTGCATCATGAGGCTATGAATAAGATGAGCTAATAATTCACTGATTGAATGTCGTTGAGACAGCCCCCCCTCCTCCCCGGGAAGTAGAGTGATCTTCCGGTTCCCCCTGCCTGGCATCAGTCAGCTGATCATTGCCACCCGTTAACAAGGCCATGAGTTGAGCTACTTTTGATATAACCTCGATGACACTTTGCGCTGAAGGGCTTTCTATCAGGTCAGGCCTGGTGACAAAAACATGCACGGCCTGAGGCATCGGCAAGTGAGAAACAATTGATCGATCGGGTAAGGCCCTCCAGGCAGCCGATATCAGATTACCCGGGTAGGCCACATTTCTGATAACAGCGGGTTGTGAAACCGCTGTTGCCAGGTAAGGCACCGCTTTGAACGCACATATTGTCTGCGGATTCTGGCTTGCTACATTCCTCTCGACTATCTGCCTTCCCAGTGGTTTAACAAAAAGCCTGTCATGAACAGTCCTGAGTTCCCAACGTTCCACCAGCCTCACCAGCTTGGAATTGCCCAAAGCATCAGAAACATACAGATTTTTTTCTTTGACCAGTTCAGTGCGGCTTGCGTTCGCTGATTGATCGCCAGAACCCGGCAAGTCCAGCTGCATAGGGGCAGCCTGTGGCGGGGGTACAGCCAATTGCATGGATACAGCTTCTGCCATGGGGCCACCTGCTTGGTTAGAAGCAAAGAAAGCACTTTGCCATCATCTTGAATTGATTATTATTTTTCCTTAGTCAGTTTGGACTCTGAAAATCCGGATTAGTTCCAGCAGGGTGAATCCGACTGGGCTTCTTACCATCGGGCAAACGTCTGCAAAACTGGCGAAATCATCAGAGCTTAACTAGTCTCAGCAAGAATTTTCTCTCGATATAGAACATAACTGTCGGCAAATAGCGGGTAAAAATCTGCACCTGCAACAGCTGCTTGTTCGATAACCAATGCAGTGAGGCAATGATAAAAAATCAGATTGATAATTGAGCTGTCAGCGAGGTTAATGATGAAAGGTGACAAGACTCAGATCATTGAAAAAATAACCATTATTGGTGGAACCCACGGCAATGAATACATCGGTCCCTACTTTCTGGCCAAGGCTGGGCTTGCGGGAATTTATCAGGGTAATGCCATAGAAGTGTCAACGCTTCTTGCCAATCCGGAAGCCTTTCTCCGGGCAAGGCGGTTTATTGATCAGGATCTGAACCGCTCATTTTCTCCCCCTATTCTTACAGGTACTCAAGACCCTTATGAGTGTCGGCGGGCAAGGGAAATAGCCAGACACTTTTCCCAAAATGAGACGGGCCAACACTTTATAGTTGATCTGCACAGCACAACCGCCAATATGGGCATTACCCTGATCGTCAGGGATAATGAGCCACTGAACCTCCACACTGCGGCCTATGTTCAGAAAAATATTCCCGAAGCCCGGATCCTGCTCAGCGATATCGACCATAGTCAACACCACTCTTTAAACAACATTTCACCCTTTGGTATTGTCATTGAGGTTGGCCCCACCCCCAATGCCGTGCTTCGTCATGACCTCTTTGAAACCACTGAGAAAGTGGTTGACCTGGTTGTTAAATTCCTGACGCTCAGCAAAACCCGCGAAGAGCCCAGGCTTCCTGATGAAGTGGCGGTATTCAGGTTCAGGGAAAAAGTACCTTACCCCAGGAATGAACAAGGAGAGCTGACAGCAATGATCCACAAGGATCTTCAGGATCGGGACTATCGCCTGCTGAAAACCGGTCAACCCATATTTATGACACTTCAGGGTGATGAAATCCGATATTCGGGCGAACCAGGCTATCCGGTATTTATTAATGAGGCCGCTTACTACCTTGAAGATACAGCCTTCATCATCACCGACAAAGTGACAGCCTCCCTTAACTGAACGTTCGTTGGTCAGTCTCTGACGGTACTCACTTCGCATTTCTGAAGTGTTAACGACAGATGATCAATAAGGATGTCGTACTCAATGTGACCCACCAACAAGACAATAAGTACACCCACCTGCAGAAAACAAAAACACCCTAAAAACAATAAAAAAAGCTTTGCTTAATACTGATGAAGAAGAAATATTGACGCAAATCAAAACGACAACAAGCGAGGCAACTGAAAATGCCTTCGACTTAATCCACAAGAAGAATTAGACAATGAATCAAACCCACTCTGGAAAATGCCCTGTTATGCACGGTGCGCTCACAGAGAGCGGCAAGTCAAATGTTGACTGGTGGCCAAAAACCCTCAATCTCGACATTCTGCATCAGCATGATAAAAAAACCGACCCGATGGCTCCGGAATTTGACTATCGGGAGGCGGTGAAAACGCTCGACTTTGCCGGCCTGAAACAGGACCTTAAAGACCTGATGACCAATTCTCAGGAGTGGTGGCCTGCCGACTGGGGACACTACGGCGGCCTGATGGTACGTATGTCCTGGCACGCCGCCGGTACCTATCGTATTGCCGATGGCCGTGGCGGTGCCGGTACCGGTAACCTGCGCTTTGCCCCGTTGAACTCCTGGCCCGATAACGCCAACCTGGACAAAGCCCGTCGTCTATTGTGGCCGATCAAGAAAAAATACGGCAACAAACTGAGCTGGGCTGACCTGCTGGCTTATGCAGGTACTGTCGCTTATGAATCCATGGGACTAAAAACCTTTGGCTTCGCATTCGGCCGGGAAGATATCTGGCACCCGGAAAAAGATACCTATTGGGGCTCTGAAAAAGAGTGGCTGAAGCCAAGCACTGAAGAAGGTAGTCGCTACTCCGGTATGCGTGACTTGGAAAACCCATTGGCTGCCGTTATGATGGGTCTGATTTACGTCAACCCGGAAGGCGTGGATGGCAATCCTGACCCGCTGAAAACCGCCCACGACATGCGCGTCACTTTCGAGCGTATGGCGATGAACGATGAGGAAACCGTAGCCCTCG
>NZ_JAHHPP010000147.1 GCF_024606265.1 Endozoicomonas sp. SESOKO1
AGGGGCTTTGATATTACCCGTGCTTGTGTGTCCGGAAAACTATAACCACTTCAGTTGTCTATTAAAACACGCTCAACAACCGCAAGCTTGACATTACCGATTTTCAAAAAAATCAGTTTTGGTGGGTGTCCGAATGCTTCCAGCATTGATAAAAAATCCTTATCTTTACTGACAATGGCAAGCCCATTAGCTTTTGCAAAGCTCCATAATTCAATATCCGTAGAGTTGTGCAGGCTTGCATGAATAACATGCAGGCTTTCGGAAACTGGGGTTCTATTTGTGCTATCAACCGGGGTGAAAGATTTTCATCAAGCAGCAGCATCAGGCTGCACCTTTTATGGTATTCGCTGCATAAAGAAGTGCTGCTTTTATCTGTACCGCTTGCAGGTTGGGGTGGTCTACCAGGATTTCATCAGAGCTCATCCCCTCAGCCATCATTTCAAGAATATCGATAACCGTTATTCTTGTACCCTTGATACAGGGCTTACCATACCGTTTGGCTGAATCGGTTTCTATGTATTGCAAATAATCCTGTTGTTCCATGCCGTTGAACCTCTTTGCCACTGCTTATGGGGTCAGGTCATTCATCATGCCCAATGTAACCCAACACCCTTATTATACTTTGTACAGTTCGATACCAGAATATCACTAATGCTGAGGGCTGATTTTCAAACTCACTCCCAGGGCCTGAAGAATTTTGAACACTGTATCAAATCTTGGTTTCGCACCTGGCGTCAGGGCTTTGTATAAACTTTCCCGACCGAGGCCTGAGCCATTGGCTATCTTCTGCATCCCTGTTGCCTTGGCGATATCACCAATAGCCGATAAGAGCAAAGCTTGGTCACCCGTTTCGATGACAGCATTCAGGTATTCTGCAATCGTTTCACTGTCTTCAAGATACTCTGATGCATCAAAGGTCTTTAGCTTCCTGCTCATGTCATGCCTCCAGATTTTTTAAAGTCCCCGATGTGTCCCTGCTCCAGCAATTTAAGAGAAGCCAGGATTCGAGCCTTGCCCTGCTTGTCTTTAAGTTTGTGCAGCCACTTCTCGAAGTGGTCAGTGGTCATGAGCAAGTACATTAAGGAATTATGTATCCATTTGGATACATATTCAAGTTACAAAAACCGGAAAAAAACCAGAAAAAAAAACCAGAACCAGGGTCAGGCCTTTCATCGTGCATTATTAAAAAAAACGAGGCCGGTCTTTCATGCAGAAAAGCAGCGTGTCTATTTTTCCAACCGGGTAAATTGTTTCAGCCGCGCTGCTTTTTTATCAAAAGTCCAGGTTGTTTTGCATTTCCTGAGGTTGTTGTGATGGCCTATCATTGCATCCGCAAAATCATAGCCATTGGTATAATCGACGATGCCATTTAATACCGCCTGACGATTATCGGTCATAATGCACTGGAGACAGAGAAGCTCCCGAAGTTTCTGACATTGTTTTTCTGCATTGACTTTATAGAAGTGACTGAGCACCCAAACGGTTTCTACCAGTACGATGGGGCTGAGGTAAATTTTTGGCAGGGCTTTCAATAAAGCCAGAGCTTGCTGGTGCTGCTTCAAATCGTCTTTGACAAGGTAGCGAACAAGGACATTGGATCAATACCGTCCATTATCATTATCCTCTCCGTTTTGCCAGGAAGCCATCGCACCTGCTTTGATGGCCTGTTCCCTATCTTCCAGTGTTCCTTGTTTGCCATTGGTGTCGCTGGCAAGACAACCTGCCAGCGCTTCAATGTCGTTATTCATGGGAGTGAGGGTGATTACACCGTCTTTTTCTTCAAATAGTACCTTGTCACCGGGGTGCAGGTGGAACTTCGACCGCAAGGCGTTGGGTATGGTTACTTGCCCCTTGCTGGTTATTGAGCTGGTAGACATGCTGGCTTTCTCGCAATAAGCACAGAGGTATTACTCTAGGTAATACCTCTGCTCTGTCAAGAAAGGAAAACCTGCTATTATTTCTGCTTATCAATCGGGTGGCTATAGCCTTACCGAGATTGCTGATTATTTTGGCCTGCACTATACAACCGTCAGCCGGATAGTGCGAAAACCCATTGGTCACGTCCTAAAAAAACTGTAGGTAAAAGGCTGATTGCCACTGTTTTGTGTTAAATTTCTGGTGATTATTGCAAGCAATAAATGCCATTTCGGATCCAGACCAAGGGCAGGAGTAACAGCTACTCACCTGCCTTTTCAAACAGTTGGGCAATGAGTGCTTTTGAATATCGGTAAAGGGAATACCCAACAGTAATGGCTTATGCCTGCAATTAATTAATGCCATCTGGCCAGATTCAGCGGTGCGGGTGAGATCACCACTGGGTTCTCTTAAACCCCTGATCCCGAATGTTTCCACAACCCTGCCCCCTTGCATCAATTCGTGTCCACAAAAGGTAGCACTTAAGTGGGTACAATCCCAGGAGGTTTTGCCGCGTAGGAGAGCCTTAAGTCCGACAAGCTCCCTGAGTCAACCCAACACTTTCCTGAAAGGCACGCTACCGCCCACCAGCTTTTTCACATTATGTTGGAACAGCGAAATATCAATTTGTAAAGATCATGCGACAGCAGACTGCCAGACATAAATCCTTTGGCTTATCTTAAAAAAGGCTGGAGACAATGGATTTGCCCGGCTTTTAAAATTCATGCATAACCAAGTCGTATTATAAACGACAGCGTTATAAGTACAACCACTTATTGTTTTTTTGTTTTAACTATTTAACAGCCCTTGCACTTGTAAAGCCAAGCGTTGATATACATACCGTTCGCACTAAAGCGGAGTCGAAAGGCGTAAACTCGATACCCTGAATACTCTGCCAATCAGGCAGAACCAGAGTAGTAGCCGTCGTGGTCGTAATACCCCTGGCTGTAACCATAAGCATCTTTCTGAGACGGGTTGATTTTGTTCAGAACAGCACCGGTCACTGGTGCTCGGGCTTGCAACAGACGACCAACGGCTACTTGAATGGCATTAATCTGCATTCGGCCAGCCTCTACCACATAGATCAGACCGTCGCAGTGACGAGAGACCATCAATACATCACTGACGTTCTGCACCGGTGGGCAGTCCAGCACCACATAATCGTAATGCTCTTTCAGTTTTTTCAGCAGGGTGCTGAAGCGCTCGGAAGCCAGCAGCTCCTGCGGGTTTGGCGGCACCAGACCACAGGGAATAACATCAATGCCATCCACCTTATGCACAGCCTCTGAAACGGAAGCCGTACCCGCCAGCAGGTTCGCCAGACCAGCAGAGCCGCCTTTAATAGCAAAGTTCTTACCCACCACCGGCCGACGCAGGTCGCAATCAATTAACAAAGTTTTACCCAGCTGCCCCAACGCCAGCGCCATATTGGAAGCGGTGGATGATTTACCTTCGCCCGGCACAGTGGAAGTGAGAGCAAACAGCTTATGCTCCTGATCCATGGCACTCAGATTAATACTGGTTCGAATAGTGCGAATCGCTTCACCAAAACCATGCTGCTCCTTATTGGTAAACAGGCTGTGAATCTGACCATCCAGCTTTTTATCGGTCAGCTTTGGCAGCACACCCAGTACTGGCAGATTCAGTTTCTCTTCTATATCTTTGGTTGTACGAACGGTGTTGTTCAGCATTTCCAACAGGAAGGCAATACCACAGGAGACCAGTAAACCAAGCAGGCCCGCAATAGCAACAATCAGCTTTTTCCTGGGCTTGACCGGATCCTCAGAGGCAAACGCCTGATCCACCACACGGGCATTGGCGGTTTGCAGGTCACTGGTGGCGGATGTTTCCTGAATACGTTTAAAGAAGGCATCGTACAGGTCTTTATTGATACGCACCTCACGCTCCAGGGCCTTTAGGCGGAACTGCTTGCGGTTGATATCCTGAACCTTGACCTTGGCCTCAGCTACTGCCCTTTCCAGGCTGCGCTCATTAGCCTTATCAATCTCATATTCACGTTCAACACCTTCAACAATATTGAGAACCTCCATTTCTATATTCTGTCGAATGCTTTCCAGCTCAGAACGGGCAGAGATCATTTTCGGATGCTTTGGCCCATAGCGACGGGAGAGCTCCAGCACCTGACGCTCCAGTTTGGATTCGTCCTGCTTCAGACCTTGGATCAATGGGTGCGCCAGCACTGCCTTAAGGGTTCGGTTATCATCCTTTTTCAGTTTCCCGGCACGGATCTGCTGATAGATATTCTCAGAAACCGCCAGTTTATGACGCACCTGCACCAGGGATTCGGTCAGCGCTTTCAGCTCATTGCTGGAAACGGTGAGAACACCCTCCATATCAATCAGCTGCTCCTGTTCGCGGTAGGCCTGCAGGTTCTGCTCTGCCACTTTCAGCTTTTCAGAAAGCTCACTCAAACGCCCCTGCATCCAGTTAGTAGCACTGAGGGTCAGGGAGAGTTTTGCCTCCATATAGGATTCGATATAGGCACTGGCAATAGCATTGGCAATCTGAGCAGCCAGACGCGGATTTTCCGATTGACCATGAATGCGAACAATCTGGGTTTTTCTGACCGGCTCAATAGTAACGCGCTCAGCCAATACATTGACCGTATCCCGCAGAATGGCGCTATCGTCTGCCACCGCTTCCGGCTGCGCAATACCCAGCAATCCCTGCCAGTCGGTCAACCCGGCATACCAGGGCTTTTCCTGCAGAGAGATATTAAACTCCGGGTTTTTCAGCAACCCGAGTTTATGCACCACTTTTTCCAGAACGCCCCTGGATTTCAATACTTCAAACTGGGTATTCAGGTAACTGTCATTACCACCTTCAATACCGTAGATCTCCTCAATGGAGACCACCTTGGCCTGCTCCTGCTCAATCTGCAGGACAGCTGTCGCCTGGTATACCGGGGTCATTGAGAACACCACCAGCGCCGCCATCAAAACGACTGCCAGGGTAAAGCCAATAATGGGCCAGCGGTAGGAGAGCAGAACATGAAAAATCTGACGAAGGTCAATAATATCTTCGTCCTGCATCGGTCTGGCTGAGGGCGCCGCCGAAGTCTTTTTAGAATCTGTAATCATAAAGCCTGCACAACGTGTCAGCAGCGATACTGCGTTAATTCATCAGAAGAAGCTTTCATTTATAGTAATAATGTCGCCCGGCAGGACGGACTCATTCAACGACAACTCCCGCTCAACGGCACGACCACTTTCTTCACGGGTGACCATAATGTCTTTTTTGGAAGCCCGTTGGGTAAAGCCTCCGGCCAGCGCCACCGCTTTTTCAAGGGTCAGGCCCGGCTCAAAGCTGAAACCACCAGGGGATTTCACCTCACCACTGACAAAGAACTTACGGTATTCCAATATGGAAACACTGACTCGCGGATCAACAAAATAACCATCTTTCAGCTGTCGGGTAATGTATTTTTCCAGTTGCCCGACGGTCATTCCTTTCACCCGAAACTCTCCCAGAAACGGGTAGGAAACGGTACCCGCATCCGTGAGGATCAGCTCCTTCTCCATATCGTCTTCGCCAAATACCGAGATGCCAATTTTATCGCCTGAGCCCAGCTCATAGCGGGAGAGGCTCATTAACTGATCAGCACTGGCAACGCCGCTGACCAGAAGCGCAGACACCACCAGCCCCGCTGCTATTGATGAACACAGCGATGGAAATAGTGATAAAAAAATTGATAAGGTTCGAACCGTTCCCATTACCACAACCTGCCTGATAACTCCTTAGAGCCGCCAGCAGAGCACTGACAACCCGACCAGCGAGTGAAATTTGACACGAAAAATCAGGCTGGGTCTTATGCCACAGCCTGCACGCTTTGTGATTCATCCTAGAGAGCAACGGTACCACTGAGCATGTAGACGTTACGCTTGTAACCATTTGCATCAACACCCGACTGACGGGCGGACTCATCACGATCACTGACCTCATAAGAGAGCGATACAGCAGCATTACGCATGAGATTCCAGTCCACCGAAAGACCGAACTGATTGATGGCACGATCCTTCTGGCTGACACCGAATCTATTCTGAACTTCCTCATCGGTGTAGCTGTAGCTGGCATTGGTGCTGATTTTCCCGGTCCACTGGTGATTCCAGCTCACTGAGCTGGCAGTACCCTGGGTAAAGTCTGCAGTCTGTGGATTTTCAGATTCCAGACCGTAGTCACGGCTGGTACTCAACTGAAATAAAGAGCGATCAACCGGCATGTAGCTGACACCCACTTCCCAGCCAGTGTAGCCCTGACGATCCACATCACTGGCTGAAGCATCCCGGTAACGACGGCCCAATTTGGCATAACCACTGGTTTTAGCCGTCGCTTCCCAGTTCAGACCCACCAGGTAACTGGTGATGTCGTAACCTGCGCCCTGCTCATTGGTGTAATCCAGCTCACGCTGTTTAATCTCCACCAGCGCGTCGGTTTTTGGCATGAATCGATAGAAGACGGTGGTCCCGTAATCGACAGTCTTACGGTCACTGCCTTCTTTGTCTCCGGCAGTTTTCTGATAATCCTGCTTATTGTAGTTACCAAACAGATCTGCACGCATCATGGCTTCTGTAGAACCAAAACCGTACTTCAGGCCACCCCTGGTGCGGGTAAACTCTGGAGCCTCTTTGTTGTCTGCACCATCAATCGTGGAACCAGCATCGTGGTAACGGCCGAGATCAAAATCCACATCCAGACGATTACGACTGTTAAACTCCTGATGAATCAAGCCCGTTACGCCATAATCAGTGAAATTGGCATCAGACTCGCTGGTAAAGCTGGTGTTTTTGGCAGCCAGTGTGGCTTCATAGGTGCTCATGCCCTGCTGCGCTTTAAAAGCAGCAGAAGCATCGACATTCACTACCGTAGAGCTTTTATTGGCCAGCGCACCCTCGCCTTCACGGAAGATATTGTCATCGTGACCAATAGCCAGTGCTGCCATTGGCACCACTTCCACCGGCCCCATATTGACATGGCCGGCATCTTCCACCGCCGCTACTGCAGTCACTCCATAACCTGCCATGGCCATGGCCAGGCTCAGCTTGCAGATCCCTTTCATTTATTATTTCACCCTACCGTATAAAAATGACCGCCATGAGCGGCGGCATGATTAAGAGTCGACATCCAGAGGGGTACACTGCCTGAGT
>NZ_JAHHPP010000148.1 GCF_024606265.1 Endozoicomonas sp. SESOKO1
GAGGCGCATCTTACTGCGCCGGTTTGATTTGTCAACCGATTGTTTTTGATTCAATCCAAACAACCTGTTTCCAAACCGCACTTCCCGTTCAGCGATGAAGGTTCATTCTGCTGCATCGTGGATGACCGTCTGGGTCAGTCCGTGAAAGTGGACCGAATGATAGAGAAATTTTGATGTTAATCAATAAGTGATGATGGTTTTACGTACAATCACCTACAGCAAGTAAAGCGAGTGATAAATTGGCTGCACAATGGAAATACCATTCTCTACATTGTCGGCTAAAGCGCGGGGCTGTTGGTGCCTGGCGTGGTGCTGTGCGTGGCAAAGCATTATTGGTTGGAACTTTTATTCAGTTTCGTAATCGAAAGGTTATTAAAACCAGCAATAAGTGGAAAATCAAATGCACTCAGCTCAGACATCTACCACGCTCCCCAGCGGGGCAACCTCAACTGAAACCTCATTGGCAAGTAGTCTGAATTCGCTCCCGCCAAAACAAATAACCAGTTTTTACTACCGTGGCGTCAAGGTTATGGTTGAAATGCCTGATGCATTCACGAATAAAGTAGCATTTTGTAAGTTGAATCACCTGCCCGGAGAGGTATACCAATGCACCGCTGATCGCAGTCACCTGCTGTGCCGCCATTGCCTGAAGCACGAGCAACCAGCCTCCCTCCTTAAACAATCGGGCACCCCGGATGATGCAGCTGTATACCTCTGCCCATTCGATAATACTGTGACTTATCCAGACAAATATACATCCCGCGAAATCAAATCCTCATATTTACCTCAATGCCCTTCAAACACCGCCAAAGGAGATACTCATTGTCAGTGGCACGGGCTTTATAATGATGTCCTCAAACACGTTGACCTATGTCCAAATTTCCCCTTGGAAGACAGGATACTCATGTTGCAACACGCGCGTTCGGAAGCTACCGGAAGCCTCTCAGCGCTTGATATTCGCATAGAGCAGCTTATAAATCAGGTAGAACAACTGGGATCATTACTGCTCAAAAAGCCGGAATCCCCTATTGATGTAAAAATAAAGTCACTGGAAAAAAATATTGATTTACTGAAACAACAACTGCAAAGACTTACCGGGGATTTTAACGTCTCTCTTCAAAATCAAAGACTGCACCCCAGCTCCTCGCTGATATCCGGACTCCAGCAACGCATCACTAACCTTGAAAAACTCAGCAGAGAAAACTCTCATACTATTAAAGATCTTGAAAACCAACTGGCCAATGCATTTCATTTGATAGATCAACTGATGAAAGCCAAAGCCGTACAAGAAAACCCAGTAGCCAAAACCGGTACCCTGCTTTGGAAAATTGATAATTTCGAATCCAAACGGACAGAAGCTATAACTAAAAAGAATACTTTATTTTCGCCTGTATTCTGGACAAACGAAAACGGTTATAAATTGTGCGCAAGGATCTACCTGGATGGTGACGGACCAGGAAGACAAACACATATCAGCTTGTTTCTGGTGGTGATGAAGGGTGACTACGATGATTTCCAGCGCTGGCCGTTTCGACATAAAGTTTCTTTTACCATTCTTGATCCGAATGGCCAGGAACATTTGCACGACTCTTTCCGCCCCAACCCGGATTCGTCATCTTTTCAAAGACCTAAAAAGGATTACAACATCGCCTCTGGCTGCCCAACCCTACTGGAACTCTCCAAGCTGGATAAATACGTTAAAGACGACGCTATGCTCATAAAAATCTCGATAGATACTAAAGAACCCTGATACCTTGCCAGAAGGCAGGGTTGCTTGAATATAGAAAAGCGCCCATTGTTGTGAATGGGCGCTTTATTAAACCCTGGAACACATTCTTATTTATTAAACGAATCTGTCTCACCAAGCAATCTCTCAAGCAGCTGTTTATTTTCATCCGATAAACCGCAAACCAACTCACTTTGATGTTTACAGATCGTTTTATGCAGTTCCTGGTTTGACGACAGCAGTCGCCGTATTGATGCCTGCCGGTGTTCGAAAAGCCAGTCGTATAATCGAATATCTGAGTAGTTTATTGAATGATTGTCTTGAGGGATTTCATTCTGATGACTATCTTCAAAATCAGCTTCAACATCAGCTTCTACCTCCTCGTCACACTCAGTTCTCTCATAACTACGCCGGTCAGGCTCTAACCCGACCTTGACAAAATCCGAGGGTGGAGCACTGAAAATAGCTTCCATGTGATCCGTGAAAGCATCGGAGCAAAAGTGCATATAATCGTTGTACGGCTGGTAGATGAAAGGAAGAAGACTCTGCTCTTCGGGGTGCTCACCCCTGGCTTGTGCCAGCAACGCTTCAAGCTTTATTTTATTCTGGTCATTCAGGTTGCTGGCAATCATTTCGACCGTGTTATCGATCAGATAGAAAGCCTCTGGATAACCTTTCAGCAGATTTCCGACGTCCTCTGCCCATGTTTCCATCAACGTGTCGGAAATAGCGCCCTTCAGAACGTCAATATTTTTGGGGAAATGGTATTTATAGGCGGCTTTCAGGACGTTATTGCATAATGTCAGCTTTCTGTTCCACCCGCTATCTTCTTCACCATTTTTATTTTTTTCAAAGGTACTGAAACACACCCAAAGCAATGAGTGGCCGTCGTCATCAATACCGTTCAGGGCCAACCCTGATTTTATCCAGTAGAGAAGTATTTCGGTATCACTATCGAAGTAATAGGGAATCATCATGCTAACAAAATTCGATGCTTCACTGGCGCATTTACTGATATCCAGCCCATAGTGAGCAAGCAGTGCCAGTTTTTCACTTTGGAGTTTGCGGTCTTTGACAACTGCGCTAAGGGGACAGTATTCGGAACGGTTATCACCATCACCAATAGTGGCTCCGGCCCGCAAAATAAGAATTGGCGAACCACTCCATGAGAAACATGAACACATGGCCTCAATCAGGGCTGTTTTACCATTTTCATTTTGTGCATTAAGTATCTTCGGGTTTTCCCTGACTGCCTCCAGCAATATGACCATAAGCTCCTTGGTAGCACCGGCATAGCAGACCGTGTGTAATGGCGTGTTCCCCAGACGATCAGTAGTTGCCAGCGAAGCACCCTGACTCAAAAGCCATTTAACGACGTTATCCGGATGTACTGGGTACTGATCCCAATACAGACTGTTCCTCCTATGAACACAGCTTGCATGACAAAACTTGTGCAACAGGGTTTGCCCGGCATGGTTGATGGGCTGATCGATATCAACCCCCTCCTGGCTCAAGAACCATTGCAGTTTGTCCAGAATATTGGGATCCTTCACCCACAGTGGCGAATACCAATACACCGTTTCGTGGGGTCCATAGGCTGATGCCTGGCTTATTTGGCGGGCTTCTTTGGCGTGAATATCGATAGACCTGTTCTGTAACAGCGTATCTAATTCCTGAATGTCCGCATTATTATCAAGCAGCCTATCGCACTGGCAATCCGGGGTGCGGACCAACTGTGTTGTGGGGGTTTTGCATACGACCAACTGGCGACCATTGAATTCCCCTGCATCGTCAGGCTGTATTGACAGGTGGTGGCAAACCATCGTGGGTAAGGTAATAACCGACTTGAAAGCTGTGAGTGCCTCAGGGGTAACGGTGTTCATAATACATCTTCCCAGGTGCGTTTTTTGTAAATTTCAATCCAGATAAATCCATTTAAAAAAGCGCGGGCCGATCACTGGATATAACCAAACAGTCAGTCTGGTATAAGTTGGGAGATAATCAAGTATTATGCCTGGGATGCGCCCCCGGGAAAGAGCGCAGGAGAGATAAAAACGGTATTTACTGGATATGGGCCAACACGCCATCCAGCTCATCCAGCGAATTGTAGGAAATGACCAGCTTGCCTTTGCCTTTGGCACTGCACTGAATGGCTACCCGGGCTCCTACCTTTTCAGACAGCTCATCCTCAAGCTGCTTGATATCAGGATCAGGGCGCTTGACGGTTTTACCACCTTTCTCCTTTTCCTGCTGGATTCGACGAACCAGTGATTCGGTCTGACGCACAGACAACCCTTTTGCCGTAACCGTTCTGGCGACTTCCAACTGATCCATTTCTCCCAGGGAAAGCAATGCCCTGGCATGGCCCATTTCCAGGTCACCATATTCCAGCATTTTCTTTACTTCAGGGTTCAGCGCCATCAGTCGCAAGGTATTGGCAACGGCAGCCCTGGACTTGCCGACGGCCTGGGCCACTTCCTGTTGGGTCAGTTCGAATTCTTTTTGCAGTCTGGAAAGCGCGATCGCCTCTTCAATCGGGTTCAGGTCTTCCCGCTGGATGTTTTCGATCAGCGCCATGGCAATGGCAGCTTCATCGGGAACATCACGAATCAGGGCAGGAACTTCTGCGAGGCCTGCCAGCTGCGCTGCACGCCAGCGACGCTCGCCAGCAATGATTTCGTAGCGATTCTGCCCGGCCGGACGAACCACGATTGGCTGCATGATGCCCTGCTCTTTTATACTTTCAGCCAGCTCTTCCAGGGCATCAGGATGCATGTCTCGGCGGGGCTGGTACTTGCCACGAACCAGAAATTCAACGGGCAGGTCTTTCATTGTCCCATCCAGCGACTCCTTGACCGGTGATGGCCCGGAGAGATCATTAGACAGGGACGCCGGTAACCTGGCGCTACCGAGCAGTGCATTTAAGTTAGTACCGAGACGTTGTTTCGCCATGGGTCAGTGAGTTCCTGTTTTCCTTTCTGACTTGCCTTGAAGCCCCTTGATGTCATGCTTGCGTACCAGCTCCCCGGCCAGTGCCAGATAAGCCACCGCTCCACGGGAGTTCCGGTCATAGGCCAATACCGGCTTACCATGACTTGGTGCCTCGGCAAGGCGAACATTACGGGGAATCACGGTTCGATAGACCTGATCTCCAAAATGGTTGATGAGCTGTCTCGATACTTCAGTGGTCAGCGTCATCCTCGGGTCATACATGGTGCGCAGCAGACCTTCGATGTGCAAGTCGGGATTGATGGTTTCCCTGAGGCCCGCAATGGTTTCCATCAGGGCCGTCAGGCCTTCCAGTGCATAGTATTCGCACTGCATCGGGATAATGACCCCGCGGGCAGCAACCATGGCATTAATGGTCAGCATGTTCAGCGATGGCGGACAGTCAATCATGATAAAGTCGTACTGGCCTTCCACCCTGGCAAGTGCGTCATGGAGCCTGGATTCCTTGCGGTCCATCTCCATCAACTCAACCTCTGCTGCCGTCAGGTCGGCGTTTGCCCCCAGAACATCATAGCCACCATCCTGCGATGGCAGGATTGCCTGCTCGATATTACAGCGCCCCGTCAGCACATGGTAAACAGACCATTGCTGGGCATGTTTGTCGATGCCACTGCCCATGGTGGCATTACCCTGGGGGTCGACATCAATAAGCAGTACCCGCTGCTTACTGGCCGCCAGGGAAGCCGACAGGTTCACGCAGGACGTGGTTTTGCCAACCCCACCCTTCTGATTGGTTACCGCTAGAATTTTAGCCACAGCCGTTTAATACCATTCAATGCCTGTTACGCAAAATGACAAGATGACGATCGCCGTCTGTGCCCGGTACCTTCAAGGACTCACAGCCAACCAGATCAATATCGTGACGATCCATCAATTCCTTCAATTCCTTCAATTCCTCTTCAGGATATAGCCCTTTCATGGCCAGATAAACACCTGAAGGTGATAATAAGTGTTTTGTACCATCCACCATGTTAACCAATGAACTGAATGCCCGTGAAGTAATGGCGTCAAAAGGCGCATCCACTTTAAAAGACTCTACACGGGCATTAGCGACTTTCAGGTTATCAAGTTGAAGGTCCAGTTTTGCCTGAAGCATGAATCGGGTTTTCTTGCCATTACTGTCCAGTGTCGTAAATTTTTTATCCGGATACATAATGGCCAGAACAACACCCGGCAGTCCCGGACCTGAACCTACATCCAGAATTACCTCACCAGAAATATGGGGAACAATACTCAGACTATCAATAATATGCCTGAAGACCATCTCTTTGGGGTCACGAATGGCGGTAAGATTGTAGGCTTTGTTCCACTTGTTCAGCAGCAGGACATAGCGAGTCAGCAAATCCGCCTGAACCGGGGACAAATCAAGACCGAGAGACTTGGCCCCCTGACAAATATCCCTTTGTAATGTCCGGGCCAGGGAATGGTCGGTTAATGATGATTGAGAAGCGTTCATGGATTCCTTCAGACAGCGGACAGTGAAGCCTTATGCCGTGTTGATAAGCTAACTGGTCGCCGCCTGGCTTTACTGATGACAATAGATAACTGACCAGTTTATTTCATAACCTTGATAAAATCGACGCAATCATTCTGTCGTCAATCGCCTTAAGGGCTGCCTGTAAGCCAGCCAACTGCGCCTTTGCTTTCTGGTAAGCTTCATAGGTTTTGATGGTTTCTACCAGTCTGGCATCACGCTCACGCGGCTCTTTGTCTGGATCATAAATCGCCGTGGCATCTTGCGCCTTCTCCAATGCCTTCATTACGTCCACGCAAACACTGGTGTTTTTGGGTAATTTGGTTGTAGGTTTAGCCTCAGGCTTCTGATTGGCAGCATGTTTGTGATGATCCTTTGCAGCCTGCACATTAAGAATATCCACCTGCTTTTTCAGTTGCGCCGTGTAGTATGCGACAGGTGACCCTTTTACTGTACCGCAGCGCATGGCCATGGCGTAATCAATTACCTCCCGGGCGGCTTCTGAATTGATATCCACACGGGGAATATAGGAGTCCCATGTACGGGTCATTTTCAGACACTCAAGCCGTAATTCGAGAATAGCGTCAGTGAGCTGTGTTTTTTCTTCCTGCCATTGGGCAAGCTCATCCGGCAGATCGCATTCTGTTGTGCTTTCAGGGGGAGAGGCAGCTGCCGCCTTTTGATCATTCTGCAAAACACAAACCAGGGCAGGGAGATCGTCAGGCACTTCAGGCAAGGTAATGCTGTACTCCTCCAGTTTTTTTGACGAAGCATTCGGGTGGATGATGGCAGGAATATAGGGGACAACATGTTTTGGCACGACAGGAAGCGTATCAGTTATGTAATCATCGTCGTCTGAATCACGTTCCAGGACTTCATGGGCTGCCGCTATCAGGTCTTGCATGAAAGCTTCATAACCAGGAATAGCCAAAATGGGAAAAGCAGGTGCCATATAACCACCTCACAACCAACCATGAAAACTATTTTCTCCCAGACATTAATTTTGGGAAAAAGTTTAAACAGGCTCCTAAGCCAGTGTTGACCCTGGCTCCAGACTGCATAAATCCTGGCAATTTTTGGCCGGAAGTGATCCAAGGCTATTGATGGGCATTAACTTGTCAGAGCAGGAGAGCAATGCCGGATGTGAGCCGGGAAGCCCTTCCGGAATCTCCTGACCAATGGCTTGATAATGTTCAATCCAGAACGGCATAAGCTCACCGGTTTCCATATCCCGGAAACTCATGGGCGTTTCTTCAAACAGGAAAACGCCTTTGTTAGCACTACGAAAAGCATGAACAATCAATTCACTGCAGTACCAGCTTTTCTGGTGCTCCTCCTGATTCTGGCGGTAGTGTGGATCATAGGGTGTCGAAAGCTGTTGCTCTGCAAACGTCAGGGCATCAGGTACCAGTGCCGAGTAACTCGATGCCAGCCGACAGACCAGGACACAGGGCCTGCCATGGTTGTCTAAAACCGAGTTGCTGACAAAGTCATCCAAACTGGTTTTCTGCACTTGGGGCATCACAGCTTCGATAACCATGCCATCTCCGTCGTAGAGTGCTACATGATTAATGGCTACACCATCCCGACCGGCAAAAAGTCGGCTGATAACCCATTCAGCCTCTCCACCTGAGCGCAGTTGAAAAAGCAGGTCACCTGGCAAGAGATCTTTAGCAATCACATTAGCTGGCATCACTGTGGCTGGCAGTGCTTTATCCATAGCAAATCCAATGTCTGAAAATCATCCCGTAATGGCGGAACAGGCAATATAAAAAATCATGTTCAGGCGTATAGGGCTTGTCAGGCCATTTCATTGCGCAACAGCTCAAGTACCTGGCGAGTATCAGGACGAACGCCACGCCAAATGGCAAACTGCTCTGCCGCCTGCTCAACCAGCATCCCAAGCCCGTCGAGGGTTTTACCCGCCCCTTGCTCACGGCACCAGCGATTGAAAACGGTTTCATCGGCACTGTACATCATGTCGTAACAGCAGGTGCCTTGATCAATAACATGGCCTGATATGGGTGGCATCTCTCCCTGCAGGCTGGCAGCGGTTCCGTTGATCACCAGATCAAAACGACCTTCTATTTCGTCGAATCCACAGGCAGAAATGGCTTTATCCTCAAAGCATTCAACCAGTGTATCAGCCTTGCTACGGGTCCGATTGGCTATGACAACGTCAGCCGGTTGCTCGGCGAGCAGGGGTTCAAGCACACCTCTGACGGCACCACCGGCCCCGAGGATAAGTACCCGCGCTCCTTTAATACTTACACGGTTATTGGCTTTGAGATCTGCAACCAGGCCAAGCCCATCGGTGTTATCCCCATGCAGCAGGCCATGCTCATCCTGCCACAGGGTGTTTACCGCCCCGGCTTTTTCCGCCCGTGACGTTCTCTTTTCAGCTAACCGCCATGCCTCTTCCTTGAATGGTACGGTTATGCTTAGCCCCAGGTCACCGTTTTCAAAGAATTCATCGATCGCTTTTTTAAACCCGCCAACGTCAACCAATATGGCAGTGTAACGAAGACTTTGACCGGTCTGATCGGCAAACAATGTGTGAATGACAGGTGATTTGCTGTGGGCAATTGGGTTCCCCATTACCGCGTAATTGTCTACCGGCCCGGCCATGATTCGGATCCTCTAAAATTTATGCCCAATCTTTTGGCTTTAAAAACGCTTCATACAGGCGTGCCTCTTCGGTGCCATGTTCTGGCTTCCAGTTGTAATCCCAGCGTACATGGGGAGGCAACGACATAAGGATAGACTCTGTACGACCACCGGACTGCAAACCAAATAAAGTTCCACGGTCGTATACCAGGTTGAACTCCACATAACGGCCACGGCGGTACTCCTGAAAACGCTTGTTCTGCTCTGAGTAAGGCATCGATTTACGACGCTGAACAATGGGCAGGTAGGCATCAATGAAACTGTCGCCAACCGACTGCATAAACTCAAAGCTCCGCTCAAATGGCCACTCATTCAGGTCATCGTAGAACAGTCCGCCAACGCCCCTGGGTTCATTGCGGTGTTTAAGAAAGAAGTATTCATCACACCACTTTTTATAACGGGGATAGACATCATCACCAAACGGTTCGCAGGCTTTTCTGGCCACCTGATGCCAGTGTTGACAGTCTTCTTCAAAGCCATAGTAAGGCGTCAGGTCATAGCCGCCACCAAACCACCAGACCGGCGCTTCTCCTTCTTTATGAGCTATCAGCATTCGGACATTGGCATGAGAGGTCGGCACAAATGGATTATCCGGATGGATCACCAGGGAAACCCCCATGGCCTGAAAACGCCTGCCGACCATTTGTGGCCGATGGGCTGTGGCACTGGCAGGCAGCTGATCCCCTGTTACATGGGAAAAGTTCACACCTGCTTTTTCAAAAACCGTGCCGCCTTCAAGCACCCTGGCTTTACCGCCACCATCACCCTTTTTTCCGGAGCCAAGGTAGTCCCACTGGTCCTCCCTGAAGGAACCCTCCGTTTCTTCTGCTTCAATCGCGGTACAGATGCGATTCTGCAAATCCAGAAGGTATTGCTTTACGAGATCTACAGACGGTTCTGACATCCTGGGACAAGCCTTTTATTAATTAAGTTTCAGGAGCCTGCCCTTACCAGTTCACCTGAACGCAGGTCTTGGATTTTTGAGGGTGTTTTCTGCCCTCCGGTTTCGCCGGGAACAATGCCATCGAGAAGAGAGCCAAACGCTTCCTCCACACCTGAGAACATTAGCAGCGGGTCCTCACCGGCCAGGTTTGCTGAAGTAGACACGATCGGGTGCCCTGTTGCCTGACACAGTGTTTTCACCAGTGGGTGCGCCGTGATACGAACGGCAACCGTATCAAACTGGCCCCTGACCCAATCGGGAGTCCAGCCAGCAGGGTCAGGAATCAACCAGGTATAAGGACCTGGCCAGGTAGACTTCAGCACGCCTCTTTCTTCTGAAGAGAGCGGATCCAGTAGCGGTGCAAACTGTTCCTCTGCAGCACCAATCAGAATAACCCCTTTTTCGACAGGTCGTTGTTTGATATCAAGAATCCTGTATACCGCCTGCCGGTCCCATGGGTCACACCCCAATCCCCATACGGCTTCAGTCGGGTAAGCGATGACGCCGCCATTTCTGATTATTCTGGCTGCTTGATCTACATCCATCATAAAAACGTCTCGGATAAGCCTCAACAATGACGGGCACTAGTCTAACAAGAGAAGTTCAGAAGCAACAGCCAGAAGCGCAAAGCACGGATCGTTGACGATGTCCTGCCCAGAAGCTTTCAAAGGATAGACTGCCACAGGAAAGTCAGCCAAGACGAATAAAACCACCGGATGTGGACTCAATAACGCCATCAAGCTCCATTTCTGTCAGTACTGCGGAGAGCTCTGCAAAAGGAATGCCGGACAGTGTGCTGATTTGATCCGCACTGACAACGTCAAAGCCCATCACTTCAATCACTTTAAGCCGCAAAGGGTCTATCTCTTTTCTACTGGAAGTCGATGGGGCAAATTCATTCATAACACCACGCAGCTGGGGTGCCAGTTCAATCAATACATCATCAGGACTCTCCACCAGCACTGCACCTTCGCGGATAAGCTTATGACACCCACGACTTAACGGGTTCAGCACAGAACCCGGTATGGCAAAAACCTCACGCCCCTGCTCCGCTGCCAGCCTTGCCGAAATTAAAGAGCCACTTTCAAGTGCGGCCTCAACCACCAGCACACCCAGGGATAAACCGGACAAGATGCGATTTCGACGGGGGAAGTTACCGGCAAAGGGTTTCGTGCCCAATGGGTATTCGCTGACAATGGCTCCCTGACTGGCAATTAACTGATACAGGTCCTCGTGCCTTGCAGGATAAACCTGATCCACACCGGTTCCCAACACGGCAACGGTACTGCCATAACAACCCAGGGCACCCTGATGAGCAGCCGCATCAATCCCCAGTGCCATACCACTGGTAATCACCAGACCACTCCTTGCCAGATGCTCACAAAATTCCCGGGCAACCCGACGACCGTTTGGCGTCGGCCTCCGGCTGCCGA
>NZ_JAHHPP010000149.1 GCF_024606265.1 Endozoicomonas sp. SESOKO1
TAAATACCCTTGATTATCTGAACTTGTAGATTGGGCAGTCATGTTATGGTCAGTTACCGGTTGCCCAACTTCAGTAACCATTCGGGAGAAAGCCTGGCCTGTTGCACCAGGTTCAGCTAAAAGTGTGCCTTGAATAGTAGAAAGGCCATTAGGGGCTGAATTTAATTGAGAAGAAGTTAGTCTATCCATTGAATTATTGAATTATCAAATTACAGCTTAAGACCACGCTTTCTTATAAAAGTTCCTCCCTTTCGCCACTCATGCATCATTTATATATATCAACCAAACATAAATAATTGCTATGGCTATTCCCAGAATTGGCTCAGAAAATCGAGAGTGCTGCGCAATGGTTATCGTGTGGATCAAGTACGGCTTTTTGAGCGCATACCATATTTTTCCAGCCCCAAAACGAGAAACCCCGGCCTAAGCCGGGGTTTCTATGGGGTTTGGGAATACATTTTCGTTAGAA
Source organism: Endozoicomonas sp. SESOKO1 (assembly GCF_024606265.1). GTDB lineage: Bacteria > Pseudomonadota > Gammaproteobacteria > Pseudomonadales > Endozoicomonadaceae > Endozoicomonas. The sequence continues at coordinate 470 of NZ_JAHHPP010000149.1, forward strand.
AATGTATTACTCCATGATTTTGGCAACAACGCCAGCACCAACAGTACGGCCACCTTCACGGATCGCGAAGCGCAGACCTTCTTCCATCGCTACCGGGTTGATCAGGGTAGCAATGAAGTTGATGTTGTCACCAGGCATGACCATTTCAACGCCTTCGTTCAGTTCTACAGCACCGGTTACGTCAGTAGTACGGAAGTAGAACTGTGGACGGTAGCCCTTGAAGAATGGCGTGTGACGACCGCCTTCTTCTTTGGACAGGATGTACACTTCAGCTTCAAACGTGGTGTGCGGAGTAACGGTTCCTGGCTTGATCAGACACTGACCACGCTCAACGTCTTCACGCTTGGTACCACGCAGCAGGGCACCGATGTTCTCGCCTGCACGACCTTCGTCCAGCAGCTTACGGAACATTTCAACACCAGTAACGGTAGTCTTGGTAGTCTCTTTGATACCAATGATTTCTACTTCGTTACCAACGTTGATGATACCACGCTCAACACGGCCAGTTACTACAGTACCACGGCCAGCGATGGAGAATACGTCTTCGATAGGCATCAGGAATGGCTGATCGATCGCACGCTCTGGCTCTGGGATGTACTCGTCCAGAGTTTCAACCAGCTTACGTACAGCAGAAGTACCCATTTCGTTGGTGTCTTCGCCGTTCAGGGCCATCAGGGCAGAACCGATGATGATTGGCGTGTCGTCGCCTGGGAAGTCGTAGGTATCCAGAAGTTCACGAACTTCCATCTCTACCAGTTCCAGCAGCTCTTCGTCGTCAACCATGTCGGCTTTGTTCAGGAATACCACGATGTATGGTACACCTACCTGACGGGACAGCAGGATGTGCTCACGAGTCTGTGGCATGGGGCCATCAGCAGCAGAACATACCAGGATAGCGCCGTCCATCTGGGCAGCACCGGTGATCATGTTCTTAACGTAGTCAGCGTGTCCTGGGCAGTCTACGTGCGCGTAGTGACGGTTTGGAGAGTCGTACTCTACGTGTGCAGTAGAGATGGTGATACCACGCTCACGCTCTTCTGGAGCGTTATCGATCTGGTCAAATGCACGCATGGTGCCGCCCCAGGTCTCAGCACATACGCGAGTCAGTGCTGCAGTCAGGGTGGTTTTACCGTGGTCAACGTGACCGATGGTGCCGACGTTTACGTGCGGCTTCGAGCGTTCAAATTTTTCCTTAGCCATGTCTCTTAACCTTTAGCTATAGATAGTTCGAGGGTAGCAATATCAAGCAGGGCATTCTAACAGCCATTGTCACCGGAAAGAATTTCTCATGTTAAAAAAACATAAAAAAAACGGTTATTTCCGGGAAGCCGACGGTCAGAACCCCTTAGTTAATATCAACCCTGGTTTTTGATGACCGCTTCAGCAATGCTGGCGGGCGCTTCGGCATACTCATGGAATTCCATGGAGTATGTTGCACGCCCCTGAGTTGCTGAACGCAGATCGGTAGCGTAGCCGAACATTTCACCCAGCGGCACCTGAGCATTAATCACCTTGCCAGAAGGTGTATCTTCCATACCCTGAACAATACCGCGACGACGGTTCAGGTCGCCCATAACGTCACCCATGTAGTCTTCCGGTGTTACCACCTCGACCTTCATCATAGGCTCCATCAGGACAGGCTTGGCCTGTGGCGCGTATTTCTTCAGAGCCTGCGAAGCAGCGATTTTAAACGCCATTTCGTTAGAGTCAACATCGTGGAAGGAACCATCGTACAGACGAGCTTTCAGACCCAGCAGTGGGTAGCCGGCGATAACGCCGTTCTTCATCTGTTCTTCGATACCTTTCTGGATAGCCGGGATGTATTCCTTCGGAATCGCACCACCCACGATTTCGTTGATGAATTCCAGACCTTCTTCGCCATCAGCAGCAGGAGAGAACTCAACAACAACGTGACCGTACTGACCACGACCACCAGACTGCTTGGCAAACTTGTGGTTGGCGTCAACAGAGCCTTTCAGCTTCTCACGGTAGGCAACCTGTGGCTTACCAATGTTCGCTTCTACCTTGAACTCGCGACGCATACGGTCAACGATGATGTCCAGGTGCAGCTCACCCATACCGGAGATAATGGTCTGGCCACTCTCTTCGTCAGTGTGTACGCGGAAAGATGGATCTTCCTGGGCCAGTTTGCCCAGGGCGATACCCATTTTTTCCTGGTCAGCCTTGGTCTTAGGCTCAACCGCAACGGAGATTACCGGCTCAGGGAACTCCATTCGTTCCAGAGTGATAACGCTGTCCATGGCACACAGGGTGTCACCGGTGGTGACATCTTTCATACCGATCAGGGCTACGATGTCACCGGCGACACACTCTTTCAGCTCTTCACGGTTGTTAGCGTGCATCTGAACCATTCGGCCAACACGCTCTTTCTTGCTCTTGACCGGGTTATAAACCGAATCACCGGAGCTCAAAACACCGGAGTAGTTACGGATAAAGGTCAGAGTGCCTACGAACGGGTCGGTGGCAATCTTGAACGCCAGGGCAGAGAAAGGAGCGCTGTCGTCTGCTTCACGAGTGGCAACCGTGCCTTCTGCGTCGTCCAGAACACCTTCGATCGCCTTGACTTCTTTTGGCGAAGGCATCAGCTCGATCACGGCGTCCAGAACCGCCTGCACACCCTTATTCTTGAAGGCAGAGCCACCGAACACCGGGATGATTTCGTTCGCCAGAGTACGGGCACGGATACCGGCCTTGATCTCTTCTTCTGACAGATCACCCTCTTCGAGGTATTTTTCCATCAGTTCTTCAGTGGCTTCAGCGGCAGCTTCGACCATGTACTCACGCATTTCTGCGCACAGCTCTTCCATGTCAGCAGGAATGTCTTCGTAAGTGAAGCTCATACCCTGGTCTTCTTCGTTCCAGATGATGGATTTCATCTTCACGAGGTCAACCACACCCTTGAACTCGTCTTCGGAGCCAATGGTCATCTGCATAGGCACAGCGTTGGCATTCAGACGGTCACGCAGCTGGCTGATCACCATTTCGAAATCAGCACCGGTACGGTCCATCTTGTTAACGAAGACCATACGGGGAACTTCGTACTTGTCAGCCTGACGCCATACGGTTTCAGTCTGGGGCTGAACACCGGAAGAACCACACAGTACCACGACAGCGCCGTCGAGTACCCGCAGGGAACGCTCTACCTCGATGGTAAAGTCAACGTGTCCTGGGGTGTCGATGATGTTGATACGGTGCTCATCAAACTGAGCGTCCATACCACGCCAGAAACAGGTAGTAGCCGCAGAAGTGATGGTGATACCACGCTCCTGCTCCTGCTCCATCCAGTCCATGGTGGCGGCACCATCATGAACTTCACCGATTTTATGGCTCAGACCGGTGTAAAACAGAACACGTTCTGTGGTCGTTGTCTTACCCGCGTCAACATGGGCACAGATACCAATGTTGCGATAGCGGTTGATCGGGGTTTTACGGGCCACGACTCAATCCTCTGATACTTAGAAACGGTAGTGGGAGAATGCCTTGTTGGCTTCAGCCATGCGATGCACGTCTTCACGCTTCTTAACGGCTGCGCCCTTGCTTTCGGCAGCGTCCAGAAGTTCGCCGGCCAGGCGGAGTTTCATAGACTTTTCACCACGCTTGCGCGCAGCGTCTACCAGCCAGCGCATGGCCAGGGCAGTACGACGGGCAGGACGAACTTCAACGGGTACCTGGTAAGTGGCACCACCAACACGGCGAGACTTGACCTCTACCATAGGAGCAATGGTTTCCAGAGCTTTTTCGAACAGCTCCAGCGGCTCCTTATTGGTACGCTCCAGAACAACGTCCAGCGCACCATATACGATCTTTTCAGCGACAGATTTCTTACCGCTGACCATCACGTGGTTGATGAATTTTGTGAGTGTTTTGTTGCCAAACTTAGGATCTGGCAGCACGTCGCGCTTAGCGACTACGCGTCTTCTTGGCATTGATAAGCCCTCTACGTCGGTCTTCAGGTAATCCAGGATCAATCAATGACTTTTTCGATACAAAAAAGCAGTGACCTGGCCTTACTCTCATCAACCTGATATTAAAAAAATTCTTACCCGGCTTGACACTGGTTTCTTACAACCAGTTTCTAGCCCTTAGGTCTCTTGGTACCGTACTTGGAACGGCCCTGCTTACGGTCATTAACACCCTGGGTATCCAGGCTACCGCGAACGGTGTGGTAACGAACACCTGGCAAGTCCTTTACACGACCGCCACGGATCAGGACCACACTGTGCTCTTGCAGGTTGTGACCTTCACCACCGATGTAGGAAGTCACTTCAAAGCCGTTGGTCAAACGCACACGACATACTTTACGCAGCGCCGAGTTAGGCTTCTTAGGGGTAGTAGTATAAACACGGGTGCAAACCCCGCGACGCTGAGGACAGGCCTGCAGCGCAGGCACGTCCGTCTTTCTAACCTTACGCTTCCGGGGCTTGCGCACCAGCTGGTTAATGGTTGCCATCCAGCAAACTCCAATCTCTATTCGAGAACCGTTTCTAAGTGTTGAGCCTGAACTGTCAGAGGAAATAGCCGTCCAGACTCCTGCTTTAAACAGCAAAAGCCGACAGAAACCGGCTTAAGCAACCCGTCCACTGATCGCGCACAACTCGCTCACAAAAAGCGGACCACAGGCAAAATAAAGCGCAGAAATTTTACGGATCGTTGAAAGCAACGTCAAGTAGAGGATTCAGCCATATAAAGCAAAAAATAACCCTTAGTCTGGCAAAAGAGCCTGCATAACGGGGGATTCTTACTATATCAGGGCAGGTTAACAATAAACCTGAAAGAGGGAATACGCCCTCAACGTTAACACAAGTAAGCTGACAAAGACAGATAACCCAATGATCCAAATACTCTTTCTCAAGTTGCCATTGCCACCGGCCACTTCCCCGGTTGACGGATAAGCGCTGCCAGGGCATCACCTGATATGCTAAAGTCGCCACCCCACACACCCTCAAAGTTTAAAACTCAATGAAACGCGAACTGGCAATCGAATTTTCACGGGTCACCGAAGTCGCCGCCCTGGCCGGTTATAAATGGCTTGGACGAGGTGATAAAAATGCTGCTGACGGTGCCGCTGTTGAAGCAATGCGCACCATGCTGAATAAAGTCGATATAAATGGCGAGATTGTGATCGGCGAAGGTGAAATCGACGAAGCACCCATGCTCTACATCGGTGAAAAAGTCGGCACCGGCAACGGGGAAAACATCGATATCGCTGTTGACCCGATTGAAGGCACCCGCATGACAGCCATGGGCCAGAACAACGCCATTGCTGTTCTGGCGGCCGGTGAAAAAGGCTCCTTTCTGAAAGCACCGGACATGTACATGGAGAAGCTGGTCTGTGGACCGGGCGCCAGGGGCATGATCGACCTGAACCTGGGACTGCGTGAGAATATCCACAATGTCGCCCGCGCCCTGCACAAGCCCATCGAAAGCCTGGTGGTCATCACCCTGGCCAAACCACGCCATGATACCGCCATCGCCATGATGCAGAGTATGGGGGTTCGCGTATTTGCCATTCCTGATGGGGATGTTGCTGCTTCTATTCTTACCTGCATGCCCGAGAGCGAAGTTGACCTGATGTACTGCGTGGGCGGAGCACCGGAAGGCGTGATTTCCGCCGCCGTTATCCGCGCCCTGGGCGGTGATATGCACGGTCGCCTGGTAACCCGTGACGAGGCCAAGGGTGAAACGCCGGAGAATATTGCAGCAGGCCGACTGGAAGCGGAACGCTGTCGGGAGATGGGGGTAGAACCGGGAAAAGTATTGCGCCTGAATGATATGGCCAGCTCCGATAACGTCGTCTTTTCAGCCACCGGCATTACCAAGGGTGACTTGCTCCAGGGCATCACGCGCAGGGGCAATATCGCCACCACCGAGACGTTGGTGGTGCGCGGAAAATCCCGTACCATCCGCCGCATCCAATCCAGTCATTACCTGGATCGAAAGGATGATGATATCAAGAACATTATTTTTTAATTCATAAGTCTTTTGGTCGCCTCCCGTTTCCCGTTGCCCGTTTCCCGCAAAAGCACAAGCCCCATTCTTTTACGGGCAACGGGCAACGGGCAACGGAAATATTCCCTGTGTCACTTAAAGGAATAGCAATAGACACCGGCGATACCTTGACCCAGAACAATAATATTAGTTGACAGTATGGTCGCTGTTACAGGGGACAAGTTGCTGCCTTCCCGAGCGCATTGTATCAGGCTCAAGGTGGTACCTAAGCTACCGGAAATGGCCATCACTGAATATTTCATCCATTTTGACCGGGGCAAGACGGAAGGCGATCTTTCATTGACTTCGTTCAACGTTTTTATTCCAGACATCGCAAGATACGTAGCTGCATCATCAACATTCATAATATTTCCTTAGTGTTTATAAATTTTTCTTTCATGGACACTTGGAAATAATGAAAAGTTCCTGAAATTCGCTCTCTTGCCTGCACCTGCTGCGATGAAATACCAACCACAGGAAAGGCATCTCTTTTTTCGCGACCCTGCCGATGCAAACAGTCTGAAAAGACGACAGAAAACATCATGACCACAGCACTCAGCAGAATTGCCAGCCCCATGTTAGCCTTGACCATGTCAGCATTAGCCACGATGAGTCAGGCACAGCCCTCGGAGTCATGGTATCAGCAGGTCTGGTGTGAGGGGATGGATGGTAAGGTAGAACATCGCCTGAAAGATGGCCGACGTATTGACTGCCTTACGGAACAATACGCCATTGAGATTGAATTTGCCCGAAAGTGGCCGGAAGCAATCGGTCAGTCATTGAACTACAGCATGCTGACCGGAAAAAAAGCGGGGATTGTTCTGATTCTCAAAACCGCAGAAGACCACGCCCACTGGCAACGGCTGCTGACCTTGATCAAACACTACGCACTGCCCATCAAAGTATGGAAGCTGGGCCCATGATCAGCGGCGCTGAGCCCAGATAAAGAACTCACGATTGCCATCACCTCCGGTAATCGGGCTGTCAAAATAACCACAAATAGTCAAACCAAGATCAATGCAGCAGGCCTTGATTGATTGTTCAACCTCTGGAAACAACCCCGAATCCCTGACAATCCCACCCTTACCCAGACCACCGGGTCCCACCTCAAACTGTGGTTTAACCAGACTGAGCAGCTGCCCTCCCTTTTTCAACAGAGGCACCAGCGACGGTAAAATCCTGGTTTGGGAGATAAACGACACATCCATAACCGCAAGATCAAATCCTTGCTGCTGGTACGTATGGTCAAGCAGTGCAGCGGGCAATGCACGGGCATTCATCCCTTCAAGACAAACCACTCTTGGATCATTACGCAGCGACTCGACCAGCTGGCCATGCCCCACTTCAACCCCCACGACTCTGGACGCCCCGGCCTTTAATGCACAATCCGTAAACCCTCCGGTTGACTGCCCCACATCAATCACGGTTGCACCTGCCAGGGATATACCGGACACCGTCAGTGCCCCTGCCAGCTTCATCCCGCCACGGGAGACAAACTGGTCAGCCTCATCCAGACAGATATCTATCTCAACCCGGTCAGGGTATTTCTGACCTGCCTTGACCGGCGTTTCCCAGCCACCTGACTGCCGGACTTTCACCCTGCCTTCGCTGATTAATCGCTGGGCCCGGCTTCGGGAAGAAACTTTACCCTGATCCACAAGAATAAGATCGAGTCTGCGCATAAAAGAACATCAAATAAAAACGACTACAGGCCCGGCATTATACACAAGTATCAAACCAGTTAAGACGTTGCTTCAACCGTACCTTTACGAGCCATTTTCCACTGGTGAAATGCCACACTGGCAGCTTTATCTATTTTATGCATCACCTCATGCGCCCTGCCTTCACCCGCTATCATCCACGGGGCCGTGATCCCATGAAGAATATCAATTTGAACCTTTTGCGACCCAGGCCATCTTACTTCACCCTGGGCATTCGCTTTGCCTGAGGCAAGAAAAGCGTCCGCCAGTTGTTCATAATCGGCTCGATGCTTTCGGCGGATTTCAGGGCATGGGTTGTGAAAACTCCTCCCCAGAATCCCACTGACAATGCCATTTATTTCATCTCCAGATGAATTTATCCCTGAAAGCTCATGCAGCAACGCGAGATAGATGCGCGGTCTTATCACACTCGCAATCTGTAGAGCTTCTTTCACTTTCAAACTGATATCATCCTCCGGGACTTGTGTGATTACACCCTTCTTCCTGGATGCCTCCTGATGCAATCGATTAACCGCAGCCATAGTCCTTTCTGCCGTTAGAGCATCTACCCTGGCGTTCATGTCGGTAAGTTTCATTAACAGATCATCGATGACTTTCATCAGCGCTACGATGTCTGCTTTTGAGCACCGGCTATTTTCCAAAAGCCCGGACGGCGTGGGTAGAGTCCCATTTATCGTCACATCAGGAGCAAGCTCTTCCTTCATTGATCCCCGACAATATAGCGAACCCGCTGCAAAACCACTCCCAAGGTAACAAAGCGTAGAGAAGGAAATCATGCCGGTGCAAACACCAACAACCACAGCCACCCCGCCTAACCGATCACACCAGGTTTTATTCTCCCGGTAAGTGCTTTCAACAGCAGGCAACAGCTTTTTGGTCGCAGGAACACATACATCCCACACCCAGGCCCTCGCACTCTGAAAATGACCTCTGCCTCCGGCTGGGCAGGGTTGGCTAAGATGCCGTGAACCAACGGTGTTGACTGCTAACGCGTCCATAACCCACTCCCCTGAAAACCCAGGATCAGCTGGATGAACCCAGCCGTTATTGGCATGACAGACACAAACCGGGTATTTAGAGTGATAAAAGGAAACACCAGTTCCCCTGTATAGCTACACACACCGTCAACTAAGCGTAAAATATCCGTTGGATGACTCAGAACGCTGATCAGCAATAAAGTCAGCTCATTACCAACATTGGTTCCGGAATATTGTTATTTTTCATCTGACAAAAAAAAGCCACCGGACCGGTGGCTTTTTTTGGATGTTATAGGCAGGCCTGCCTTTAACGCCTCAGCAATTAAACTTCACCAAAGTTCAAAGCATCAGACAGTGCCTGTTCGGCATCGGATGTGGATATTTTGGCGGGAGCCTCAAACTCAACTTCTTCTCGTCCCTTACGACGTTCAGCGTGGTAAGTCAGACCGGTACCTGCAGGGATCAGACGACCAACGACCACGTTCTCCTTCAGGCCGCGCAGGTAATCGCGCTTGCCGGTGACTGCCGCTTCGGTCAGGACACGGGTGGTCTCCTGGAAGGAAGCTGCAGAGATAAAGGATTCTGTTGCCAGAGATGCCTTGGTAATACCCAGCAGCACACGCTCGAACTTGGCTGGGAAGCCATTCTCACGGTTCACGCGATCATTCTCTTCCAGCAGGCGTGTGTACTCCAGCTGGTCACCACGGATAAAGGTCGAGTCACCGGTATCGGTGATTTCTACCTTACGCAGCATTTGACGCAGAATGGTCTCAATGTGCTTATCGTTAATCTTTACACCCTGCAGACGGTATACGTCCTGGATTTCGTTAACGATGTAGCGAGCCAGTTCACCAACACCCAGCAGACGCAATACGTCGTGTGGATTGGTCGGGCCGTCGGAGATAACTTCACCACGGGTTACCTGCTCACCCTCAAACACGTTGAGGTGACGCCATTTTGGAATCAGCTCTTCATAAGGATCAGTACCGTCAGTCGGTGTAATCACCAGACGCTTCTTACCTTTGGTTTCCTTACCGAAGCCGATGGTTCCGGAGATTTCCGCCAGGATAGAATGCTCTTTTGGCTTACGGGCCTCAAAGAGGTCAGCAACCCTTGGCAGACCACCGGTGATGTCCCGGTTACCGGAAGACTGCTGAGGAATACGGGCCAGTACCGCACCCACTTCCACCGTGGCACCATCCACCAGGTTCACCAGGGCGTTCGCTGGCAGGAAGTACTGGGCAGGAACGTCAGTACCTGGCAGCTTCAGCTCGTTACCATTGGCGTCTTTCAGCTGAATGGCTGGACGAATATCCTTACCGGCAGAAGGACGATCCTTCGGATCCATCACTTCCATATTGGACAGACCGGTCAGTTCATCCGTCTGCGTCTTCACGGTGATGTTTTCATCCATGCCCTGGAATTCAACGATACCTGCGGTTTCCGTGATGATCGGGTGAGTGTGTGGATCCCACTTGGCCACGGTCTGACCCGCTTCTACCTGGTCACCGTCCTTCACTGAAATCATCGCGCCATAAGGCAGCTTGTAACGCTCACGCTCACGGCCAAATTCATCAGCAATGGCCAGCTGTCCGGAACGGCTGACCGCTACCAGAGTGCCGTCCTTACGCTCAACCGACTTCAGGTTCAGCAGACGGATAGAACCTTTGTTCTTAATGGTTACACTGTCTGCCGCTGCGTTTCTGGATGCGGCACCACCGATGTGGAAGGTACGCATCGTCAGCTGTGTACCCGGCTCACCGATGGACTGGGCAGCGATAACACCCACAGCCTCACCTTTGTTCACCAGGTGACCACGACCCAGGTCACGGCCGTAACACTTGGAACAGATGCCGTGACGAGTTTCACAGGTAATTGGGGAGCGTACGCGCATCTCGTCAACATTCATGGTTTCGAGACGCTTCACCCACATTTCATCAACCAGGGTGCCGGCAGGTACGGCAATTTCACTGTCGCTGCCTGGCTTGAGTACGTCTTCTGCCACCACACGGCCCAGAATACGCTCACCCAATGGCTCTACGATATCACCGCCTTCAATGTGCGGCGTCATCAGCAGGCCGTCGCTGGTACCACAGTCGTCTTCAGTCACCACCAGATCCTGGGCAACGTCAACCAGACGACGGGTCAGGTAACCGGAGTTCGCTGTTTTCAGAGCGGTATCTGCCAGACCCTTACGGGCACCGTGGGTGGAGATGAAGTACTGGAGTACGTTCAGACCTTCACGGAAGTTCGCGGTAATCGGCGTTTCGATGATGGAGCCGTCTGGCTTGGCCATCAGACCACGCATACCCGCCAGCTGACGAATCTGTGCCGCACTACCCCGGGCTCCGGAGTCCGCCATCATGTAGACGCTGTTGAAGGATTCCTGCTCTTCTTCCTCGCCCTGCTTGTTGATCACCGTGTCGGACTTCAGGTTATCCATCATCCGCTTGGCCAGCATTTCGTTGGCACGGGACCAGATATCGATAACCTTGTTGTACTTCTCACCGGCAGTGACCAGACCAGAAGCAAACTGGTTTTCGATCTCTTTTACTTCTTCGTTGGCGTCATCAATGATGCGCGCCTTTTCTGGAGGAATAACGAAGTCGTTAACACCGATGGAGGTACCGGAAATCGTTGCGTACTGGAAGCCCAGATACATCATCTGGTCAGCAAAGATAACGGTTTCCTTCAGACCCACCCGACGGTAACAGGCATTCAACAGGCCGGAGATCGCCTTCTTCTTCATGGCCTGGTTAACCAGGGCAAAAGGCAGGCCTTCAGGCACGATATCCCACAGGATCATCCGACCCACGGTGGTGTCAGCCAGGAAATGGTTATCGTGGTCGACACCTTCGCCGTCCCGGTATTTTTCATGGACACGCACCTTGATACGGGCATGCAGATCAACGGCCTTGGTACGGTAGGCTCGCATCACTTCGTCGATATCAACGAAGGCCATGCCTTCACCCTTGGCATTGATACGCTCACGGGTGATGTAGTACAGACCCAGTACCACGTCCTGGGAAGGTACGATGATTGGCTCACCGTTGGCGGGTGCCAGGATGTTGTTGGTGGACATCATCAGGGCACGGGCTTCCAGCTGGGCTTCCAGCGTCAGAGGAACGTGCACCGCCATCTGATCACCGTCGAAGTCGGCGTTATAGGCGGCACACACCAGTGGGTGCAGCTGAATCGCCTTACCTTCGATCAGTACCGGTTCGAACGCCTGAATACCCAGACGGTGCAGGGTAGGCGCACGGTTCAGCATGACCGGGTGTTCGCGGATGACGTCGGCCAGAACGTCCCACACCTCAGGGGTTTCCCGCTCAACCATCTTCTTGGCGGCTTTGATGGTGGTAGCCAGACCTTTGGCTTCCAGCTTACCGAAGATAAATGGCTTGAACAGTTCCAGCGCCATCTTCTTGGGCAGACCGCACTGATGCAGACGCAGGGTAGGACCCACGGTAATAACCGAACGACCAGAGTAGTCTACACGCTTACCCAGCAGGTTCTGACGGAAACGTCCCTGCTTACCCTTGATCATGTCAGCCAGAGACTTCAGGGGACGTTTGTTGGAACCGGTGATGGCACGACCACGACGGCCGTTATCCAGCAGCGCGTCAACGGACTCCTGCAGCATCCGCTTTTCGTTACGGACGATGATATCAGGTGCATTCAGGTCCAGCAGACGCTTCAGACGGTTGTTACGGTTGATCACCCGACGATACAGATCGTTCAGGTCAGACGTGGC
>NZ_JAHHPP010000013.1 GCF_024606265.1 Endozoicomonas sp. SESOKO1
ATTTCAGCTCAGGCATATGTCTCGGTGTACGGTTGACCCTGCCGGTAATGTCTCATGCGTATACCGGAGTAACCATGATCAACGAATGCCCGAGGCACTTAACGGCATGAACGTACATGAACCCAAAACAACGGATCATTATGCCCTTGACCGGGCTCATGCGGTGCGAATAGACGCGTTAAGTCGCTATCAGGACACGATTAAGGAGGCCCGATCTCTCTTTCCTGCCAACGTCGTGAATCAGCACATCGGGGAGTTTTTGTCTGGAAAAAGAGAAAACCTGGATCTGTCCGAACTTTACAACAAATATTTCGAACGACCTGAAATACCAACAGCAAGCACCGACTTTTCCGGCAATAACCGGCTAACTCAAGCTGGGCAAGGATCTCAATTAATGAGTGACTTTGCTGCTGACGTGCCTGATGTACACCGAAATAACCGGGATCAAGGCAATCCCCTGATCTATACCGATATGGACAAGTATAATCCTCCGGCATGTACAACATCGGATGTTTCTGATCAGGAGCGGACTTATGCGCAGCGAATGCAGGAGTTAAGCTGCTTTAAGGATCTGATAGAGGACGCAAGGCCACACTTTCCTGCCATAGCCTTCGATAAGTATATTGAGGATTTTTTGTTTGGAAACCGGGATAAGCTGGAACTGTCCAGACTTTTCAGCCAATTTGCCAATCCACGGTCTCAGTCTGGTGCAATCGATTCAACAATTAATACAACATTTAATACAACATTTAATACAACAGTTAATACAACAACTGATACAACATCAGGTCAATTCCCCCGCAAAAGAATAACTCCCTTCATGACTGAACAGCAAAAAGTAGAGCTAAGGACAATCCTTGAAAGTAATAAACCCTCTGATTTTGGCATTAATGCAAACAAATGGTCCGCCAATAATGTTAGAAAACTGATCCAGGATCTGTTCAAGATAGATTGCAAGGAGTGGGCTGTGAAAAAGATTGTGCACAGAATGAACATAACGTTTAAGGAAATCAATAAAAAGTCACAAACCGACCCTGGAAAAATGATGTGGTGAGGGGGAGTTTTTCATGACCTTCCGTCACTATATCTGATCTTTAATTGCAGGCATACTGACAGGGTTTCAGCCAATAGCCAAAGACTCCTCACATGATGCTTTTCAATTCGCTGCTCCCGGGCAGGTATAACGGGGTTTTCACAGCACTGCTGTTCAGTGCCTGCTCAATCATTCCTCAATGGGGTATCGGTAATGAACAGGTTGCAACCGAGGCAGAAATCAGGGCCATTGAAAATGATATACAGCATACGAAAGAGCTACTGGAATCACTCAATACAGCTCGAACTTCTGCCCAGAAACAGGTTCAGAAGAACGATATGGCCATACAGCAACTGAACGCTGATATCAGTACCCTGGAAACCCGTCTCAAGGAGGGGCAGAGCGAAATAAAAAAGCTCCAGAGCCGTCAGCAGCAGTTGACGGCAAAGAGTGAGCAGCAGAAGGCCCAGGTGGTCCAGAGTCTGCAATCGCTATACAAGAGTCTGGGCGACAGCCGCATCAAGCTGTTGCTGAACCAGGAGGATCCGGAAAGTGTTTCCCGGCAACTGGTTTATCTTGATTACTTTCAACAGGCACAACTTCAGTCGATCCGGGAGTACGAGAAAACCCTTGCGGAACTGAAATCCGTGGAAAATGCCCGGCAAACACTCATTACCCGACTTAACCGGGAAAAAGAAGAGATTGACCAGAAACAGCAATCGCTGGTCAAACAGCAGTCTGAACGTAAAAAACTGTTGAGTGAGTTGGCGAGTCGATATCAAAAGGGAGGAAAGGCCCTTAAACAGTTGGAACAGGAGCGGGAGAAGCTGGGTAAGTTGCTTGCCAGTATTATCAGCCGACAGCTCAGCAACAGCGACTCTTTCAAAAGTCGTAAAGGCAAGTTGTTATGGCCAGTAAAAGGACGAGTCCTGTTTAACTTCAACGATCAGAATCCGGAAACACGCATGCGCTGGCAGGGCATGTTTATTGCCGCAACATCCGGAACGACGGTTAATGCCATTCATGATGGCCGGGTGATCTTTGCCGATTGGCTAAGCAGTTATGGCCTGTTGGCTATCGTTGACCATGGCGATAATTTCCTGACACTCTACGCGCACAATGACTCCATTCTCAGGCAGGAAGGTGATACTGTGCTGGCGGGTGAGCCACTGGCATTAAGTGGTCAGAGCGGTGGGCAGCAAACCGGGGGTGTTTATTTTGAGGTGCGTCTGAATGGCAAACCCCAGGACCCTTCGCTATGGCTTGGTCGGCAATAGCGAGAAAGTGAGGATAGAAACATTTACTGGTGAGTAAGTGGCGGAGCGATTTGGTGACGACACAGGTTGATGCAGACACTGGCATGCCCTGGCCAATTTATCACTACAATTTATCACTACAACTTATCGCAACAATTTGTCATTACAGTGCAACCGGTGGAAAGGTTTCTCTTATCAGGCTTTATCCCGAACTCAGTGTAGTTTCAACCGGTGATACCGATAAGTAATTTCTATACTTCACTGATTTTAAATAATGCCCGGGAGCATTCATGAAATTGATTTTTAACCTTAAACGGCTGATCAAAACTTCTTTTGTGCAGCCGTTGCTTCTGGTACTGGCTACCGGGCTGGCATTGAATGGCTGGGCTGATGCAGCTGTTCAGGAAGAACAGACTCCAAAGGCTCCTGCCTCTGAAATTAACAGCCAGTCCCCAGTAGCTCAAGACACAGGGGATGCTGAACAGCCCAAAGGAAGGCTGCCTCTGGATGAACTTCGGGCATTTACCGAAGTCATGGAACGCATCAAAAAAGCCTACGTCGAGGAAGTTGATGACAGGACACTGCTGGAAAATGCCATTCAGGGGATGCTCAGCGGGCTTGATCCACATTCTGCTTATCTGAAACCGGATGACTTCAAGGAGCTGGAAGAAAATACTTCCGGAGAGTTCGGAGGGCTGGGTATTGAAGTGGGCATGGAAGATGGTTTTATCAAGGTGGTGAGCCCCATTGATGATACACCGGCCTCAAAAGCCGGTGTTCAGGCAGGGGATTTGATCATCAAACTGGATGGTGTATCTGTCAAGGGAATGAGCCTGGGAGAGTCGGTTGATAAAATGCGCGGTAAAGCTGGCACCCCTATCAAGCTGACTATTGTTCGTGAGGGTGCGGAAAAACCTATTGAGATCGCCCTGGAGCGTGCGGTTATCAAAGTCCAGAGTGTCAGGGCCAGACAGCTTGAGCCGGGGTATGGCTATATTCGTGTCAGTCAGTTCCAGGCGGATACCGGCAATGAGCTGGTCGATACGTTAAAAGAACTCAAGCGAGAACAGAAAGAAGGTAAGCTTCACGGGCTGGTGCTGGACCTTCGCAACAATCCGGGAGGGGTGCTTCAGGCTGCGGTTGGCGTTACCGATGCCTTTATCAGCGAAGGGTTGATTGTCTATACCGAAGGGCGTATTCCAAACTCTGAGTTGAGGTTTAATGCAACTGCTGATGACCCTTCAGAGGGAGTCCCTCTGGTGGTATTAATCAATGGTGGTTCTGCCTCTGCTTCTGAAATTGTTGCCGGTGCCCTGCAGGATCATAAACGTGCAGTTCTGATGGGGACCGAGTCTTTTGGCAAGGGGTCGGTACAAACCGTATTGCCGCTGAGTGTTGATTCAGCCAAAGGATTAAAGCTGACCACTGCCTTGTATTATACGCCCAATGGCCGATCCATTCAGGCCGAAGGCATTAAACCGGATATTGTGGTCCAGCGTGCCAAAGTCACCCCGATTGATGCCCCCCAGCAGTATAAGGAAGCTGATTTGCAGCGACATCTCGGCAATGGCAATAAAGATGATGAATCCAAGAAAGCCAAATCCGCTAAGGTAGAGGAAGAGATTGCTGAACTGCTGGCCCAGGATTATCAGCTGAATCAGGCGTTGAACGTATTAAAAGGGATGCACATTAATGCGGTTACCGCTGTTAAACCAGAAGAAAAGAAGACTGCGGCGCTCAAGCCAATGAAAACAGCGCCATAACTGCCCATAACAAAAGCCTAAAAACGGTAGGAAACACCAAAACTGATAACGGGCTGCCAGCGGGCAGTTGCCGTTTCATCGAAGTTGCTTTTTGAGATGGATTTCAAACTATGGACAGTAGGGGCTGCGAGGTTGCTCCCCTCATTGTTCTCATAAACAGCACCAATGTCCACTCTGACACCCAGGCGGGCCTGATCAACCATCTTCTTCCAACCGACACCAAGATAGGTCTTGTTGTTATAGCGTACATTTTGTGAATCTTTCGATGAATGATGGAAGCTACCGGCAGACATACTGAAGTTGTTATCAAATGGCTGATAATCAATACGCAGGCCTTTGGCATTATCGGACGGGCTTAATGATTGATTGCTGAGTTCTATGGTAGAAGCGTGGGCCTTATCCTGGGAAGTAGCAGCATGGTGCTCTGGTACCAGGTCTGCAGCACCAGTCATCTGCACATGGTCGTCTGCCTGTGCAGTGCCAATAACAGTGACTCCCAGGGCAATGATTAGCAGGTGACTATTCATGGCACTTTTCTCATCTCATGGCACCCTTCTCATGGCACCTTCCCTCCAACCTTTTCTCCATTGGTGCATGAAGAACTGGAAAACGGTATAATTTTATCCTCTCTGTATTTATCACAAGAATCAACTGTTCATTTACACAAACTCTATCTATTTTTTTAAGGCACAGTTTTTGTTCACTGATTCATTTTCATTAAGCGTTCAGATTATTCGCTAAGTATTTTCCGTAACGCTCGCTGAACTTACCACTCTGATACCCGATTCTTCTCACTGATAGACTTAGCGCCAAAATCGATTGGCTGTGGATAACCCCATGCAAGTACAAAATATGCCCAACTATGGTGCTGTTCCCCCTGCGGAAATGGCTAAGCTGGCTGAGCAGGCGGCAATAGGCAAAGCAAAAAAACACCCTGAGGTAACCGTGATTCTGGCGATTATGGCCGGTGTTTTTGTTGCCATTGCCGGCATGTTCTATTCCGTGGTGATGGCCGGTGCCCAGGGCATGCCCTACGGTATGTCGAAACTGGTGGGCGGTATTGTGTTCAGTACCGGCCTGATGCTTGTGGTGCTTTGTGGTGCCGAACTGTTTACCAGCAGTACTCTGCTGTTGATGGGTAAGGCAACGGGTAAACTGAAGTTCCGTAACATCGTTAAAAACTGGGGGCTGGTTTATGTGGGTAACTTTATCGGCTCTATTTTCTTTGCCCTGCTGATTATTGGTGGCGGTGTCTGGGAAGGCGGCAATGGTCAGGTAGGACTCTCCTCCATGTATATTGCCAAGGCCAAGCTGGGCTATCCATTCTTCCAGGCCCTGATCCTGGGCATCCTCTGTAACCTGCTGGTTTGCCTGACCTACTGGATGAGCCTGAGTGCCCGCACGGCTGCCGGTAAAATGATGGCCTGCATTCTGCCGGTAGCGGCGTTTGTTGTCGCCGGTTTTGAGCACTCCGTAGCTAACATGTACCTGTTGCCTGTGGGCTATATGATCAAGTCCCTGGCGGGTCCTGAATTCTGGCAGGCGATTGGTTACACCGCTGCCGATTTCGACGTGATCAACCTGGGCAACATCTTTATGAATCTGTTGCCGGTTACCATCGGTAATATCATTGGTGGTGGTGTGATGGTTGGCTTGAGCAAGTGGTTTGTGCACCTTCGTGTTAAAGGTTAATCAGTGCTTTACTGAATGACCTCTGATGCAATCATACCTCCCACGCTGGCAGACCCTGTGGTTCCGGCGTGGGAATGCATTACCATCTGCTTGATGCCCTGCGCTGTTTTTCTGCCAATCCCCCGGGTTTGTGCCAGCTCTTCAACCGTACTCAACAAGACGGCTTCAATAGAGCCAAATTTCTGCAACAGAGCCCGGGCTTTCAGCGAACCAACACCTGGCAAACACTGCAGCATATTCAACTTTTGTCGGACAGGATCTTTGGATTGAATTGGCCGGGAGCCAATGCCCGCAGAATTCATAACCCCTCGAAACTTACTTCATTGTCGTCCAATCATCATCAGTAATGCAGCGGTTTCATCCGGGTTCCTTGAACGAAGTACAGGAATGCCAAAGTACAGTGACACCGTGACCAGGGCCCCTTGAATAGACTCCCGTCGTATACCCGATGAACACAACATGGCAGCAGTACCCTCAATCAATAAAACTTTTCGATAAGGAAAACAAAACCGGCTCAGCTGCCGGAATAACCGACCATCAATAATGGAAGCGGCCAGATCGATCAGCGTTTTCCTCTCAACCAGCCAGTCGTTGTTGATTTTATAATCCCCGCTTTCAAGGGCGACGGTGTTCACGACAACCCCTTCCCGATCCTGCAGAGTGTCAATAATCCCTGAAGCTCTTTCCCGATAATCAATGTCAATCACGATATTATGCATAGTATGAGAATTATTCTGATCATTAGGACAGGCAGGAGTATAGCTAATTGTGTATCCTTACCCCTGCCATGCAGAGAATTAGAGGGATAAGCAATGAAATCAGTGGCAATCTTCTGCGGTGCCCGGCCTGGTCGTAAGGAAGCGTACCGTCAGGCTGCCGAGGCCCTGGTGGACTTGCTGTTAGAGCAGGGCATCACCATCGTTTATGGCGGCGGCAATGTTGGACTGATGGGCACCATTGCTGACCGGGCCATCGCCGGAGGTGGCACAGTGGTTGGTGTGATTCCCCACGCCCTGGTCGGACAGGAGCAGGCCCATAAAGGCTTGAGTGAATTGATCCATGTGCAAGACATGCACCAGCGCAAGCAGAAAATGGGTGAACTGGCGGATGGCTTTATCACCTTGTCCGGTGGTGCTGGCAGTATGGATGAATTGTTTCAGGAAATTGCCCATCAGCAGGTAGGCTACCATGGTAAACCCTGCGCTATTCTGAATACGGCTGGCTATTATGATCACCTGGTGGCCTGGTTGGAAAATGCCGTGGATGAAGGCTTCATCACCCGCTATTGGTATGACCAGCTGTTGATTGACCACTCGCCGGTAGCATTGGCGAATAGATTGCTGAATAGAATGACAGGGGCAAGAATATGAAACCGCTGCTGGTGTATCTGCATGGCCTGAACAGTTCATCCCAGTCAAGCAAGGCGATTCAAACCACAGAATATGTCCGTGATAACCAGCTGGATATTGAATTATGGATACCGGACCTGCCGGTTTTTCCATCGGATATTGTGCAGTGTTTACAGAGCCACCTGAAAAAGTCGCTGGATCTGCGGGATATCTACATCATTGGCAGCTCCCTTGGCGGTTTCCTGGGTACCTGGCTGCAACACTGGTTGCTTGTTAATGGCCACAGCAAAAAGGCGAGACTGGTGCTGATTAACCCGGCCGTTGTTCCCCATAAAGGATTCGAAGCATTTCTTGGCCCCCAGAAAAACTATCATACCGGTGCCGACTGGGTAATGACCGAAGAGTATGTTGAACAGCTGCTGCTTCTGGAAGTCGAGCCTCCGGCATCACCGGAAAACACCCTGCTCATGGTACAGAAGGGGGATGAAACTCTGGACTACCGGCAGGCACTGGAAAAATATCAGCAATGCCGGGTGATCGTACAGGAAGGTGGCAGCCACGCCTTTGAGCATTTTGAGAAAATGCTGCCAGAAGTCTTTGACTTTCTGAAACCGGATTTCTGACATCCGTTTGAACAAATCACCGTCCATTCGTTACACTCTCTATATTCAATATTCAAGCTCCGCGTCATCAAGCGATCAGTCAGCAAGGACTCATGGTAAAAAACGACTACAACGCCGAGGCGATTGAAGTACTCAGTGGCCTCGACCCGGTGCGCAAACGCCCCGGAATGTACACCGACACTACCCGGCCAAACCATCTTGCCCAGGAAATCATCGACAACAGCGTGGATGAGGCCCTGGCAGGTTTTGCTTCCCATATCAAAGTCACCCTGCACAAAGACCAGTCTCTGGAAGTGGTGGATGATGGCCGGGGCATGCCCACCGATATCCATCCGCAACATGGCATCTCGGGTATTGAACTTATTCTCACCCGCCTGCATGCCGGTGGTAAATTCTCCAACAAGAACTACCAGTTCTCCGGAGGTTTGCACGGGGTGGGTGTTTCTGTGGTCAATGCGCTCTCCAGCCGTCTGGAAGTGACCGTTCGCCGTGGTGGCATCGTGTCATCCATCAGCTTTAAAGATGGCTACAAGGATGAAGACCTCCACGAAACCGGCACCTGCGGCCGACGCAATACCGGCACAACGGTTCATTTCTGGCCCGATGCCAGCTATTTCGACTCCCCACGGTTTTCTGTACCCCGACTAATGCATAACCTCCGGGCCAAGGCAGTGCTTTGCCCTGGACTGCGGGTTGAATTTGATGACCGGATTTCTGAAGACGTTACCGAGTGGTATTACGAAGATGGCCTGAATGACTATCTCAAAAGTGCCACAAGGGGCTTTGCCGTGCTCCCCGCTGACCCCTTTACCGGCGCCCTGAAAGGGGAAAGCGAGGCGGTAGACTGGGCCGTCCAATGGTTACCCGAGGGTGGTGAACTGCTGACGGAAAGCTATGTCAACCTGATTCCCACCCCGCTGGGCGGTACCCATGTGAATGGCCTGAGAACCGGCCTGCTGGAAGCAATCCGGGAATTCTGTGAGTTCCGGAACCTGTTGCCCCGAGGCGTGAAACTCGGTGGCGATGACCTGTGGGAAAACTGTGCCTACGTATTATCTGCCAAGCTGGCAGACCCGCAATTCTCCGGCCAGACCAAAGAACGCCTCTCTTCCAGAGAGTGTGCCGCCTTTGTCTCTGGGGTGGCAAAAGATGCCTTCAGTCTCTGGCTGAACCAGCATACCGCTGAAGCTGAACTGCTGGCAGAACTGTGCATCAGCAATGCCCAGAAACGGATGCGCAAGGCCAAGAAGGTCGCCCGTAAAAAAGTAACCCAGGGGCCAGCACTGCCGGGTAAACTGGCGGATTGCGCCAGTCAGGACCTGGGCATGACCGAACTGTTCCTGGTGGAAGGGGACTCGGCGGGCGGCTCTGCCAAACAGGCCCGTGACCGTGAGTACCAGGCCATCATGCCGTTGCGGGGGAAAATCCTCAACAGCTGGGAAGTGGACTCATCGGAAGTGCTGGCCTCCCAGGAAATACACGACATCTCCGTAGCACTGGGAGTTGACCCGGCATCGGATAACCTGGATGGTTTGCGCTACGGCAAAATCTGCATTCTTGCCGATGCTGACTCCGATGGCCTGCACATCGCGACACTGCTCTGCGCCCTGTTCGTTCAACACTTCCGCCCGCTGGTGGAACGTGGCCATATTTATGTTGCCATGCCTCCCCTTTACCGGATTGATGTGGCCAAAGACGTCTATTACGCCCTTGATGAAGCGGAGAAAGAAGGCATTCTTGAACGTATCCGTGCCGAGAAAAAGAAAGGCAAGATCAATGTGCAACGCTTTAAGGGACTGGGCGAGATGAACCCTCTGCAGCTGCGTGAAACCACCATGTCTGCCGACACTCGTCGTCTGGTTCAGTTGACGCTGGACGATGAGCAGGAGACGACTCAGCGGATGGATATGCTGCTGGCCAAGAAGCGTAGCTCAGACCGCAAGTCCTGGCTGGAGTCCAGGGGGAACCTGGTTGAAATTGCTTAAATGCCTGGAAAGAGAAGTGATTGGGCGGAACCTGCTCTTATTTATGAAATATTCGGGCTAGTACATAGATTCAACAAGGTTGATATCTGACAAAGTAATAACTCCTGGTTTCAGGCATTATTGTGCTTTTTCCTGAAGCGTACCTATTAAATAGCAAAAGAAATGAAAAGAACTCATTTTATTCTCGCAGCACTCTTCGCTAGCTCTGTACTCATACACGAAAATGCATTTGCAGAAGTTTCCTTCAAGTCACTTCTGGAAGAAATGACCAATCGTGAAGCACTCGCTCGTGAAGATAAATATGACTTCACCCTTGCACAGGCAAGCAGTTATGACCGGGCATCAAAGTCGCCAGCTGAAGATTGGTTTGCTAACGGTGATGGCAGTGGATTTATCCGTGAGGAGGTCAATCACGGTCGCAAAGAACGTGTACTGATGGATGTTCAGGGTCCAGGAGCAATCGTGCGCTTTTGGTCAACATATCTCACATGGGGATTTAAAAATGGAACCATCCGTTTCTACCTGGACGGCTCAGATAAACCAGCTATTGAAGGAAAGTTTTTAGACATTATCAGCGGCAAACTCCTGGCTGACGGCATTCTCTCAGCGCGTACAGGTACTTTCCGTGAAGACCACAAGGGAAAAGGCTACTTGCTTAGCGGTGTCAACCTCTATGTTCCAATCCCATATGAAAACGGATGTAAAGTCACATACGAAGGCGAAGATGACCCATTCTACTTCGCTATTAATTACCGTGCATACGAAAAAGGAACACCAGTCAAAACATTCGCAATGCAAGAGCTGAAAGACAATGCAAAGCTCCTGGCTGACACGCAGCAAGACATTGTGGAAAACAAGCCATATCAAGGCGCAGTTGACGGTGTTATGCATAACGACATCACACTCGCACCAAACACAAGCAAGACAATTACAATCACAGGTGAAAAAGCAATCCGTAAGTTTGCAATGAAACTTATCTCGGAAGATTACAAGCAGGCATTGCGTTCAACAGTTATTGAAATGAAGTTTGATGGTAAAAAAACTGTCTGGACTCCTGTCGGGGACTTCTTCAGCACTGGATACACGCTGGCAACTGAGTTTAACGGACGATACCATAAAGTCTCATTCGACGGTGAAATGTCAAGCCAATGGATTATGCCATTCCAAAGGAATGCTGAAATAACCATCCATAACTTCGCTGAAAAACCTGTAACCATCAAGAACCTTTCTGTCAAACATACTCAATGGGACTGGAATAACGATTCGCTCTACTTCCATGCAAATTGGCATACATACTCAAAAATCCCGACTCATCCGCACAGAGACCTGAACTACATCACTATCGATGGTAAAGGTAAATATGTTGGCGATAGCCTGGCTATTTACAATTACGTTGATGGCGAGCCTAAGCAACCCTGGTGGGGAGAAGGCGATGAAAAAATCTATATCGATGGCGAAACATTCCCTTCACACTTCGGTACAGGAACAGAAGATTACTATTCTTACGCCTGGGTTGGCTGCGCAACCTTTGCTCAACCTTTCCTCGGTCAGCCGATTGCACAAGGCAACCGTGGTATAGGCCTGACCGTGAATAACCGTTGGCGTGCACTTGATGTGATGACATTCAATAAGTCTCTCAAGCTGGATATGGAGCTATGGCACTGGGCAGGCAGCGGAAACGTCGACTACGCACCAACAACATTCTGGTATGGAACTGCAGAAAGTAAAGCAAGCCTGGTAAACAATCCACACCAAGGCGTGAAAACACCAGTACGTTTCAATGAACGTATCGAAGCAGAAGCATTCAAAATCGAGACCAAAAGCAATGCTGAAAGCGTTGTCTACTCACAACCAGAAAACCGCGCGTGGAGTAACCGTAGCCAGCTCTTTATCTCAAACTTTAGCAAGGGGGATGTTGTCAATGCATCATTCTATTCAGGCGAAGAGAAGACAGGCACGCTCACGCTTGTTGCACAGAAGCTACCAGCAGTCGGGGCGGTAACGCTCAAGCTCAATGATAAGCCACTTGTTGCAGACTTTAATGCTAAGGGCAAAGGCACACTGACAATCCCTGTGCCAAACACAACGCTGAAACAAGGTCGCAACACTATCTCCATCCAATCAATTAATGGCGGAGATATGGCACTCGATTACCTTACCATTAAATAACTGCAAGTAACCGTAACAAGCATATCTACGGAACGATAATTGGTATTGCAATCGATGGACGATAACAGCTATCAGGCTTTATCGTCCATTTGTTATTGTGGGACTGTAGCGAGCCATGCGTAGCACAGCCAGCGTTGATGTATCATATCGTCTTGTTCAGGGTGCTACAAAACTCACATCAATAATATTAATTTGGCCACTGGTACCAAATCGGTAGGGCATTTGCCATGGCCCAATGATTTTCCACCAACCCACGCCAACACCAGCGCTGACGATAGTGTGCAGCCCGTCGATAACTTTATGGCCAACGACGTTCGGGTACATTCGGCGCAAGATCAGATTATAAGGGAAGAACTGGCCAGCATGAGTGTGACCGGAAACCTGTAGATCGGCCTTGTTCTCGACACTTTCAGGTATGGAAACG
The DNA here is from genome assembly GCF_024606265.1 of Endozoicomonas sp. SESOKO1. GTDB lineage: Bacteria > Pseudomonadota > Gammaproteobacteria > Pseudomonadales > Endozoicomonadaceae > Endozoicomonas. The sequence continues at coordinate 12,295 of NZ_JAHHPP010000013.1, forward strand.
GGATTATGGTCAAAGACAATGATCGGGTCACTGGCTTGAACATTGTCGCGCTCATAAATTTCTTTCAGGCTCATCCGATTGGTAACGGCAAATTTATTACCGATGTCATCGCGGCCTATCAAGTGAATGCCATCAATAGTGAGTGCCTCATCGTGCAGAATCTCAATTCCTGAATTTTTGATAAAGGCAACATTACCTTCCACATCGTTACCATAATATTCATGATTGCCAAGAATCGCATAGACACCATATTTTGCTTTTAATTCAGCAAAAACTTTTTTGTATCGATCATTAACGTTGGTATGGCTGTCCTGAAAAATATCGCCACCAAACACAATGATGTCGGGATTTTCAGCGTTAATCTTCGTTACCATATCCACAAAGAGCTGTTTGTTGGACGTTGGCATAAGATGGAGGTCGCTGACAAAGGCGATACGCAGCCGTTCTCTATCTGCAATTTTGTTAACCGTTATTTGGGTATGAACGACATCGGTATAACGATAGTTGATATAACCGACAACAGTCACTGTGCATAGCGAAGCGGCAATAATCCATTTTCCAAGATAGACTGGCACAGGCTTTATCAGATAATGAACGATCAGCAGTACCAGTACAGTAAACAGCAAGTAGTGTGCAAGATAGACATAATTACCAAAAAACAGGCCATACAGCTCGTTTTCAATAATGAGGTTCTTTCTGATATAGGCTAGTGGCAAGATGCCAAAAAATAGCAACACGCTGGTCAAAAACAGCTTAAACAACCGATAATCCTCGGAGAGTGGTGAATTTTCAGTGGTAATAATAAAAGCAGCCAAACGCATATAATGTCAACAGAGCGATCACCTTCTCAAGGGTTATCTCACCGTTGTGGGGTATATATTCTGTCGTATTTCTTTCTGGATGATTTGAACTCCCAGAACAGCCTGGCGATCAGATAGGTTGCCCCTGACTGATGAGTAAATGCTGTATGGCTAGCTATCAACCGGGTCGTAATACCTTACTCAAAAACGACTTGAAGAAAGAAACGCTGAATGTGGTGGTAACAAATAGTAGATCTCGCTGGCTTACTACTGATTTTTGTCGTGTACAGTACAGATCATCACATAGTTAAACAATAGGCAATAGTCGTATTATTATTGATTTGATCACTACAACCGATCGCTGTAATGTAGGCTACTCACGCCGTCAAAACCTTGAGGATTGTGTATGCTGAAGAAAAGAATTATCAAGAAAACAGCAGAAACCGAAGTGACGTTTGAGTTCACTCAGCCGGGTATCAAGTCCGTGTCCCTGATTGCGGATTTTAACCAGTGGCAACCGGTTACCATGAAATACCACAAGAAAGATAATGCCTTCCGTACCAAAGTAAAGCTACCTGGCGATAAAGCCTTCCATTTCCGCTATCTACTGGATGAAACCACCTGGGAGAACGACCATAACGCGGATGATTACGTGCCCAATCCCTTTGGCAGTGATAACAGTGTGGTCTTTACAAAAATCAAAAAGTAATTAAAAGAAAACCCCGTTACCCGTTCTTTATGGAGGGGATGACGGGCTGACACTCCCCGCCCTGGCGGGCGAGGGTTCTTGATCGCTCAAGAACGTTTCT